>JAJZIJ010000048.1 GCA_021810625.1 Acidobacteriota bacterium
GTGAATCGTCAGTCGTGCATTCTGGTGATAGTCCATTCGTTCCTTTCCTTGAATCTGGATTGCTCTTCACAATCAGCTTCTATGATCCAGATCGAATGGACAACCTATTGAAACTTCACACTTAGGGCGTGGTGGGCAGTGAGGGACTCGAACCCCCGACTTCCTGCTTGTAAGGCAGGCGCTCTAACCAACTGAGCTAACCGCCCCCGGTTGTACATACGTCGCGCATGGGTCGCGCGGAATCATGCTGGGGTTGCGCTGTCCTCAGTCTATGGAAGCGCTTGGCGACGGTCAATGCAGCCCTGAATCCCGCACAGTTTTCTCGCGTAGTTGGTAGACTGAGCCGATGCGTCGTTTGATCGTCAACGCGGATGATTTTGGCCTGACTTCGGGCATCAATCAGGCTGTCATCGCGTTGCACCGCACTGGCGCGCTGACCTCGACAACGCTCATGGCCGCCGCGCCAAAGTTTCAGGAAGCCGTGGAACTGGCACAGCAATATCCCACGCTTGGTGTTGGATGCCACATCGTTCTGGTTGATGGAATTCCGGTATCTCCGCCGCACACAATTCCCACGCTTCTCGATTCCGACAGCCGCTCTCCAGCTTTTCGATCCACGCTGGGACGCTTTGCGCGGGATTTGCTGCTGGGTCGCATCGACCCGCAACATGTTCTGCTGGAGGCCACGGCGCAGATGCAGCGCCTGCAAACAAGCGGCGTGGTTGTGACGCATCTCGACACGCACAAGCACACGCACATGTTTCCGCGCGTGCTGGAGCCAGCGTTGCAAGCAGCGCGCCAGTGCGGCATCCACAAAATTCGCAACCCCTTTGAGCCGGGATGGAGCGTCCACGCAACGCCGCAAGCCAGCGCCACGCGACGGTTGGAGGTACATCTTTTGCGCGCGCTTCGCGCACAATTTCTGGCAAAAACACGCGCCGCTGCAATGACAACTACAGATGGCTGCCTGGGAATCCTGGCGACCGGAACGCTGGATGCCGCGACTCTCGACGCGATTCTAAAAAAAATGCCGGAAGGCAGATGGGAGATGGTCTGCCATCCCGCCTATCTGGACGCGGAGTTGCGCGCGACGCGCACGCGGTTGCTCGCGTCCAGAGAGGTGGAAGTTGGCGCGCTGCTGGCCACGTTGTCGCGCGATGCAGAAGGATACGCCGACGTGCAGCGCATTCATTATGGAGACTTGCATGAAAACTTGCCCGAGGAATAAAAACCCGAGGAATAAAAAATCTTGCAGCCAGCGCCACGTTGTCCGCATCCAATTTGAAAGCGAAACATGATGAAAATAGGAATCACCTGTTATCCAACCTACGGCGGCAGCGGCGTGGTCGCCACGGAACTGGGCATTGAGCTGGCGACACGCGGGCATGAGGTTCACTTTATCTCCTACTCCCAACCCTTTCGACTGGCAGGCCGGGAGAGCAAGATTCATTTTCACGAGGTTTCGGTCTCCAACTATCCGCTCTTTGAATTTCCTCCCTACGATCTGGCATTGGCGACACACATGGCGGAGGTCGCCGAGTATTATGACCTGGATTTGCTGCATGTGCATTACGCGATTCCCCACTCCGTCAGCGCGATGCTGGCTCGGCAAATGCTGGCCCGCGCAGGCCGTCGTTTGCCGTTTGTTACCACGTTGCATGGAACGGACATCACCTTGGTTGGCGCGGATCGCGCCTATCTTCCCATCACGCGCTATGCCATTGATGAGAGCGACGGCGTGACGGTCATCTCCGATTATTTGCGGCAGAAGACGGTGGAGACCTTTGGCACGACGCGCGAAATTGCCGTGATTCCCAACTTCGTCAACTGCGATATCTATGTGCGAAACAAGGCCGCCGCAGAGCAATTACGCGCGCAATACGCCCGTAAAGACGAGCGGCTTCTGGTGCATCTGTCGAACTTTCGTCCCGTCAAGCGCGTTCGCGACGTGATCGAAATTTTTGCCCGCGTGGCCCGCAAGATGCCTGCGCGTCTGCTGATGGTGGGGGATGGCCCGGATCGCTCCGTGGCGGAATGGCTGGCCATACAGCTTAAAATTCACGACCGCGTGCATTTTCTGGGAAAGCTGGACAGCATTCATGAACTGCTGCCGATCGCCGACCTGATGCTGATGCCCAGCGAACTGGAATCCTTCGGTCTGGCCGCGCTGGAGGCAATGGCCTGTGAGGTTCCCACCATTGGCACGGCAGTCGGGGGTATGCCGGAGCTGATTGAGCATGACGTTACGGGGCTGTTGTTTCCGGTGGGCGCGGTCGATGAGATGAGCGAGGCAGCCATTGCGCTGTTACAAAATCCCGAACACATGCAGGCAATGGCGAAGGCGGCGCGGCGCATGGCGCAACAAAGCTACTGCGCCTCGCGTATCATCCCCCGCTATGAGCAATTCTACGAATCCGTGCTGCGGAATTCGGCGTAATGATCCGCATCCTATAATCGAAACATGGCGTTTCTAAGCGTGCGTAAGATTGCGGAGGCCGATTTTCCCAGTCGCTGGGGACATTTTCGCATTCACGGCTTCACGGGCCTATGGGATGGCGGCCCCGGAAACGCAGGCTGCGATGAGAGCCTGACACGGCAGCGCTCGCTGGAGGAAATGGTTGCTCTGGTGATGGGTGACATCCATGCCCAACCGCCCATCGTGCGCATTCATTCGCAATGTTTGACCGGAGATGCTCTGGGTTCTTTGCGCTGCGATTGCCGCTTGCAGTTGGAGTTGGCGCTCCGCGCCATCGCCGAGGCTGGCGCGGGCATCCTGCTGTACGAAATGCAGGAGGGGCGCGGCATTGGCCTGATGCCAAAATTGCAGGCCTACGCATTGCAGGACGAAGGCATGGACACCGTGCAAGCCAATGAGCATCTTGGATTCAAAGCTGACTGCCGCGAGTTTGAACTGCCTGCGAAAGTGTTGAAGCTGCTCGGCGTTGCCCAGGTTCGGCTGATGACAAACAATCCCAGCAAGGTCGCGGCGCTGGAGTCGGCAGGCATCCGCGTGGTCGAGCGCGTCCCGGCGAACGTGGAGTCCCTGGAAACATTTGAAAAGTATTTGCAGATCAAGCGCGAAAAGATGGGTCATTTGTCGGAACCCTGAGCGTTTAGCCCTGCCAATAGCAGCAAAATGGCAGGTTATGACACAAATGTTCCGCTCCAGAGCGTCCGCATTATCTAAATTTTTGGTCTGATTGGTGGACCTGGTCGGGATCGAACCGACGACCTCTTCCATGCCATGGAAGCGCGCTCCCAGCTGCGCCACAGGCCCACAGGGGTGGACAGTTTGTAGTGTATCGTGCGCGACTCAAAATTTCCACTTCGATTTTTGCGGCTCCATCCCTCGCGACGTATACTCACCGAGTATGCCTGCATGTCTCCAACCCCGTGTTCGCATCCTGTACAGCGTGGCCTTGTTCGTTGTTGCGGGAACACTCGCGATCCCTGCGCAAACAGCGCCGCCACCCGCGCCGCCCAATGCGATTCCTGCTCCGGGTTCCGCGTCCACGCCCACGCTCGCTCCCTGTGAAGCGATTCGTCCGTTGTCCTCCGTGGTTGCATCCGCAGTCGATGCGGTGGACGTGGGCCACTGGAAGCTCTCGCGTCAGGGAAAAATTGAAATCCAGGGCGACATAGATTCCATTCGGCGGGATATCTCCGGCCCCCTGCCTGCCTTGCTGGATCAGGCAAAGGCCAAACCAACGGAGCTTGCGCCGCAATGGTCGGTGGTGGAGAACGTCAACGCCCTCTACGATGTGCTGGTGCGCGTGACGACGACGGCAACCCTGGCAGCCTCGCGCCCGGAGGCTGCCCTACTGGCGGAAACGGAAGATCAACTGGCCGCAGCCCGAAAAAACCTGACGGAGCAATTGGTGGCTGCAACGGGAAGTCAGGACAAAAACCTGGCAGTGCTGCGTACCCAACTGGCGGCGATGGCAGCATCGGAGATGGCTGCCCGTTCCCAGAAAATCATTGTCGAAAATAGTACGCCGCGACGCCCCAGGCCTCCTATAAAAAAAGCGCGTCGACCCTTCCACGCTCCGGCCCCTGGAAGGAAACTTGCCAGCAGCAAGCCACCTGCAAGCAAAGCGTCCGGTAGCAAACCATCCGGCAGCAAACCACCTGTAAACAAACCATCCACAACAACAAGCGCCACCCCGCCGGGAAAATAAGAGGCTCCACTCCGCAGGCGGGCCGCGCCAAAACGCTGCAAAAAGAACCCCTGTTTTCTGCAAATTGGGGGAACCTTTCCTCATCGCGCCGTGTCTAACACTAATAGTGTGGGTTGTGGTGTCCAGAAGTGCCCATCCCAGTACCCCAAAGATGCGCTGCCCCGGTTCAATGCGGGCAGGCGGATTGAGGATTTGGCACGCTGCTGGTAGTGTGGAGGTGACCGCATGTCTGCGGGGTTTGCTTTGGGAAATCTGGCAAGCGTTATCGAAGTTCGCTCCGCAGAGGCCGACTTGGTCTCTGCGTTGAAGGCTGGCTCGGAAGATGCCTTTGCCTCGCTTATCGCCCAGTACCATCAGCCCATTTACAGCGTGGTTGCCCGCGTCCTGACCGATCCAGAGGACGCGCCCGACGTTACCCAGGATGTTTTCATCAAGGTGTTCCGCCATATCCGAAATTTTCACGGCGAATCCAGCCTGCGCACATGGATCTATCGCATCGCGTTGCGCGAAGCGTCCAACCAGCGCCGCTGGTGGTTTCGGCACAAGTGTCGGGAGGTCACGATGGAAGCGCAACAGGACGCGAACTCCGGCCAGCCCACGCTCTGCCTGAAAGACACGTTTGTGGATGACAGGATTTCCCCCTTTGAATTTGCGGCGAAGGCGGAGATTCGTTTGCGCGTGGAGGCTGCAATGCGGCAGGTGCCGGAGCCATTCCGCACCGTTGTGGTTCTGCGCGATCTGGAAGGTTTGGCGTATGAAGAGATTGCCGAAATTCTGCATGTGCGGATTGGCACGGTCAAGTCGCGGCTGGCGCGTGGACGGAGCGTGCTGAAGAAAAATCTGGAAGATTTTGTTACAGCCGCGCCACGGCGGCCAAGCAGGGCAAGCGCGACATCCCTTGAGCACGGATTGGAACGTGGCTTGCGTGAGGAGGCTGGATGAAAACCTGTCGATCCATGCAAATGCAGTTCTCCGGGTATCTGGACGGTGCCGTTCGAGGCACGCAGATGCAGGCCATTGCCGCCCATTTGGAGCAGTGCGCCGCCTGTGCAAGGGAATTTGATGCCTGGCGCGACATGCAGCGTCTGCTATCCGCCGCAGGGCCAGCCAAAGCTCCGGCAGGAATGGAACTGCGCCTGCGCGTTGCTCTTTCGCGGGAGCGCAGTGGCAGCAGGGCGCGTCGCCGCCTAGATCGCTGGCAGATGCGATGGGAAAATGCCATTGCGCCATTTTTGGTGCGCGCCTCTGCGGGGTTTGCCAGTTCCGTGATTTTTCTGGGCACGGTGATCCTGTTGGTCGGAACCTTTGCTGCTCCCGAACCTCTGGTCGCCAACGATGCCACCGTTGATAGCGTCAGCGCGCCGAAATTCCTCTACTCGCTGGCGGGGGCCGATCTTCGCCTGGACACTCCCGAACCCATCGTGGTGGAAGCCAGCGTCAGCAACGACGGACGAGTGTACGACTATCGAATTATTTCCGGCTCGGCTGCCCCAGAGGTGCAGGCGGAGTTGACCAATCTGCTGCTGCTGAGCGTCTTTTCTCCGGCGCGTTTTTACGGCCAGCCCGTCGCCAGCCACGCCGTGCTCTCCTTCACGCGCATCGCCGTCCACGGGTGATCTCGCCTGTCGCGTACCTGCCAGCCGCTGATCCCAGGAAATTTAGAAGACGATGACCTTGTCGGCTTCCTGCGTCCAGCCGGTCAGCTCACTCATGGTGCTCCGATGTGTGCCTTCGATGAGCGCTTCGGGTTTGATGCCCCGCGCATCCATGCAACTCCCACAGACCCCGACCTTGCTGTGCCGGGATACAAGAATTTTCAACATTCGCTCAAGGTTGTAATACCCGTTGGGCGTCGTCTGCCCCGCAACTCCACAAGCGGCGGCATCTCCAATCAGAAACACCTTCACGGAATTCTTCTCGTCTTTCGACAGTTCTCCAGCCAGCCGAAGACCGTTGTAGCTGCGTTCGGTGCCGTATGGTGGATCATTCAGGATCAAAAGATAATTCATGGATTCCCTTTCGCATGGTTGAGATTATTCGCCAAGAATCTTTTTCAGTTGCCGCACAACGATCTCGATTTCCTCCTCGGTCGTTGCGCGACCCAGGCTGAAGCGAATCGCGCCCATGCCAGCCTCCGCAGGAACATTCATCGCCTTCAGAACGGGGGATAATTCGATCAATCCGGAGTGGCAGGCCGAACCCGTCGAGGCAGCTACTCCATCCAAGGCGTGCAGAATCTCCGCCCCAACCTTGCCGGGGAAACTGACGTTCAGAGTGTTCGGCAATCGCTCCGCCGGATGTCCATTGAGAATTACGCTGCCGTCGAACTCCTCGGTCAATCGGCGCCAGAACAGGTCTCTCAATTCCCGGATTGACTGCCTGCCGACCCAGGATTCTGCCAGTTCGCAAGCCGCGCCAAGGCCGACATCGAGCAGAACGTTCTCCGTACCTGCGCGGCGGCCCGCTTCATGTCCCGCGCCGTGGATGAGCGGCTCCAGTTGAAGACCTGAGCGGACATAGAGCGCTCCCACGCCTTTGGGGCCGTAGAGCTTGTGGCCCGCTACGGACAGGAGATCGACGCCCAGATCCCCGACCTTGGTTGGAATCTTTCCCACGGACTGGGCGGCATCGGTATGGAACAGGATTCCATGCTCACGAGCAATATGGCTGATCTCCGCAATGGGTTGGATGGTGCCAACTTCGTTATTGGCGTGCATTACGGAAATCAAAACCGTGGCCGACGTTACCGCGCGCCGCACATCTTCTGGATCGACGCGGCCCAAGGCATCCACAGGCAGGAAGGTAACTTTCGCGCCGAGTCGCTCCAGAAAACGGCAGGGATGGATGATCGCAGGATGTTCAATCTGCGTCGTGATGATGTGGAAGCGTGCCGTTGGCTTGGCGAAGAAGAGTCCCTTTAGCGTATGATTGTTCGCTTCGCTTCCGCCACTGGTGAAGATAATTTCGCTGGTATCGCATCCCAGAAGCCTGGCAACCTGTGTTCGCGCCTTCTCCACGGCCTCCCGCGCAGGCTTCCCTGCCCAGTGATCGCTCGACGGATTCCCGAACGGCCCATCCAGCACCGCCCGCATCGCAGCGGCAACCTCAGGCGCTAGCGGCGTGCTCGCATTGAAATCAAGGTAGATTCGCATACGTTCCTCGTATGTCACAACCGGCCTACCAGCCAAAGTGAATCGACGGCAAATCATGTCGAATCTTAGCCAGGTAGTATCGTTCAAAAGCGATTTTCATGTACCGTGCCCACTTGCCGCGTTTTGTGACGATCTTGTTGCGCGGAGGCAGGAATGGGTCTGCGGACAAATAAAATGCCGTGTCGCCCGCATCGGCGATGCAGGTTATTGGCAGCGTCAGGCCATCCATCTTTTTGCCGCCAGCAAACTCCGCCGCAACATTGCGCGCGGCAATCCGGGCCATCGCCTCGCTCAGGTGCCCAGTTTTCGGAACGGCGACGGGCACCGGGGTCACGCCGGGTGGAGGAATGGCAATCGCCACGCCTGCCGCGTAGATGTTCCCAAATTTTGCGCTTGACAAGTGTGACGTTACGGGAATAAATCCCTTCGCATTGCCCAGACCCTCGACAGCGCGGACGAACGGGCTGCCGAGAAACGCTGGAACTACGAGCGAGAAATCAAACGGCAGTTCTGTGTTGTCCGCCAAGGTGAGACTGCCGGGCCGCGCCTCGACGATTTTGGCATTTACCGTACTGTCGATGTGTCGCTCCGCAAACTCGTCCTGAATCATTCGAGGCGATGCGCCAATGCCACCAACGCCGAAGTGACCCAGAAATGGTTCTGGAGTCACGAAGGCAAGCGAAAAGCGATGGCGCTTCTTTACTCGTTTCAGTGCCGCGTCAATCATCATCACCAGCTCGTATGCCGGGCCAATGCAGCTTGCTCCTGCCACCGCGCCGATCACGATGCGCCCAGAATCCGATGCCAGAATCTTCGCTAAGGCATCCCGCGCCTGAACCGCTTCATGGATCGTAAAGGTGGAATGGACGTACCCTGACTTCGGATCAATGCCAGGAACTGCTGCATAATCCAAGTCCGCTCCGGGACAAAGAATAAGAGCGTCGTATGGAAATTTTTCCGAGGATGTCCGAACCTCTCCCCGTTGAGGGTCGAGTTCCTTCACTTCATCCTGCACAAAACGAATCCGCCGACGTTGAAGCGGCGCATCCAGTGGAACTTGTAGCCGCGATGGATCCCGCCAGCCCAGAATCACCCACGGCAACGAGGGCATGAACGTAAACGCCGCATCCCGCGAGATGACTGTGATCTCGGCATCTTGCGGAAGCCGCCTGCGAAGCTCATAGGCCGCGTTGATTCCGCCAAATGACCCGCCCACGACTACGATTCTCTTTTTGTCCATGCTCCCCCGCCTTATCATCGTTACGAATTTACGAATGCTCAAAGAGAGATCGCGCGTTCCACGGGCAGTCCTTGCGCCTTCCAGTCCGGGAACCCACCTTCAAAACGGAGCGCGTTAAAACCCTTGGCTCGCAGGAGGGCGACAGCCTCGTCCGCAAGAACGCAGTAGGGGCCGCGACAGTACGCCACGATGGTCTTCCTTTTAGGAATCTCCTTCAATCGCGCTTCTAGTTCATTCATCGGGATCGACCGCGCGCCCCGGATATGCCCCGCGCTGTATTCCTGCTCTGGGCGAACATCCAGCACGACCACGCTGCCTGCCTTGATCTGTTTCAGCAGATCCTCGCAGGTGGTCGCTTCCAATTCTTTGCGATCCTTGAAGAAGCCCTCGACAACCCGCTCGATTTCCGCAAGCTGCATCTCGCCAACCTCACGCAGGCTCAGCCATAACCGCAGCACATGGTCATCGCTCAGACGATACCGCGCATAGGTTCCCTGGCGGTTCACGGCAACCAGATGCGCGCTGCGCAATATCTGCAAATGTCGTGAAGTGTTGGCGACGGACATTCCGGTTTCCGCAGCAAGCTCCTCGACGACCTGCCCGCCTTGCGCGAGAAGCTCGATAAGCTCCAGCCGACGGCCACTCGAAAGCGCCTTGCCGATGCGCGCGAACTCCTCAAATAGCTCCGTCTTGAATGCTTGTTTTGTTGCCTTCTTCATATTAACTATTCAATCTTATAATTGAATGATAGTCAAAAACCTTTGAATGTCATTTTTGCCGGACGCGCAAAAGCAGAAAAGGCTGAGCAAATTTTGCTCAGCCTTTGGTTCTGCCGCTCTCTGGGGGCATTTGGGATGGCCGCGGCTATGAGGCGAGGTTCCATCCATAGCGAAGCCGGAGTGGTGCATCCCCGAAAACGCAACCTTGCGACCGCGGCTTACATGACCAGCGCCAAACGTTCCAATTCCTTCTGCATATTTTCCAGGGAGCAGCGAATGCCATCCAAGTGCGCTACCGCGTCGCGGGCGCGCTGGCGGGAGACGCCATAGCCACGACCGCTTAAAAAGCTGCTGATCAATTCTGCCGCCTGCCAGGAATCCAAGCCACCTTGCAGCAGGCCATTTCGCAAATCCTGCAACTCCGCAACGGGAAATTTCTCAACCATTCCATGTGATGTCATTGTGTTGCCCCCTCCTCGTAGAGTTGAGTCCCGCTCCCCCGGCTGCCCTTGCCTGCATCCCTGTAATGTCCCCACTCCATAAGACACATCTGAGGGAAAATCGTCGCTTGCGTCCTGCATTTTTGTCGCAGCCAACGATGGGGAAACAGCCCGGCGTTCCCGGAGAGCTTCCCCCCTATTTAACAGATTCTTCGGCAGTTTTAGGTACACCTCTAGGGAAATCTTCGGTAATGCCGTGAGGTTACTGCTGTCTTTGGGCAGGAAGCGCAGCGCCGTTGAACCACCGAGGTGGCCGCACCATTTTTTGTGCAATGTGATGGCGAACCGGGTTCTCGTTAGCTTCGCGATATCAGGGAGGTTACTGCTACACATCGCGATTACTTTTGCACCGCGCGATCCGCGAGCATCACAGGAATTCCCTCCATGATTGGATAACTCCGATGACAGACTGGGCAGGCCAAACTCTCCGGCTGGTTCAAATTGGGGAGAATGGACAATCCGTGTCGTCGGCATACCGGACAAGCCAGCGTGTTGGCCAGCGTGTGCCATTCTCCTGAAGACAACCACTTTTTTGCAGCCATAAGCGCAGTGTATTCCAGCGGACGCGCTGGGGGATATGCCTGCGGAACGGATCTGTCCATCATTCCAAATCAATCTTGTACCATGAGAACGAGGCAATATGATTTCCACTCTTTCTCCCACGGTTTTGGACGGCACGCGCATCGCTGAAGCAATCAAGACCGAGGTTGCCATGCAGGTGCAGCAACTGGCGGCCCAGGGCATTCGCCCCGGACTGGCGGCGGTACTGGTGGGCAGCGTGCCCGCGTCGCAGATATATGTGCGCAGCAAGGTGCAAACCTGCAAAGACCTCGGTTTATACAGCGAGATGATTGCGCCGCCGGATACCATCACCACAGAAGAGATGCTGGCGCTGGTGGTGCAATTGAATGGGCGCGACGATATTGACGGCATCTTGATTCAACTGCCCCTGCCCGCGCATGTGGATACCAAGCGGCTGCTGGAAGCCGTGTTGCCGGAGAAGGATGTTGATGGTTTCCATCCCATCAACATGGGACGCTTGCAGTCCAACCAGCCCGCGCTCGCGCCCTGCACGCCTGCCGGGATCCTCGAAATTCTCAAGCGCAGCCATCTGCCCGTCGCCGGACAACATGCGGTGATTCTTGGCCGCAGCGACATTGTAGGCAAGCCCGCAGCCATGCTGCTGTTGCACGAAAACGCCACCGTTACGATTTGTCACAGCAAGACACGCGATCTGGCCCATCACACTCGCGCCGCCGATATTCTGGTGGCGGCCATCGGGCGGCCAGGATTTGTGACTCCAGAGATGGTGCGACCCGGCGCGATCCTCATCGACGTGGGCATCAACCGCATTACGGAGCAGAAGGACTTCGACCGCTTTTTTGCCGGGAATGTAAAGCGCGAAACGGCCTTTCGAGAGAAGGGTTCTGTCATCGTCGGCGACGTACACCCGAAGGCATTTGAAGTGGCTGGAGCGTACACGCCCGTGCCCGGCGGCGTGGGCAAACTGACCATCGCCATGCTGATGGCCAATACTGTCCGCGCTGCTCGACTGCGCCGCGGCCTTCCGCTGTAGAAGTGGTAGAACAAGAAAGTTTCCATGCTGCGCATTGGTTTGACCGGAGGATTGGGAAGCGGCAAGAGCGCCGTCGCCGCCATGTTCGCCGCACGCGGCGCGCATCTGCTGGAGGCCGATGCCATTGGCCGCGAGTTGATGCAGCCCGGCCAGCCTGTTTATGCGGCCATTCTGCAATATTTTGCTGCGCTGCCCGATGCGCCTGCGCTGCTGCGCCCGGATGGACAACTGGATCGCGCAGCGCTGGCTCAATATGTCTTTGCGCCGCAGGGAGAAGACAAGACAGGCCGCATCGACGCGCTGAGTCGCATCGTGCATCCGCCAGTCATTGCCGAACAGGAGCGTCGCGCCCAGGAAATTTTTGCGCGGGACAGCAACGCAATTGTCATGGTGGAATCGGCCCTGATTTTTGAGGCTGACCGCGCCGGCACCGCACCGGGATTGTCCCGGCGCTTCGACCAATTGGTGCTTGTGGCTGCGCCGGAGACCCTGCGCATTGCCCGCACCGTGGATCGCGTCCGCCGGGAGCGGGAGCGTGAGCTGAGACGCGGACTGAATCCTGCAGAGATTTCCGCCATCGAGGAAGACACGCGCCGCCGCATCGCCGCGCAGATTCCCGATGTAGAAAAAATTCCGCGCTGCGATTATGTGATCGACAACTCCGGCCCGCTGGAGCAGACCGAGGCTGCCGTGGAACGCATCATGCGGGCATGGCGAACATAATCAGGCAGCTTTACAATCGAGGGCGAGGAACATTTTTGCATGAAAGCACGCCTTCTTCTTCTGACCATCGCCATTTTCGGCGGCCTCTACGTTGGTACAGCGCATACGGCAACTACAGGCAGATGGACGGCACGGTTGCATCCCAACCTGTCGGGCGTTGACCAACGCTTGCTGCGCGATTTGCCCACCTCCCCCCAACGAACACAGGCCGAGGCCGCGCCCGCGCTCAGGGTGGGAGAGCAGTACCAGGTGGTCGAATGGGGCTATACGTCGCAAAGGAACTATCAGGATCCCTTCAACCAGGTTGATCTGGATGTGGTGTTTACCAATGATTCCGGCCAGCAGTGGCGAGTTCCGGCCTTCTGGGCGGGCGGAAATGAATGGCGGGTGCGTTTCGCGCCACCGATGCCCGGGGACTACAAGTATCACGCCGAGAGTACGGACAAGAGCAATCCCGACCTGAACGGGCACGAAGGCATCTTGCGCGTGAAGCCGTATAAGGGTTCCAATCCCCGTCTGATGCACGGAAATCTTCGCGTGAGCGCCAATCGTCGCTACCTGGAATATGCCGATGGCACGCCGTTCTTCTGGTTGGGCGACACATGGTGGGAGGGTTTCTGCAAAAGAATTTCTCTTGATGATTTCAAGACCCTGGCGGCTGATCGTCGGGCAAAGGGATTTGATGTTGTTCTAATCACGGCGGGGCTGTATTCGGATGAGCCGCCGTTCGACGCCCGCTCAGAGAATGAGGGTGGCATGCCCTGGGAGCCGGGTTTTGCGCGCATCAACCCGGCATACTTCAACGCCGCCGACCAGCGAATCAAGGCGCTGGTAGACGATGGCCTTACCCCGGCCATCGTGGGCAGTTGGGGGTATTACCTGCCCTGGATGGGCATCGAGAAAGCGAAGAAACATTGGCGAAATCTGGTTGCCCGATACGGAGCCTATCCCGTTGTTTGGATCATTAGCGGGGAGCAAACGATGCCGTATTACAGATCCTTGCACCCCCAGGCGGACTCTGCGTTGCAGAAGGCCGGTTGGACGGAGGTGGCAAGGTACGTGCGCAGCATTGATCCGTATGGTCATTTGATTACCACGCATCCGTCGGGTTGGCAGTCGTCTCGTTCAGAGATGACGGATGCGTCCGTAGTGGACTTCGATTTGCTGCAACCTGGACACAAATACTGGGCCTCCGCCTCATCCATCGTTGGGGAGGTGTCGGCTGATTATTCGAGAACTCCGACGATGCCGGTGATGGTTGGCGAAGCCGTCTATGAGGGTCATCAACAGACCAACTGGCAGGACGTACAACGGTTTGCGCTGTGGACCACAATGTTGAACGGAGCGGCTGGTTACACCTATGGCGCTGGCGGATTATGGGAGATGAACGGCAAGACCGTCGCGCATGGGCCTTCCCCATCGGGCAACAACTACGAGAACACTCCCTGGAACGTGGCGATGCGTCTTCCCGGTTCCACGCAGGATGGGATCGGGAAACGACTCCTGATGAAGTATGCGTGGTGGAAGTTTGTACCCCATCCTGAATGGGTCGAGCCGCATGGCACGGCCTTCCTAACTCCGCATACGGATTGGTTCGATGTGGACAAGCGCTGGAAAGAGGAGAACGGCAACGATCTCCTGCCCTATGCGGCAGGCATACCGGATAAAATCCGAGTCATCTACATTCCCCCCAAGGTTTACAGCCACAAAGGCCCTCTTTTGATGCAAATCGAGGAAGGCGTAACCTATCACGCCGCGTATTACGATCCAGTGAATGGCCAGAAGTATGATCTCGGCGCGTTGGTTCGACCTGCGCTTACCCCTCAAGCTAACGATAAATTTGCCGCGAAGATGGACGCTGGCTGGAGCGAAGTCATCGGGCACCCCAGGGTTCGATCCAACGCGCTGCACACCAATGGTTCGACATGGCTGGTGAGGAAGGATGTTCACGAGGCCGATGCGCTGGTGCGCGTGGATGCCAGCAGCAATGCCAACGCCGGATTATTGCTAAGATTTCACGATGCAGATGATTCCATCGTTGCTATCTATTCGGCGGCGTCGAAAGAGATTTGGATTCATGACAGGCGGAAGGGCAAATACGGACTGCGTTTGGGAACCATGTCGGTAGGTGAAATCGGAGCGACCATGCATCTGATTGCAGAAGCCCACGGATCGACAGCAAGCCTTACCGTCACGGATGGTCGGCACACATATCGAACGTTGCCAATTGTGGTGGCAAACATGTCGCCTGGTTCCGTTGGAATTTGGAGCGAGTCGTTGTTGTGCGAAGATGGTTCTTTCTCTGAATGCCACACGGCAAAGCACCCGGAAGCGGGAGAACGGGCCAGCCAGAACTTTAGCAATTTTGCAGCCTACGGCATCGGGCCTGTGGCGGCGGACGCAAACTCGAATCTCGTGATCGGGGACGCTTGGCGCGCCCCCAATTTGCCTTTGTCCCAGGATTGGGTGCTGGTGTTGAAGCATGAGCGGAATGCTTCTCCTGAAAAGTGACCAGCCCTCTGGTCGGTTCAGGTTCGTATCGCGCAAGGTGAGGTTGAGGAATGGGGCGCAAAGGGGGCGCGGGTCGTTTGATTCCGAGGTCTCGAAATCGAGATATCGGGCACCCCGGCTTTACAATCGAAGGCAGGGAACGTTTTGCATGAAAGCACGTCTTCTTCTTTTGACCATCGCCATTCTTGGCGGCTTCTACGTTGTTACAACGCACACGGCAACCACAGGCAGATGGATGACGCATCTGCATCCCAGCCTGTCGAACGTTGACCAACGCTTGCTGCGCGATTTGCCCGCCTCCCCCCAACCAACGCAGGCCGAGGCCGCGCCCGTGCTTACGCCGGAGGAGCAGGAAAACATCGCTGTCTATAAGAAGGCGCTGCCATCGGTGGTCAACATCACATCCACTACGATGGCCTTCGATTTTTTCTACGGCCCGGTGCCGCAACAAGGCCAGGGATCGGGCTTCATTCTGGACAAGCAGGGGCACATCCTGACCAACCTGCACGTTGTCTCCGGAGCGCGCCAGGTGGAGGTCACGCTCTACGACAAGCACCAATACAAGGCCCGCGTGCTGCTCACCGACAAGGCGCACGATCTGGCGCTATTGCAGATTGACGCGCCAAATCTGCAACCGGCCACGCTGGCTGGTTCCCACGGCTTGCAGGTGGGGCAGGTGGTCTTTGCCATCGGCAATCCCTTTGGGCTGAGCGGGACAATGACGCGCGGCATCGTCAGTTCCATCCGCAGCGTGCGCGGCCCGCTGGGCAATCTGATCGAAGGCGCCATCCAGACGGATGCAGCCATCAATCCGGGCAACTCCGGCGGGCCGATGCTGAATGCGCGCGGCGAGGTGATTGGCATCAACTCCATGATTGCCACCGGTGGCGGCGCGGATCAAAATGCGGGCATCGGGTTTGCGATTCCCATCGACACAGCCAAGGCCGTGCTGCGCGATTTTGCTCAATACGGAAAAGTGCTGCGGCCTACGATGGGCATTGTGTCGCTGTCCATCGGCCCTGGCCTTGCCAACCAGATGGGCCTGCCCGCCGAGTATGGCGTGTTGATTGAGCGCGTGATTCCCGGCGGCCCGGCAGCGCGCGCCGGATTGCGCGGCGGCACGCAGAAGGCATATCTGGGCAACACGCCGATTTATGTGGGCGGAGATTTGATTGTGGCCATCGACGGCGAGCAAGTAACCAGCGCGCAGGATATTTCCGAGATTATGGATGGTCACAGATCGGGCGAACAAATTACGATCACTATTTTCCGTGGACAGAAACGCATGGATGTGCAGGTAACGCTGGGCACTGAAGGCGACACGCCAGTCTAGCCGTGGGGAACTTTGTGTTCTTCGTTTACTTGACCCGCCCGCAGATTTTAAGAAAGTTGCGGTGAGAGAAACTGCTTATACCGTACATCCCATGCCTCCTGAATGATTGGAACATTATCGAGGTACTTCCAAATCTGGAGCAAGTCCGCATTGTGATTCAGTTGGTAATGCTGATTGATTTCGGTGGCAAAGCACAAAAGTACAGTAACGGCATTGAATATTTGTTCAGACCGAAGACGTTCAATCCCAATCCCATCAATCCGATTCTGCCTTTCCTTGCTAAGATTATTCCTCAATAAAAAACTTCCAATTTTGCTGACACCCCATGCAGAGTGATGCGCGATCTGAGAAATATTGCGGTACGACCGATCATTTAGCCACACAAAAAACTTTTTGCAGTCAGGGGTGAGGGTGTAATCAGTGTCGTTTCGTGGATATATGGCTTGCGTGAGCGTTGGCCAGTATTTTAACCCTGATGGATTCGATAGCTCTGCATCTGATACCTGGAGATGTTTTTTGATATCTTCGGCATGTTCCTGCAAATTTTCTTCAAAAAACTTGATGTAGTCCTCATGCTGAGGAAAATAATTTTTGTATCGCTGCAACTCCTCCCATGCCTCTCGGTAGAAGGACTTGGCGTACCACACATGATTCGGTAGAAATTTTCCTTGATCGAACATAAAGACGACTGTAAACAGATTGTCGATCATGGTGCGCGTAATGGATGGGATCGTAAGGAGCGCGTTTTTGGGTCGTTTCCCCGTCTCCTCCTTATCCGAGCCAAGCCAGAGAATGGATTCGTAGCAGTTGTAGATGCTCAATGTAGAGACAAGCAGGAAGACCGTAGCTCGATTGAAACAACTAAGCCCGGGATTTTCCTTTGCCTTTCGTTCCAACTCACGCTCAATGTTGAAGAAAAGACCTTTGAGCTTGGGATTGATTGGCGCGAAATCAACCCTGGTAATGCCTTGAACCTTCTGGGGCTTGGCGTTACTCATCATGCCACGCATTTTACGTTGAAGCGGAATCCCCGCGCTGTTTTGCATAGCGTCAACGATAGAGCGCACCACCAGCTACAATAGAAGGTTCGCTATGGCCACCGCTGCTGACCTGATCCAGATTGATCTTTCGCCCAGGCACCCCGCCGCCAAGCCGGAGTGGTTGAAGGCGCGCACGCCGATGGGCGAGACCTATCACAACCTGAAAAAGCTGGCCCGCGATCTGAACCTGCACACGGTCTGCGAGAGCGCGCATTGCCCCAACATTGGCGAGTGCTGGAATCACAAGACGGCCACCTTTATGATGCTGGGGAATCTCTGCACGCGCCGCTGCGGTTTTTGCGCCGTGCCCAAAGGCCGCCCAGAGCCGATTGATTTCGACGAGCCGCGCCGCGTGGCCGAGGCCATTGCCAAACTGGAGTTGAAACACGCCGTCATCACCAGCGTGAATCGTGACGATGATGTGATTGGTGGCGCGCGGGCCTTCGCTCTGGTAATTGAGGAGGTTCACCGCCAGGCCGCTGGCTGCCAGGTGGAAGTGCTGATCCCGGATTTCCAGGGCAATGAAGAGGCCATTCGCATCGTCGTCGAGGCCCGGCCAGAAATTCTGAATCACAACACGGAAAGCGTGCCGCGGCTGTATCGCGCTGTGCGCTCCGGGGCGCGCTATGAGCGCACGCTGCGGCTGCTGGAGTACGCGAAGGAACTTGATCCCAAGCTGGTCACAAAATCTGGCGTGATGGTTGGTCTGGGCGAGGAGATGCACGAGCTGCTCGATGTCTATCGCGATCTGGCGCGGGTGGGCACCGACATTTTGACCATTGGGCAGTATCTGCGACCGTCAAAAGATCATCTACCGATGACGCGGCTCTACACTCCGGCGGAGTTTGCCTGGATGAAAGAAGAGGCGCTGCGGATGGGCTTTCGCCATGTGGAGAGCGGCCCGCTGGTGCGCTCGTCCTACCACGCGCACGAACAGGCCGCGTCCACAGGACTGATGGCCGTTCGCTAGAGCCTGTTATGAACTTGGGTTAAGAAGCTTGAAAAGTTGAGCCAGCATGAGGCAGGCGAAGGCGAAGTAGTGAAGGCCTGCCAAGGTTTGCGAGAGTCGTTCGTAATCTCTTGCCAG
>JAJZIJ010000013.1 GCA_021810625.1 Acidobacteriota bacterium
CAGCCAGGAGCTAAACTCCTGGCTGCATCTCTACAACTGGCATCGTCCCCATGCTAGTCTGGGCCAGTCTCCTCCCATCAGCCGCTCCGGCCTCGAAGGGAATAACCTATTGAGCCACCACAGCTAGAACGCGGAGATGCCCGTAATGCTTTGGCCGAGGATAAGGGAGTGGATGTCGTGCGTTCCCTCGTAAGTCTTCACGGATTCCAGATTCATCATGTGGCGCATGATCGGATAGTCGTCGGTGATGCCGTTGCCGCCGAGAATGTCGCGGGCGCTGCGGGCGCACTTCAGCGCCATCCAGACATTATTTTGCTTGGCCATTGAGATGTGTTGATGCTCCGCGGTTCCAGCATCCTTCATGCGGCCCACCTGGAGCGCCAATAGTTGCCCCTTGGTAATTTCTCGAATCATCCAGACCAGTTTTTCCTGCACAATCTGATGGCTGGCAATCGGCTGCTCGCGAAATTGTTTGCGCAGCAGCGCGTATTGCAGCGCCGTGTCGTAGCAACTCATCGCCGCGCCCAGCGCTCCCCAACTGATGCCATAGCGCGCCTGATTCAGACACATCAAGGGAGACTTCAGACCGCCCGTTCCCGGCAGCAGCGCCGAGGCAGGCACGCGCACATCCTGCATCGACAGGCCAGAGGTCACAGAGGCGCGCAGCGACCATTTCCCGTGGACATCGTAAGCAGAGAAGCCCGGCGATTTTGTGTCCACCAGAAAGCCGCGCACGCGATCCTCTTCGTCTTCCACCTTGGCCCAGATGATGGCCACATCCGCCAGCGTGCCGGAGGTGATCCACATTTTTTCGCCATTCAAGATGTAGTCGGTGCCAGATTTTTTTGCGCGCGTCCGCATTCCGCCGGGGTTGGAGCCGAAGTCTGGCTCGGTGAGGCCAAAGCAGCCCAGCTTTTCTCCTGCTGCCAATTGCGGCAGCCATTCATTCTTTTGTTCGTCACTGCCAAAAGTATGGATGGGATACATGACCAGCGCGGATTGCACGCTGACGAAACTGCGCACGCCGGAGTCGCCGCGCTCCAACTCCTGCATCACCAGGCCGTACTCCACATTGGACATGCCCGCGCAGCCGTAGCCTTCAATGTTGGCGCCGTAAAATCCCAGCGCGCCCATCGGCTGAACAAGTTCTTTCGGGAAGCGACCATCGCGGTTGCACGCTTCGATGATGGGAACCAGATTGTCTTCAATAAATTGGCGCGTGCTGTCGCGCACCAGACGCTCGTCATCGTTCAGCATGGCATCGAAGCCAATAAAATCGACACCTTTGAATTTGAATCCCATCGCGTTCTCCCGCTGCACTCGCGCAGACCTATCAGCCTATAACATTTCCACGTTAAGGGAATCGCTGCACAAGTCCTTATTGCGAGGTCACATTCCCTCAGAGGCTGAAGCCCGCGTTGATTTGGCTGCGATGACGGCACGGCTAAAGCCGCGCCCCTTCAAAATGCAGATTTATTCAGAGATTCCTTAGCTTAGAAATTCCTTTAGAAATGGGTCTTCCGCGCACTGGAGTTCCTGCAAGGTTCCATCAAAGACAACGTGCGTGTTGTTGAGAACAAGGAAGGTTGTTTTTTGATTGATCTCGTTGTTTGGGCTGCGCTGTATCTGATTGGTTGCGCGATTGAAGATATGCGTGGCCAGCATGTAGGCGTCCTGTAGCCGATGTGTTATCAGCAGAGATGTTCCCCCGTAGACATCGCGCTGTTTCACGATCAGATCGATAATGGTCGCCGAGGTAGTGGGATCCAGACCGCCCGTTGGAGAGTCATAGAGCAGCAATTCTGGATGGGTAATAATGGCGCGCGCAATGGCTACGCGGCGGCGCATTCCGCCGGAAAGCTGCGAGGGAAACTTGTCGAGAGTGTGTTCCAACTCCACAAAGCGCAATACCTCCTGTACCCTGGCCTCCACGGTTGCATCCTCAATATGCGCTGCGCGGAGTTGGTATGCGACATTTTCGCGGACGGTGAGGGAATCAAAGAGCGCGCTCTCCTGAAAGACCATGCCAATCTTTTCGCGCAGGCGAAAGAGGCCGTTCTGCGGCAGTGTGGACATCTCTTCGCCAAACACATAAATCTGGCCGGAGTCGGGGCGCATCAGGCCATTCGCCAGCTTGAGGAGAACGCTTTTGCCGCAGCCTGCCGGGCCGAGCAGAATGCGCGTCTCGCCCTGTTGCGCGGTGAAGCTGATGTCCTGTAGCACCTGCTTTCCATCAAAGCCAATGGAGACATGGGAAAATTCCACGACGGGGACTGTGTTTGCGTCGGGAGTGGGAACGAGTTCGGGAAGCAAGTTGGGATGAGCCATGTGCTTCTAACCGCCAAAGATGCCGAGCATCAGGCGACTGATAACAAAGTCCACGGCAATAATCAGAACAGAAGCCGTGACGACGGCCTGCGTGGTGGCGTGTCCCACGCCCCGCGTTCCGCCCTTGGTGGACATGCCATAGTAGCAGCCGACGGTGGCGATAATCAGGCCAAAAAATAAAGGTTTGATGAGGCCCTGCAGGACATCAGGATAGGCCAGAGCCTGATAGCTGGTATGAAAGTATTGGGAGGCATCGAGATTCATCATCGTGGTTCCCACCATGCCTCCACCAAGAGTGCCCACCGTATCCGAGACGATGGTGAGAAAAAACAGCATGACCACGGTTGCAATCACCCGCGGCGTGACCAGTTTTTTGATGGGGTCGGTGCCCAGGGCGCGCATCGCGTCGATCTGCTCGGTGACTTGCATGGAGCCAAGTTCGCTGGCCATGCCAGAGGCATTGCGCCCGGAGACCATCAAGCCAGTGAGCACCGGCCCAAGCTCCCGAATCATCGACAGGCTGACCAGTTGGCCGGTGATGCTTTTGGCTCCGAACTCTGACAACGTGGCGGACGACTGCAACGCCAGCACGCCGCCAGTAAAAAATCCCGTGAGTATGACGATAGGCAGGGAACCAACGCCGATGATATCTGCTTGTGTGTAGATGTCGTCCAAATACAGCGGACGGCGAAAGAGATTTACAATCGCCTCGACAGACAGCAGGACGTATTCCTGCACGCGCAGAATCTTTTCCCGCAAAAGCTCGCCAATCTCCATACTCGCATTATGGCATTCGGGAGGGGGAATGTCCGAATCCGCGTTGCAAAACGTGTAGATTTGGGCGTGAAAAGAGTGTGCTGCGGTTTCTTGAAGTAAGGTGTAATCATTGCAATGGAACGGAGAGAACGGGGCGGAACGATGGTTCAAATACCTCTACAGCCGGATAAGCCAGCGATGCGTCATGGCCCCATGACTTCGACGCTGCTTTTTTTGTATCGCGGAAATCGCAAGGCGGTGCTGGTTTCTGTTTTTGGCATGATTGCCATAATTTCCCTGCTGGATGCGCGCGCCGCGACCGATCTGCCGCTTGGATTTCTCTACCTTTTCCCAATGATTTTCGCCGCCAGCGTTTTGAATCGCGTTCAAATGGGAGTGGTCGCGCTTGTTTGCACGCTGCTTACAGAAATCTTCGATGAATTTGTTTGGAATCAGCGAACTGGAATTACCCGTGACATCTTGTACTTTGCGGCGTTTTATGGTGTCGGCCTCTTCGTGCATGAATTTCTTCGCAGCCGCCAAAGCACGCTCGAACATCTCCAGTGCATTGAGGAGGAGAGTCGGGCCAAGCGGGCCGCCGAAGAGCAATTAAACATTTTGATTGAAAGCAGTCCGGCGGCTGTTTTTACGGCGGATGCGGAAGGCTGCATTCTACTGGCGAACGATGCGGCGCACCGACTCTTTGGGCTGCAACCGGGGGCGCTGCGTGGACAACCGATGGCTGCATATTTGCCTTCGTTGGCGAATGTGGATGTGCAGGCCAGTGATCGGCAGTCCCTGCGCACGGTGATGGAGTGCCGTGGATGGCGGGCGAATGGAGAGGTGTTTCTTTCCAATGTGTGGTTCTCCACATATCGCACCTCTGCCGGCCCCAGGTTGGCCGCAATGGTGATTGATGTCTCGGATAATCTTCGCAACCAGGAGGAGATGAACTTGCAGCAAGTGCTGTCCAGTTCGCGCATTCTGGTGGGGGCCGTCTTCCACGAGGTACGCAACGTCTGCGGCGCGATTGCCGTGGTGCATCAAAATCTGGAGCGCGCGGGCGCGCTGGCAAAGAATCAGGATTTTGAAGCGCTGGGAACACTGATTCTTACCCTGGAAAGAATTGCCTCCTTGGAATTTCGCCAACCCGCAGCCCATGCGACGGCCATTGATCTTGCCTCCCTGCTCCACGAGTTGAGGATTATCATTGAGCCTTCCTTGCAGGAGTCTGCGGTCGAGGTGGTTTGGGCCGTCCAGCAGGAACTCCCCTGGGTATGGGCGGATCGTCAAAGCCTGATCCAGGTTTTTTTGAACCTGTCGAACAATAGCGCGCGCGCAATGGCCTCGGCTCCAGCGCGGCGTCTTACCATTGCCACGCATGTGGAAGGTGGCAACCTTGTTGTGCGTTTTACTGATACCGGCTGCGGTGTGGCTCAACCGGAGCGACTCTTTCAGCCTTTTCAACCGGGGGCTGAAAATACCGGGCTGGGACTCTATCTTTCCCGCGCCTTTATGCGCACCTTCGGTGGCGATGTGCGCTACGAAGCAGAGAGCAACGGAGCGAGTTTTCTGGTCGAGCTTCCACTCGCGTATTCCGTGGAATCCAGAGGGAACCATGCGTCGTCTGATAAAAATTCTGCTGATTGACGATCACACATTATTTCGCGAAAGCCTGGGCCGTCTTCTCCAGGCGGAGCCGGATATGAAGATCGTCGGCGCCAGCGCAACGGTCGCCGAGGGTCTTCGTCTGCTTCATCAGGAAAAGCCCGATGTGGTGTTGTTGGACTATGACCTGGGCGCGGAGCGGGGATTGTCGCTACTGACAAAGGCGAGGACGGCTGAATTTGGCGGTGCGGTTTTGATGGTGACTGCGGGCCTCGACGATGCGGCCACCTTGCGGGTGTTGCAGGAAGGAGCGTCGGGCATATTTCTGAAGCATAGTCCACCTGCGCGGCTCATCGAAGCCATTCATCGGGTTGTAGCGGGGGAGACGTGGCTTGACCAGCGCGCCATGCAGTCCGCCCTTGCAGTCGCGCAAGAGGCAAAGGGGCGTGTAGGCGAAAACCGCGCGCTGCCATCTCCCACGACACGAGAGAGGGAAGTGCTCCAGGGAGTTCTGGATGGCTTGAGCAACAAGGAAATTGCCAGCAGGCTGGATGTTTCGGAAAGTTCCGTAAAAGCAGCGCTGCAACAGTTGTTTGACAAGACTGGGGTGCGAACAAGGAGTCAGTTGGTGCGCATCGTTCTGGAACAACACTCCAAAGACTGGATGAAGAATGATTCTGGAAAGTAGCGTGTGCTGTTTTTGGTTTGTCCCGGCAGAAGGGAGTAAATTTTCGCGTTACAGAAAAATATGGGGGATTCAATCTTTCAGCATTCGCTTTTGTGCCCGCGCCAGCAGGACAATCGCCACGCCGACCATCATGCCTTGCAGCAGCGCGGTATAGGCGGGCGTTTCTGATGTCGCGTGATCGGTGCCGACGGGACGCATCCTTGTGGATGCCTGCGCGGCCTGATGCTTCTTCCATGCCTTCCGTTCCAGGTCAATCTCTTTATTCTCATATTGTCTGTGAATGCCGCGCAGCGCGAAAAAAGCCGTCCCCAGAAGGATGCCCATGCTGAGAAGCGCGGCAATATACAAAATGCGCATGAAGATTACTCCTCATTGCTGGATGTGCCGAACTGCGTGCCGGGTTGCGTACTCGATGTGATCCAGCGCAGATACTCCGGCGCGGCAGCGTCCACAGGGAGAACCACAAACTCCGGCAATGCGTATGAGTGTAACTCCCGGATGGCCTGTTCGAGCGGCTCCACATGGCTGGCGACGGTTTTGATGACCAGCAGAAGCTCCTCGGCGGTTTCCACCGCGCCCTGCCAGCGATAGACCGAATGCACGCGATCCACAATGTTGACACAGGCGGCCAATCCGCGCTCCACCAGCGCGCGCGCCAGGGAGCGTGCCCGCTCTGGATCGTCGATGGTTGTCAATACAATGCGCGCTTCGGTCATCTACATTGGTTGTACATGCAGCGGGCGCGCAAGGCCATCCCCAAATGGAGTCATCCCCAAATGGAGTGTGGATGGGGTATGCGCCTTGGTTCCGATGGCAAGGGGCTTACGCAGAAACACAAAGTTGTTTCTGTCGGCCAAGCTGGTCGATTTCCAACTCAACAATATCCCCAGCCTTCAGGTATTTCGGTGGTTTCATGCCAAGACCCACGCCGGGAGGGGTTCCGGTTGAAATCAGGTCTCCCGATTCCAGTGTCATAAACTGCGAGAGGTAATGCACCAGAAAAGGAACATTGAAAATCATCTTTGCCGTCGTGCCTTTTTGTCGTACTTCTCCGTTGACCCATAGCTGCATGGAGAGTGCATCCACCTTTGCTATCTCCTCTGGCGTGGACAGCCACGGGCCTAAGGGGTTGAACGTATCGCAGCTTTTGCCTTTTGTCCATTGGCCGCCATGTTCCAGTTGGAAGGCGCGCTCGGATACGTCGTGCGTCAGGCAGTATCCGGCAATGTGCGACTGCGCTGCTTCCGGCGAGGCCAGATAGCGGGCCTCTTTTCCGATGACAACGCCCAGTTCCACTTCCCAGTCCGTCTTTGTGCTGCCACGCGGAATCTGGAGATTGTCATACGGGCCAACCACCGTGTTGGCAGCTTTGAGAAATACAATCGGCTCCGTGGGAATCGGCATTCCCGACTCTGCGGCGTGGTCGGAGTAATTCAGCCCAATGCAGATAATTTTGCCAGGTCGCGCCACGGGCGCAGCCCAACGTTCGGTTTCAGGAACCATCGGCAGGGATGCTGCATTCCGCCGAAGGATTTCTGCGAGTTGATTGGCTGCATCCCCCGCAAAAAAGCTCGCATCCCAATCGTGAAAATGCGCGGAAAGATCGCGGCGAACTCCACTGCCGTCCATAACGCCTGGTTTCTCGTTGTTTACAGCGCCAAACCGTACCAATCGCATACAGATCATTCCTCCGGGAATTACGTCCATCGCTGGTGAGACCTAATGGTGGGGAATCGCCGCGCAAGCCCTTGTTGCGATTACGGCGCGGCCAAAGCCGCGTCCCTTCAAAACACTGACCCATTCAAAGATTCCGTGAGTGTCATTATAAGACACAGGATTGTTGCCAGCTTCCGCATAGAATGATTGCTGAGATGCCTATGCGTGTTCGTTCCCATGCAAAGATCAACCTGGGCCTGGCCATCGGCCCCACGCGGCCTGATGGCTACCACGCGCTGGCTACGATCTATCAGACGCTGGCGCTCTACGATCTCGTTACGGTGACGGCGGAGCGGCTGCCCCAGAACGCAGCCAGTTCCGCAGCCAGCGTGATTCAAATGACCTGCAACGATGCCCGCGTGCCCTGCGATGCTCGCAACACAGCGTGGAGGATGGTGGAACTGGCTCTCGCAGCGATGAAAATCGTAGCGTGTGTGACCATCCATATTGAGAAGAATCTGCCCGTGCAAGGCGGTCTGGGCGCTGGATCGGCCAATGCCGTGGCCGCGCTGATTGGCTTGGAGCGCGAACTGGACGTTACGCTTCCTGATGCCGTTCGGTTGGAGATCGCCGCCAAGGTTGGCTCCGACGTGCCGTTGTTTCTGGTGGGGGGAACGGTGCTGGGCGTAGGCCGTGGCGAGCAGGTTTCGCCGTTGCCCGATCTGCCGGAGTTGCCCTGCGTTGTCGCCGCGCCGCCGATTGGAGTTTCCACGCCGCAGGCCTTCCGCGATTGGGATGCGCGGCAAAACCTCTCGCCGGGGAAAGATGCCCCGAACAAAATCCGCACTTCGCCATTGACCCATCCGACGGCTTCCGATAGGCTGGAAGAGCTAGGTCGTAGATGGGCGGCAGCTTTGGCTGCGGCTCCTCAGGATGTTACGCCTGCCTCCGGTGTCTTTTCAGAGAAAGACCGGGCCGAGGAACTGCTTCTCAGGCTTGTCCGTGCCGGGATCGAAAACGACTTTGAATGCGTCGTTTTCCCGCTGTATCCCTCCCTGCACGGCATTCTTCAGACGCTTCGTACTCCTTCCTCAGCAAAGTCAGACGCGCTGTATGCGGCGCTCTCCGGCTCCGGCTCGGCACTTTTTGGACTGTACGCCACAGAGGCGCAGGCACAGGCGGCCACGGAACAGTTGGCCGTTATGGATGTACCCGCGCTGCGGACGAAGACCCTCCGCCGCTCGGAGTATTGGCAGAATATGGTGGAAGTGGAAGGATAAGACGAGCGGCCAGCAAAGAATCGGCCACTCTTCCGATGGGCGATCGACTAATGGTAGGTCAAGTGCCTTTGGAGCACTTTGTCTAGGTTCGACTCCTAGTCGCCCAGCCAACTTTTCACCGCAGGGCCGTTAGTTTGGAAGTTGCAGTACCCCCTAGGCAAGGCGCTTTTCGTTTTTACGAATCGCTTTGCGGATGGGTTCGCATTTTGCATGGATGTCGCAGGATCGGAACACCTGCGATGTATTGGTTCCCGAAGAATGGATGGCGCGAACAAGGCCATCGTCCTTCGTGAGCAGTCGGAGTAGCCACGCCAACCAGCCTGGGGGTCCGGAATGAACAGCGATGCAACGGCAACTGCGTCCACTGTGGTGGAAGAGGTGGAAGCCTCGGCAGACAAGCAGGCAGACAAGCCTGCGGTCGGTCGCAAACGCGCCAAGTCCTACAGCGAGGACAAGCGCTTTAAGATTTTTAGCGGATCGTCCAACCGGCCATTGGCCGAGGAGGTTTGCAAGTTTGTCGGCATCCCGCTGGGCGAGGTTCGCTTGCAGCGGTTTTCCGACGGAGAAGTGTACTTTCAGCTTTTGGAGAATGTGCGCGGAGCCGATGTCTTCGTCATTCAGCCGACCTGCTATCCGGTCGATCAGCATTTGCTGGAGCTGCTGATTATGATTGACGCGCTCAAGCGGGCTTCGGCAGGACGCATCACTGTGGTGGTTCCCTACTACGGCTATGCGCGCCAGGATCGCAAGGATCGGCCTCGCGTGGCCATCTCCTCCAAGCTGGTGGCCGATTTGTTGACGACCGCAGGGGCCAATCGCGCTTTGTTGGTCGATTTGCACGCGGCGCAGATTCAGGGTTTTTTCAACATCCCGGTGGATCATCTGTTTGCCAGCCCGGTGCTGGTCAGCCACTTTCGGGAGTTGAACCTTCCCGATCTGACCGTGGTTTCACCGGATGCCGGGGGCGTGGAGCGCGCGCGCTTCTTCGCCAAAAAGATGGAAGCGCCTTTGGCCATCGTGGACAAACGTCGCACCGACCTGAACGTAACCGAGGTCATGCACGTCATCGGCGATGTGGAAGGGCGAACCTGCCTGATCCTCGATGACATCGTGGACACGGCGGGCACGCTGGTCAAGACGGTCGATGCGTTGATCGAAGCAGGCGCAAAAAAGGTGTATGCCTGCGCGACGCACCCGGTGCTGTCCGGGCCGGCGATGGAGAGGATTGAAAATTCGCGACTCGAACAACTGGTGGTGACGAACACCATCCCGCTGCGCGAGGAAGCGAATGGAACATCGAAGATCAAGGTGCTTTCGATTGCCGGTCTGATTGGCCGCGCCATTGAGAGCATCCACATGGAGACCAGCGTCAGTTCGCTGTTTAACTAGCGCAGTCTTCGACAACGAAAATCCAACGCGGCTTTGGCCGCAGTTGGAACCAACCACTGCGGCGAGGGAGGGCATCCTTCTCCGCGACAAGGGAGCGGCATAGAGCCGTGCCCGAAGGGAAACGAACATGAGCGTAACCAACGAAGTTGTCACCGCAACGCCGCGCGAAGGAAAATTCACCAAGAACGTCGCCCGTCGCGTGCGCGTGTCAGGAAAAATCCCCGCCGTGGTCTACGGCGCGCAGCAGCCCTCCGTGGCCATTACCGTGGATCCCAAGCAGATTCAGCGCATTCTCTATTCTGAATCCGGCCACAACACGATTTTCGATCTGGAAGTAACCGGCTCCAAGGCCGGCACCAAGACGAAGGTCATGATCGTCGATTGGCAGTATGAGCCGATTCGCGGCGCGTTGATGCACATCGACATGAAGCGAATTGCGATGGACAAGGCGATGCGCGTGCAGGTTCCCATCCAACTGCAAGGCGTGCCTGTGGGCGTCAAGACCCAGGGCGGCATTCTGGATCAGATTTTGCGCGAAGTCACCGTCGAGTGTCTGCCTGCCGACATCCCAAGCCACATTGATGTGGATGTCAGCGAGTTGGCCTTTGGACAAATTCTGCGCGTCTCCGACCTGCCGCATGGCGGCAAGCTGAAGTTCATCACGGATGAAGAAACCGCCGTGGCCCACATCACCGCTATCCGCGAGGAAGTTGCGCCTGCTGCCGATGCTGTGGCCGCCGCAACAACGACGGCTGCTGAGCCTGAGGTTATGAAGAAGGGCAAGCCGGAAACGGCGGACGCTGCCGCAGATGCCAAGAAGGGCGACAAAAAGGACGTTAAGAAGGACGCCAAGAAGTAGTTGGATGCTCTCATGGAAACATCACAGGGCGGGTCAACACAGGACAGGCCAAAGGGGCCGGTTCTTATTGTTGGACTGGGCAATCCGGGCATCGAATACCAGTTCACGCCCCACAACGCAGGCTTTCTGGCGGTGGATCGCATTGCCGAACAATGCAGGGCAACCATCGCCAATCGGCGCGGCAAGGCCATCACTGCCGCTACGCGCATCGCAGGACGGCGCGTGCTGCTGGCCAAGCCGGAAACGTATATGAACCTGAGCGGGCTGGCTGTCTCCGCTCTGGTTCGTGAACTGGAGATTGATCCGTCGCAGGATCTGATTGTGATCTACGACGAGATTGCTTTGCCGCTGGGAAGCATTCGCGTGCGCGAGCGCGGAAGCTCCGGCGGGCACAACGGAGTCAAGTCGATCAGCGGCGCGCTGGGTGGGGAAGAGTGGCTGCGCATCCGCATCGGCATCGCGCCCGACGATCCCAAAGCGGCGGAAGGTGTCCGCAGCCGGGTTCGGGATTTTGTTTTAACTCCCTTTCGCAAGGCCGAACTGGCCACGCTGGATGGAGTGCTGGATGAAGTTGCACAGGCCGTCGAAACCATCCTAACCGAGGGGCCGACGGCGGCCATGAACCGATGCAACCGGCGGGAACGCGCCGGAGAATAGAAGCCTTGCGGCCAGGTTGCGCCGCGCACGCGGGAGAGATAAAACTCCCGCAGAAACGAGAAGATGATGATGCTACGCAAATATGAAGTGATGTATATTCTTCGCCCGGATATCGTGGAGGAAGACATCGAAAAGCTGACGGCCAGCCTGGAAGCCACCGTGACCAAGGGCGAAGGCAAAGTGTTGGCGACCGACAAGATGGGCATGCGCAAGCTGGCCTATGCTGTTCGCAAGTTCAACGATGGCCTGTATATGTTGATGACGCTCGAAGCCGACGGTGTATTGATTGCCGAGTTGGAGCGTCGCCTGCGTGTCACCGAGCAGGTGATTAAGTTCATCACCGTGCGCATGGACGAGGAAGAAAAGCGTCTGGCTAAAATCCGCCAGATCCGCTCCACCCGCGTCAAGCAGAGCGCGTTGCCGCAGCAACATGCGGCACCCGTGGAGATCGCGTCGGTGGAAGCCGTTGCGGAACCCGTGGTTGCTGCAACCGAAGCAACGGTATAAAAGCGGATTGCTGGAGCGACACTTGCAGGCGGAGATTCCACTTGCAACGGTTGGCCCGACAATTTGTTCCATTTATTTTTGCTCCTCGTAAATGCAGGACAGATGCGCGGAGCCGGATGCTGGAGATAATCTCCAGCGCAGAAAAAGGAGTTCAGCATGGCTGACGAAACAACACAAGCACCTCGACAGGAATCTTCCTCCTCCAGTGGCCCACGGCCAGCAGGGAGGGGCGGAGCCTCCAATGGCCCCGGCGGACGCAAATTTTTCCGTCGCAAAAAGGTCTGCAAATTCTGCGTCGAAAAGATCGATGCCATTCCATATCGCGACGTGCGCACGCTCCAGCAGTTTGTCGCTGAGCGTGGCAAGATTGTGCCACGTCGCCTAACCGGCGTCTGCACCCGCCACCAGCGTCGTTTGACGCGGGCGATCAAGCAGGCGCGCAACATCGCGCTGCTGCCTTTTGCTGCGCGCTTTTAGCTGACCGCTACTGGCTTTTAGCCGCTGGCTACTGGCTGCGGCGCTAAAGAATCGAACCTGTCCTCTGAATTCCCTGAGCCGCCAATACATCGACGGCCCAATTCATGGCAGAGGTGACAGAGATACGGAGATGGAAACATGGAAGTGATTCTGAAAGAAGATGTCGTCAACCTGGGGCACCAAGGGGATGTTGTGAAGGTGGCCGAGGGTTATGGCCGCAATTTTCTGCTGCCGCGCAAGCTGGCCATCCAGGCCACCAGCGCCAACAAAGCTGTCATTGAGCAGATGAAGGGCGCTTCCGTGCGCCGTTCCGCCAAGGAAAAGAGCGAGGCGGAACTGTTGCTGCAACAACTGGACAGCGTCGCGCTCGCTTTTACGCGCAAGACCGGCGAGAACGATCATATCTTTGGCTCCGTGACCTCGGCGGATATCGCGCAGGCGCTTGAAGCCAAGGGCTTCCACATTGATCGCCGCAAGGTGCATCTGGAGGAGCCGTTGAAGGCGCTGGGTGAATTTTTGGTTCCGGTGCGTCTGCATCGTGAAGTCACGGCCCACATTAAAGTGGCCGTGAACCGCGAGTCGGAAGCCGAGTAGCCGAAGCGCAAAAGAAATACGGGTGCCCCAGGTCTCGATTGTGAGACCTGGGATTCAGTGCGGTGGAGTCCTAGAGGATCAACATGCAAACAAATCGCAGAACCTTTCTCAAGGCAGGCGCAATGGCGGCTGTCGCGAGCAACATGCCCATTCTTTCGGAATCAACTCCTCCGAAGCCTGTGTATGAAGTGGGCGCGTATTATTTTCCGAGTTGGCATGTGGATACAAGAAACGAGGCAGTTCACGGCAAGGGTTGGACGGAGTGGAATGTATTGCAACGCGGCCTACCCAGATTTCCGGGACATCAACAGCCCAAGATTCCATTGTGGGGATATGAGGATGAGTCCATCCCCGCAGTCTTCGAGAAGAAAATCCAAGCTGCCGCCGACAACAAAATAACTTATTTTATTTTTGATTGGTATTGGTATGAAGGAAAACCATTTCTCAATGCCGGTCTCGATCAAGGGTATCTTCAATCATCCAACAACGACCGCTTAAAGTTCTGTCTGATGTGGGCCAATCACGACTGGATCAACATCTTTCCAGCCAAGCTCAACGCGCCCAAGTGGATGCAGTACAAAGGCGCGGTGAATCGAGAGCAGTTTGACGGAATCACGAATTACATTATCGAAAAGTATTTTTCTCATCCGTCGTATTTCAAAGTCGATGGTTGTCCGTATTTTTCCGTCTTTGAGCTTTCGCACCTGGTCTCCGCGCTGGGCGGAGTTACAGAGGCCGGGAAGGCCCTGGAAAGCTTTCGCCGTCGAACCCAGGCTGCGGGGCATAAAGACCTGCACCTGAATGCCATAAAATCTGGGATTGCATTCAAGTCTGCGGCGCAACAGGCAGACGCGAAACAGATGTTGCAAGATATTTCCTGTCGGAGCACCACATCCTATAACTGGCCTCAGGGGCCAAGGCCAAAAAGTTTTCCATCCTACGATTACGCGGATGCGATGCAGCTTGCCATCCCTTATTGGGAGCAATCAGCTTCAGATTTTTCACTGCCATATTATCCAGGGGTCACTATGGGATGGGATGCGACACCGCGAACCTGCCAAAGCGACATCTTTACGAATTCGGAATATCCATTCATGGCAGTAATGACGGGGAATACTCCAGAGCGATTCAAAGCGGCGCTCCAGGCTGCAAAGCAGTTCGTTGACCGCAAAGGCGGGACGCAGCGCATTCTGAACATCAATGCCTGGAACGAGTGGACGGAAGGCAGCTATCTTGAGCCGGATACTACCTACAAGATGGAATACCTGAAGGTAGTTCGCGACGTATTCCGTTCGTAGGCCGAACGCGGTGCCGGATACCCCCATGCTCCGCTCCGCGTCACGCGATGCGCTCAACGGCCGAGGCGCAGGCGAGTTCCCAGACTTTCCGGTAGTCCGGCGCGCTGGATGCGAATCTGCGCCGCCTGCACCATGTAGGGAACCCGCCCAAAGGTGACGCTCTGCGCCTTGCTGTCGTAGAGGGCGAAGGCGGCGCGCCAGTCGCGGTCTCGCGGTTGGCCGACGGAACCAGGATTGATCAGGTACTTCGATCCTTTGCGTATCTGGAATTCATAAAAATCCATTTCGTCGTGACTGCTGTAGATAGGTGTCAGAGTTGCCCCATCTCCATCTGGATTCACGACAAAGCCTCCCTGAGTATGCGTGTGTCCAAAAAACGTGAGTCGAGCCGACGAGGCTTCCAATTGCTGCTGGGCATCGCGCAGGGAGAGTATGTACTGATCTTCATTTTGTAGCGATCCATGCACGCAGTTCACTCGCAGTTTGTCGGGATGGACAGGGCCGCGCGGAAGTTCTCGCAGCCAGTCCATGTTCTCTCGTGTCAACTCCTGCTGCGTCCAGCGAACGGCAAACAGCGCCACGGGATTGAACTCTTCGGCATGGATCAGCCCGGAGCAGGCGCGATCATGGTTGCCGCGCACGAACACTTCGCCCAGTCCGCGCACCCGCTCCACCACTTCATTGGGAGTGGCACCGTAGCCAACCACATCTCCCAGATTCCACACCACGTCATAGGCGGGCGCGGCATGGAGCACCGCTTCCAGAGCGTCGATGTTGGAGTGAATGTCTGAGAGTATCAGAGCGCGCATGGTAATTCTTCCTCTTTGTTAGGACAGCACAACCCTACGATGGTACCGTCCCAGCAGGGACATATCCAAAAATTTCATAGGCTGTACGAGAGAGCCGCATCGGATTTTCCGCAATGGGAAGGAACGGCTAAGCGGGAAGTCTCAGTAGATTGGTTATTCGACCAAGATAGAAGAAGTTGATAATGGCGCATGACGCAATTCTTGGCTTGCATCCACCATTTTGCACATTTTGCATTTCGGTCGAGCGCGTGGAAGCCATGCGCCGTCAGTGCTGGAAGAGAGTTATGTTTGACCGCGAGCCAATCCCCAAGTACCATGAAGAAGCGGGGTGGAGCAGCCTGGTAGCTCGTTGGGCTCATAACCCAAAGGTCGCTGGTTCAAATCCAGCCCCCGCAACCAATCAAATCAACATTTTGCATGGATTTTCACTTCCAGTAAGTCTGCGGAGTTCTCCATTCCAAGAGTTTGTGCTTCCGAAGACCCGTCTTTTATATCTCCTATTGCGTAACGGTAAGGTTGAGATGGACGGTTTGGGTCATTCCTCCCGATGCTGGAACCGACTGCACGGTCACATTCGAGATGGCTGCGGGCGTGGGGCCAAAGAAGCCGCCGTGACATCCAGAGACCCCCGCCGCCAACGCTCCCGTTAGCAGCACCAGCAGGCAGAGTTGCAACATTCGCTGCCGCGTCTTCGAGAGATTCTTCCTGCGCCCAAAGGCCGCCAGTCCGGCCATGCTTCCCGGCCACCAGAAGGCCAGCGCCGGAAGAATTGGACTCACCGGGCTGGATGGGCTTTGTGGCCCGAATGGACTGGGCATCGCCTGCATCCGCGCCAACGGCGGCGCTGTCGCCGCGTTGGTCTCAATATTCAGCGGTACCGTGACCACAGTATTGCTGCCATCCAGCGTCACCGTGGTGCTCTGCGCCCCGTTCGGGAAGACGCAGTATGCGCTGGACGGCAGGTTGAGACAGTTCAGCGTGAGCGTGTTGGCGTAGCCCCCCGTGGGCGTGATGGTCAGCGTCGTGTTGCCCGTCTGTCCTGCCACGATGGTCAGCGCGGTTGGGGCGGGCGGAACCACGGTCAGCGTGTAGCTGGGCAACACGGTGGGGGTGGCCGTGCCGATGCCGTTCAGGATCACGGACTGCACATTGTTGGGCGCGACTGCGTTCAAATTGTTGTCGGTGATGTTCACCGTGCCCGTCAGCGGCCCCGCAATGAGAGGTTCAAACTCCACGCCCAGGCCGCAGATTGCGCTCGGATTCAGCGTCGTTGTATCCGTGCAGGTGGTGCCTGATCCGTTCAGGTTGAAGCTGCTGATTGTTTGCCCGGTCGTCGTCGTATCCAGCGGTGGCGCAAAGATAAGCGGAGCATTGCCGATGTTTTGCAGTGTCACCATTTGCTGTGGGCTGGTTGTGCCCACAAGGTAGGTGTGTGGGCCGAAGTTTACCGCCGCCCATTGCTGCGTCCGAGTGATCTTCGCCGCGAGGTTATTGCCGGGATCCGTGATGTAGATATCCCCCGCTCCATCCACCGCCACGCCAACGAAATTGACATGGCTTCCTGTTGTGCCCACCGTCGTCTGTATCCCGCTGGGTGTTACCTCCACCACTTGGTGGTTGTATGTATCCGTGATGTAGACATCCCCCGCAGTATCCACCGCCACGTCATCAGGACTCAGGCCGATCGAAACCATCGTCTGCGTGCCGCTGGGCGTTACCTTCAGCACGCGACCGGGCTCCGTGATGTAGACATTCCTCGCTGCATCCACTGCCACGTCGTTGGGTTGATACAGGCCGCTGGCAGGCACAGTGGTCTGCGTCCCGCTGGGTGTCACCTCCACCACGTCGTTGTTGCCGGAGTCTACGATGTAGAGATCCCCCGCGCCATCCACCGCCACGCCATCGGGAACATTCAGGCCGCTCACAGGTACGGTCGTCTGCGTCCCCTCTGGCGTTACCTTCAGTATGTGGCCGTACGCGGGCTCCGAGATATAGACATTCCCCGCTGCATCCACTGCCACGTCGTCGGGAGAACTCAGTCCGGTTCCGACCGTTGTCTGCGTGCCGCTGGGCGTTACCTTCACCACGCGGTTGTTGAGCGTATCCACAATGTAAGTATTTCCCGCTGCATCCACCGCCACGCCATCGGGATCGTTTAGTCCAGTCGCAACCACCGTCTGCTCGCCGGGCAGGAAGACATCCAGCGGGCCGGTTCCGATGCCCACCAACCCAACGGTGCCGACGAGGGTGCTGCCGTTGTTGACCATCAACTCCCCGGTGCGCTGGCCGGGATACTGCGGGCTAAAGGTAATGGGCACGGTGCAGACCGTGTCTACAGCATTGACGCTGGTTCCATCGGTTACGCAGCCCGTCACTGCGCCGACGGTAAACTCCTGCACGCCATTCTGTGCCTTGGGCACGGTGATGCTGGTGATCGCGCTGGCTGCCGTCAACTCCACAAAGATGTTCTGCGAGACAGAGGTCTTTCCCACTGACGTTGCCGGGAAGGTCGAGTTGACGCTCACCTTCCGTATGACATTGTTGCTGTAGTCCGCGATGTAGAGATTGCCTGCGCTGTCCACGGCCACGCCCAGGGGAGTGTTCAACTCGGCGATGGTGGCCGCTCCTCCATTTCCGGTGTAACCCGGCGTACCATCTCCCGCCACTGTGCTGATGATCCCTGATCCCGCCGTCACCATGCGAATGCGATTGTTGCCTTGATCCGCGATGTAGAGGTTGCCTGTGCTGTCCACGGCCACGCCATAGGGATAGTCCAACATGGCGCTGGTGGCCGGGATATTATCTCCGTTGTAGCCAGCCGTGCCCGTGCCCGCCACCGTGCTGATGATCCCTGATCCCGTCGTCACCATGCGGATGCGACTGTTGCCTTGATCCGCGATATAGAGGTTGCCCGCGCCGATGATTGCCACGTCATAGGGAGCGTACAACTCGGCGTTGGTGGCCAGGACATTATCTCCGTTGTAGCCAGCCGTGCCCGTGCCCGCAACGGTGTAGATGTCTCCAGCCGTCGTGCTGAGCGTCCCTCCGAACATTGTCCCCGTCGTTGCCGCCACCATGCGGATGCGTTCGTTGCCGGAATCCGCGATGTAGAGATTGCCCGCGCTGTCCAATGCCAGGCCCAGGGGAAGATTCAACTTGGCGTTGGTGGCCAGGATGTTATCGCCGTTGTAGCCCTGTGCGCCATTGCCCACTACGGTGGTAATAATTCCCGTGCTCGCGCTTACCTTCCGAATGCGTTGGTTGCCGTTATCCGCGATGTAGAGATTGCCCGCGCTGTCCACCACCACGCCCTGGGGAATGGACAACTCGGCGTTGGTGGCCGGGATGTTATCCCCGTTGTAGCCCTGTGTGCCATTGCCCGCCACAGTGTAGATATCTCCTGCTGTCACACTCTGGCCGAAGATCGTTCCTGTCGTTGCCGCCACCATGCGGATGCGTTGGTTGCTGGTATCCGTGATGTAGACGTTGCCCGCGTTGTCCAGCGCCACGCCAAACGGAAGATGCAGCTCGGCGCTGCTGGCTGGCCCACCATCCCCAAGGTAGCCCGCCGTGCCATTGCCCGCAAACGTGCTGATGACGGACACCACGGCCACATTTCCCGATACGGCTTGCGCGTGGGTTGCGGGCGCGGTCAGCAGCGCAAAAAGCGCCAGCGGCAGCAACAACGCGGCGCAAAGATTTCGGCTACGGACGACAGGGCAGAGCGCGAGAATGCGTGACACAAGGATTGGCGCGGATGTAAGCGTGGATGTTGACCGGGGCATGGGCGAAACCTCTCGGAATTATGAAATTAGAATCTCCAGCGACATCGCCAGAATCGAATACCACAACTGCCACAACAGGGCACGGCTGAGCGCGTACAGAGAAATATCCAACCCCGCGATTGCGGGCAACCCTGGCTTGGCCTATAGCCGAGCTTGCTGAGGGAAGGTACGTTACTTATAGCACGAATTTTCTGGGAAATTCCATAAAAATTTCGTTGTTTTGCGATGGATACATGCAGAGTTTCCAGAAAGAAAGTGGCCCCGAACCAAGTTTCCTTTGCGCGGGGCCATATTGGCAGACGGCCTGTAAGCCGAATTTTGTCGTGGACGATCATTCCTCTAGGCCGCGCATTGCTGCGCGCGCTCATCAGCGACCTACCCGCAGGTTTGGCGCATCGGGCCGACACGCTGCCGTGGCCGAAGCCGCGACATTCCCGCCTATTTGGTCTTGCTCCGTGTGGGGTTTACCCTGCCTCCGACCTTACAGCCGGAGCGGTGCGCTCTTACCGCACCTTTTCACCCTTACCCTGCTCTTGCGAGCGGGGCGGTATATTTTCTGTGGCACTGGCCGTCCCAGAGCCTTGACGCTCCAGTCCCGGACGTTATCCGGCACACTGCCCTGCGGAGTTCGGACTTTCCTCCCCCGAAGTTACCTTGCGGCTCCCTCGGCAGCGATCGTCTGGCTCGCCTGCCAGTACCATCGTACTCCAAGTAAATGCGCGCGGCGGAATTCCTGCACAAGTCAACGCCGAGAGCGGGTACCGTTGATTTTTCCATACGCCTTCAGTTCTAATTACATCTGTTGGTGACTACACTCAGGAGTGGACATGCGAATATACCCCCAGACGCGAACGCAAGGCTGCTGCCGCGCCCTGCGAATTCTTGGAGCGTTGTGGATCGTTGCGGTTCTCGCATTGTCTGCCCCGGCCCGCGCAGCTTCAAAAACAGTGACCGTTGACTATCGTTTCTTTCCTGGACTGGCCAAGATGGACGGAAACTGGGCGGCATTAAAAGCAGCGTCCGACGGCAAGGTGTACGTTGGCCTTGCGTGCCACGGTTGCAATGGACATCTTGTCTTCTACGATTCAAAAAAAGACCAGATGGTGGACGTGGGCAACCTGACCCGACTCAGCGGTGAAAATGGATTGCACCTTGGGCCGCAATCAAAGATTCACGCCAAGTTTGGCGAAGGGAAAGATGGGCGCATCTACTTTGCGACTCATGGCGGGTTTTGGTTCAACTATGCGCGCTTTGCCACGCAGGAGGGATACCCCGGATCGCATTACATGGCCTATGATCCAAAGACCGGGCAGGTGCAGGACTTTGGCATCGGCCCCAGGTTTGAAGGCATGAATACCGCGGCCTACGATCCAAAATTCAATCGCATTTATGGACTGACACATCCTCGCGGTCACTTCGTTTACTACGATGTGGCGACCGGAGCCAAGGTGGACAAGGGAAGAATAGACAACTGGGACTCCATCTGCCGCACCTTGGGCATTGATGACGAAGGAAATGTTTACGGAAGCTTCGGAGCCGGAAGAATTTTCAAGTACGATCCCAGAACCGACAAGATTACGGAGCTTCCTGAGAGACTTCCCATCCGACAGAAGGGCATCTCGCTGGGCCGCGATTACACCAAAGCAGAAACAGCGTGGCGCGTAGTGGTGTGGGATCAAAAGGCAAGAAAATTTTATGGCGTTGAAGAGAGCGCCACCACGCTATTTTCCTTTGATCCGTATGCTCCCCCAGACGACGCGGTGCGGCGATTGGGCCAGATGTGCATTCCCGCGCTCGCGGCAAGCCGCAACGTACCGTATGCCACGCTGAGTCTGACGCTCGGTCACAACGACAAGCTCTACTATGCGGCGGCGGGAAAAGAATTTGACTACGGCGGCAGTGCAGGATTAGCGGATTCCCATTTGATTACCTACGATCTGCACAGTGGGAAAATTGAAGATCTCGGAGAGATGCGCCTGCCCAACGGACAGCCTGTTCTTGGCACAAACTCTGCCGATACGGGACCGGATGGCACGATTTATTTTGTCGGGGCGGTCGGAGTTAAAGAGACTCCCGGTAAGAAAAACTACGGTGGAAAAATTGGAAATGTACCGTTCAGGTTGGCTTTGTTTATCTACCATCCGAAAGCAAATTGACCTTACCATGAATCTTAAACGACTTACATTTATTGCCCTCGCCTTTCTTATCTCCGCCGCTGCCTATGGCCAGCGGTCTCCCGATTACGACACGGTCGTGGCCTTACAGACGCGGATCGACGCGCGCGATCTCGGTTATGCGCCGATAGATGTAATTCCAGATGGAGAATCCGGGATCACTTCGCTCACAGTTGCGCCCAATGGGTATCTCTATGGAGCCACAAGCGGCGATCGCTCGCACCTGTTCGTGCTGATTCCCCGCCACGGGTACGTTCAGCCCTTGGGGGTCATCCCCGGAGCCAAGGCGGTTACGCAAGCTGTCGCTGTCTCGGCCTCCGGAAACGTCTATATCGGAACGTCTCCGCAGGGACACCTCCTTCAATACACTCCCCATGACGAATATCATCAAAAGAAGCTTCAGATAGATGAAAACCTTCCCGTCACAGACCTGGGTCAGGCTGTTCCCGGAGAGAGTATCTTTGCGCTGACCATAGATCGAAAAGCGCGCATGATTTATGGACTGACTTCTCCCAATGCCCATTTCTTTGCATACTCCATCGCCACGGGGAAGTTCAAAGACTTTGGCGTAGTGGCAAAGAAGATTCCGCTGGGCGAAAAATTTGAACACGACAAGATGATGTCGCGGATGTTAGTCGTGGATAAAAACGGGAACGTATTTTCCTCTGGAGAAAACGGATCATTCTATCGATTCGACGCTAAGGCGCAGACCCTTCAGGAACTTCCCATTCACGCGCCTGCGGTTCCTGGGCGGGAGATATGGACGCGGGTGGATGCTTTTCTTCTCGATCCATCGGGAGCCATTTATGGTGGTACATCTGACGGGTATCTCTTCCGCCTGGATCCAGAAAAACTTACCGTGACCAACCTGGGCAAGCCGCTCAATCAATATCGAATCGCCGGGCTGGCTCGCGGCCCGAATGGAAAACTCTATGGAGTGGGTGGTGACAAAGAAGAAATGGCCCGCATGTTTTCCTACGATCCCACCAGTGGAGCCTATGACGTGCTTGGCTTCGTGGACGTGAATCGTCGTCCCTATTACACTTGGCAGGCATACGTTGTTGGCGCTCTCGCTTCTGGTCGTCACGGCACCATTTATATCGGAGAGAACGAGCGAGTCTCCAAGCTCTATCTTTTTTATCCATATTGAGGTAGTTTCCTTGTGGCTATTCCGTTGTAACTGGCAAAGCTACAGCAGGATGGATAAATAAGGTCTCAATCTTCTGGAGTTGGCATGAAACCATCTACATCCAGTCAAACGCGAATGCTTTCAAGACGAAGTTTCCTTGGAACTGGCCTCGCTGCGAGCGCGGCTGCTGGTCTCTTCTCTGGTGGGCAGGCAGCGGTTGGCCAACAAGTGGCGGATGACTCCATAACGTACAACTTCTGTAGTTCTTCCGATCAGGCAGATCGCCTCGATCAGGGGCCTTTTTATCTTGAGCAGGATCAAGGGGAGCAGACCCTTGCAGTTACAACTCCATCCAGAGAACATCTTAAAAATTTTGGGTTGGGCCTGGTCGGCTATACCTGGGAAGAAAATGGGCCGGCGCTCCGGGTGCGTACAGGGCAGGAGACTCTGGAACAATCCGTGGAACGCATGGCCAGCCTGCCGTTCGTTGATACGCTCTATATTCGATGTGACTGGCGAGATGTTCAATCGAGGCCGGGTCGTCTGGACCTCAGCCCCGTGTGGGAACTGACGCTCGACGCGGCACGGTGGCATGGCCTGCGCGTCGCGTTTCGCGTTCAGCTTTCCAATCCTGAGTTTGAACCGACAAGGATTGCGCTGCCAGACTTCCTGCACAATAAAATTCCTCTCGTCCCCATCGGACGCAAGGACTTCCACGGACGGAAGGATGTTACTTTTGTTGAGCCGCGTTACGATCATCCGGCGTTCCAAAGCGCGTTTCTTGAGTTAAATGAACTTTTAGCTGCGCGCTTTGACGGCGATCCACTACTGGAATGGATGGATTTAATGATGTATGGATTTTGGGGCGAGGGCCATACGGAAAATCTGCCGAATCCATTTCCAAATTTTCTTGCCGCCGAAAAAACATTTCTTCACATGACCCAGGTGCAATTGGATATTTGGAAGAAAACCCAGTTGGCGGTAAATACGCAGCCAGACATCAGTCATGTTGGGAATGCTGAAGTGGTGAACCTGGCGATGCGGTCGGGGTGCTGGCTACGATCAGACGGCCTCATCGACGATGAACCCATTCAGATTGAGGAATTGGGCAATCGTCCTCCTTGGTTGGCGGCGGTAATGGAAGATGGGGAGTACCGCGCATACGACACCACAAAAATTCCCGTTGATATCTCTGGGATCAATCGTCTGGAAAATGAGATGATGCATGTTCTGGATATCGGCGCGAACTACTGGTCGCTCTGGACAGAGGCTCAGAACCTGGCCGAGTACAACATGCGTTTTCCCGAAGGGTTTCGAGCGTTGCAGGAACGCATGGGATATCGCATCCGACCAGCCTGGATTTGGCAACGTAGGCGGTGGGGTACCAAAGAGGTGATCGTGGGAGTGGCGAATCGTGGAGTGGCGGGAATTCCCGGCGTGCTCCGCCTCACGCTGGAGAGCGAGGACGGCTCCATTCGGCTAAGTGGCACGCTTGACCCGGGGCATCCATTTGCGGGCAAGGTGCGGCAGGCTGCCATGATTCTTCCGCCCGGACTCGGCGCGGTAAAGTTGAAATTGACGGCCCATCTGGAAACAAAGGCAAACGTTCGACGACCCATTCAGTGGGCCTGCGCGCAGAAGCTCAACGCGGATGGATCGTTCCCCGTGCAACTGAAAACCGCAGAGGAAGGCGGCTGGGATTGAGTTTGTAAAGTTTGTAGATGCTGAATAGTCCGGATGGTCAGAACAAAGCAGACTCGGAGATATCCTCAAGGGTTTCATCACTATCCAAGTCAGGTTGTTTCGCCCGTGGCGAGATATCGATGGCATTTAGCCCTGGTTCCCTGTCGAGAAGCTCGCGAATGAAAGAAACATCTGGAATTTGTAGACACTTGAAGATGGCTTGGTCGATCTTGCAACGGACAGGATCAGATTTCAGTTGGGCGAGAGGCGCTAATTTTTTCTCTGCAAGCGCATCATAAGCAGTTGCAAGCACCGTGATTTGCTTCGCAGAAAGCGCGCGCACATCCAGAACGGGCATGGATTCCCATGCTGGTTTCTTCATCTGCATCCACGCACTGCGTGTTACTACTCTCCGGCCATAATACAGGAGTAGCGAGAATGAACTATTGAGCCACAGTAAAAGCGCTTTTTCTTGTTTTTTAGTCAGCAAGCTGGACTTCAATGCCCACCAGGTATTTCCAAGAATTTCGCTATCGAATCCCACGGCAAGGACACTGTGCGTTATAGGCCATAGCCGTTCTACAAGCAAAACTCTTCCTGCCTTAGCCCACACGTCTGCTGCGCTTTTGATGTGTCTTCCCTTTGCTGCCCGTGTCCGTGCAAGCAGCGTAGCATTCGGTTTCTGTGCAATGGTCTGCACTTTTCCGGATTCATGGCCCCAAAATGCTGGATATGGCGACCAGTCGTCCGTAGAAACTTCAAAAGCGTCATGAATGTCGCGCCTGTCATATCCGAGAGCACCGAGCGTGTCTAATCTACATAGTGGCATCGATAAATTTTTCTTGCTACCCGGAACGTGGAGCTTGCCCTGCTCAAGTTTCCAGCAAATGCGTAGAAGTTCGCTCTGCGCGAAAAGCGCGCCCGTCCAATTCTGCTTCTCTTTGGCTGGCGGCAGAGAGACGACCTCACCGAGCTTCCCGCTAAGCCCACGAACCGTGGTGATGCCCGCGCCCTCAATGGTCACAAGTTGATCGAGTTGGACAATGCGGTTTGCAAGATCAAGTGCTTCGTGGATCGACCGTGGATTGCGCCACAGGCTCACATACGCGGTGCGTCCGGGCGTTTCTCCCTCATTGAGCTTTCGCGCGATAAATAAAATTTCAGAAAGGTCAGTGTTCTCTGAAAAATTTGGACGTTCTGCATCGTGGCTCGATATGACCGTTTCCAGATGATAGCGTTCGGCAATCAGTTTTCGCGTATCGCCCCAAGCCTCACCCGAAACGAGGGCTGCCGGAAGCACGAAAGCGAGCCGCCCCCCGGTTTTGAGGCACCTATCGGCAAGCGCAACAAAGACGCTCCCCAGTCCCGCTGTGGCGCTGGCTCCAATTTGTTTTACCCGGCGTTTCAATTCTGTCTGAAGTTTGTCCCGTTCATCCAGCAGAGAACCGAACAAGAGGTTGCCGCCCACGCTGCGGACAAAGGGAGGATTCATCACGCACAGGTCTAATTTCGGCACCACAGCCTTTGCCACATAGGAGGATGCGGCCCCTGTGCGAATGCTTTCGCTATGAGTGGAGTCAAGCGTCATCTGCGTAAAGATTTCGGAGTTCGTGAGAAAATCCAAACTGCCAAGTTTCGCAATGCCGTGGTCGATACCAAACGGCATGACATAGAGTGACATCCGCACAAATGCGACCTCTGGAGCAATCATGGCCAGGGTCGATGCCGTCAGATGGACAGCAGAGGGAAGCACATCATAGCCATGCAGAACGTTTTCCATCAGCGTGCGATGCAGCGTAGTCATGTCCTTTACGTCTAGTGGGAGATCGCAGTCTGCGCGCTCTCTTATGTAAATATCTGACAATGCCTGGGCGCTTGCCATCAGGAGCGTCCCTGTGCCGCAAGCCAGATCTGCGACCTTGAAGGACGCCAACTCCACGGGGTCGCTAAAATTCTGTTTCCATTTTGCGGCAATCGTCAGTTTCATCAGTAGCGTGGCTGCGGAAACGGATGTGTAATAGGTTCCAAGATACTTGGCCTCGTGAAGAAGCCAGTGATAAATACGGCCCATCAGATCATGTCGCAGGGCTGCTTGTTGAACGCAAATAGATATGGCTTCTTTCAGGAGGGCACGCGTAGCAATGGCGGAATTTCCATCAATGGGAAGTTCATTCAAAACCCGTTCACCAAGCTGAAAAATTGGGACATAATTGATGTTTTCCCAAATCCACTTCCAATGTTTCGCTGTTGCTCCTATAGTGTCATTTTCTTTATCGAGTTTTCGCAGCGAAAAAATTCGGCCATCCGTCCCTGCAAGCTGCTCCTGGAAGATAAAGGCATTTGCTAATACCAGTGCCGATACTTTGGCTGCTGTTTCTCTGCGCAACTGCGCTTTTTCCTGCGTCTCGCCCTTGGGCGGATATATACCTAGGATTTGCGATAATCGGTCGCATGAACCTTGCTGGCCCATCCATAACTTGGCAACGCCAACCAGATGAACAGATAGTGATTTGGCCGTCTTCTCTACAATATCGTCTCTTGTAAGAGCTTCCTGGACACGCCGAAGGGCAGCCATGAGGGAGGCCGGATTCCCTTCAAACCATTCCTGTGTTTCGCCGGATTCGGAGACAATTCGATATTTTAATTGTGCAGTGCGGAGGACTTCCAGTACCTTCGTTGTGGGTGTGCTACGAAGATCAACAGGATATATCGCAGCCGCTGCGATATGTGCAATGCCGCTCTGTACACGCTTCCTGGCATCCTCCAAGACAATTTCTTCGGCACCGGGGTGGTCAGAAAATTTTCCTTCAATGACCACGCGGAGTCCCCGCAATTGAAATAAAACATCAGGCCGATGTTTCCCGTGGACGTGGATCGTCTCGGCATCCGCAGTGACCCCAAGCCCAGAAATAAGAATTGCGAGTTGAGTATTGATTACCTCTTCGCGGTTTCGTTGCTTCTGCATGCCATTCACTCATTTCGTGGGTGCCGCAATGTCCACTATATCTGCTATTTGATGGTCACGACCAGGGACTATGCGGTGAGTAGAGAAAGGCGGATAAATTTTGCGTGGACATTGTACCCGCATCGTCATTCACTGGGCCTGTGGAGTTGGGAGGGTGTGCGTCCGTTTGCGTCCGCTTGAAATTCGCAGACACAGATATATTCGATCTGCAAAATAGCGGCCAGCTTGCGAAGTTTTTCTACGAGATGTCCCACGCCCACCGCGCAGTGATGGGCCGGGCCGTGTCGATTCCACTCCTGCATGAAGTTGCGCGCGCCCAGGGGAAATTTGTATCGACTGTTCGTGTTTCCGATTTCGAGAATAGGCCCAGGTACAGACTCGCCTTCTGCGACGAGAAATTGCACACTTCCATCTGCGGTTTGAATCACAGAAAGCAGTGTCACCGGGCCATGCTGCACGGACATCTCCACCGAAAGCCCCCGACCAACCTTGCCGTGATAGACCCCCAGCGGTCGAACGCGAGTTCGTCCCTCAGCGATGGCCACATGGCCCGGCCCATCGTGTCCCATGAGAATTACGTCGTTGTCGAAGTCCGTGGCGTAATACTCCGTGAAGGAACCTCCAGCCCCAAAGCTATCCATGATCTTCATGGCATGTGCGTTCTTCACTTCGTACTCGCCTGCCACAGGAATGCCGCGAGCCGTCAACAGGCTGTTGCCAAGAATGATGGAGCGAATTGCATCCTCTGCCGCAAGGTTCCCCGTGCCCATATAGTAGTAGGCCATCGAGCCAAGCTGGTGCTTTGCAACCAGACGATCCAGTGCAACGGAGGTTCGAGCCGCAAGCGCAAGCTCATCAGCAGCGCAGCCCGACTGGATGTCGAAGGTATCCTGAAAAAGTGTCACTCGCGTCTTGATTTCATCGGCTGTCACCGCCGCGCAGAGCGTGACCAATTCCTCCACTTCTAAAATTTCCATGTGGCCGCCGAAGCAGGCGTTCAACGATGTCAGGTCTGTGTAGATATCCAACATGCCGCTGTAATAATGCCCCATCAGGCCCAACCGATTGTGCTCCATGATGTGAGCCACGCGCGCGGCATCCACCCAATCGCCAATTTCCTTCCACGCAATCGGATCGTTCTCCAACATGCCTGTCACCTGATGAAATGGAATGCGGCTCCGCGCAAAGACGTTGGCGATCTCCGGCACCGGACATGCCTGGCAGTAAGCGAGCCATTCGCCCGTCATCGCCGCGCGGTCGCCAAGCTGGTTGAACCATGTGTAGTCGATGGCTGCCGAGGGAGCCAAATTGAGAATGACCACAGGCACGCGCGCGCGACGCACAATCGGCAACACGGTCGAGGAAAGCGCGTAGGTGGTGACATACAGAAAAATGAGATCCACATCGGCCTGCCGCAGGGCATGTCCAGCGGCAAAGGCACTCTCGGCATTGTCAATCAGGCCAAGATTGACAACCTCGGCACCCATCCCCGCGATGCGTGCTGCTACCTGTGCGACATGACCCCGAAGTCGCTGCTCCAAGCCGGGGAACTGTTCCCAATATGCCTCCAGCCCTATGCCGAACAAGCCAACTTTTACCGTGGACTGCACATGTTTTTTTATATCTGAATCTTGCATAAGAAGAACGCTTCCATCCCAGGGATGCGCCTGCATCCTGCGTCGAAGTATAAATTTTTCTATGGTGAAACACTACCTCTATTGATATTAACGCCTGACTTGTGTATTGTTTGCTTGCGCTCTTCAATCCACACGCGGAACCACGGAGGGGATAGACCCATGCGAGTACCGAGGCCTGCAATTGCTGGCCGAATCCGGTTTCTGATTGCTGTAGGGATTTTTTTCTTTGCGACCGCTGCGATGGCGCAAACGACAAAACCAGTTTCCATTAGGGTTGATTGGAATCAGATACTACTGCCGCTGAAAACATCCTCTACGCTTCAGGTTGTGGTCAATCCTCTGCTGCGGCGTGGTTCGCCAATCCATGACAAGGCGTTTCGCTCTCTGACCGATGTAGGTGCCGACTATGTTCGCTATGTTCCTTGGCTACCTTATCCAAAGCTGGCAGTGGCCGAGTTACAACCGCCCGCAGCAGGTCATACCTCCTGGGACTTTAGCTTGATCGATCCCATGACCGAGGATTTTTTCTCAGCGACAAAAGGGCACTCTGTCATTTTGAATTTCAGCACTATTCCTGCCTGGATGTTTCAAACTCCCAAACCAGTTTCCTACCCAGACAATCCAGACACCGTTGATTGGAATTACACGCAAGGGACAGAATTGCGCGACCCCAGCATGCGCGAATTGGGAGATTACTATGCGCGCCTGGTGAGTTGGTACACGCGGGGAGGATTCACGGATGAGATGGGCCAGCGACATGAATCCGGACATCATTACAAAATCAACTATTGGGAGGTTTTTAACGAGATCGACAACGAGCATCACATGACGGCCAAGCAGTATACCGAACGCTACGATGCCGTTGTTGCTGCCATCCACAAGGTGGATCCAACGATCAAGTTTGTTGGTCTTGCGTTGGCTGACATCAGTACCAAACCCGAGATGTTCGAGTACTTTCTAAATCATGCCAATCATCGCCCCGGCACTCCTCTGGACATGATTTCCTATCACTTCTATGCCCAGCCAACCAAGAACCAAACGCTGGATAACTGGCAATACACCTTCTTCGACCAAGCAGATCGTTTTCTTGCAACCATGCGCTACGTAGAAGCAATTCGCAAGAGTCTCTCCCCAGAGACTAAAACCACGCTCGATGAAATCGGCACTATTCTACCAACGGACAACACCTCGGAAGATGCGAAGGGCCTGATCCCGCCTGCGTACTGGAATGCCTCTGGGGCGCTCTACGCATATATCTTCATGGAAGCGGCAAATTTCGGAATTGACGTTGTTGGCGAGTCGCAACTGGTCGGATATCCCTCCCAGTTTCCCAGCGTCTCCCTGGTGGACTGGAAGACTGGCTCCCCCAATGCCCGATTGCGCGTGCTGGAATTGCTGCATCAAAACTTTCTGCCCGGATACGAGATGGTAAGCACAAAGAGTATGGCAAGCAAAAACAATTCAAAGAGTGCCGTTGCTGCGCAGGCATTTCTTACCCCAACCAGCAAAAAACTTCTTCTTATAAACAAGCGTAATCGTGAAATTACTGTAAGTATTCCCGAAGATTTCTCTTCCGGGCGTGTAACTGCCGTCGATGTTTCCACTGGAGCGCAGGCTCCCGTGACTGCTCCTGTAGGCAGCCGTTTACTGCAATTGAAGGCATTCTCCGTGTGTGTTGTTACCTCCCCAGGAAAATAGGATGAAACTTATGCAACGTTTCGCATTCCAGCTCCGTATCCGCAAAGACAAGATCGAAGAATATGATCGCGTACATGCCGCAGTGTGGCCGGAATTGCTTGAGAGTATTCGACGGGCTGGTATCCATGATTACTCCATCTTTCGCCGCCATCAGACGGTTGTCTTAGTCATGCGCATCGAGGACTTTGATCGGGCATGGGAAACGCTTGCGCGTGATCCCATCAATCAGAAGTGGCAAAAAAAGATGGCAGACATTTTTGAAGAAACTCAGGACGTGGAACCAGGAGAGCGCTTCCCGATGCTAAAGGAAGTATTCTATATGGAGTGATCTAGTTGGGCAGTTTGATTCTTTTTGCTCCGCTGTAACTGTAAATATAAACTTCAAGAGAGATTTCTTTGATCCCCAATCCATTTCTAGGCGTGCTGTATCACTGGACGGGTGGGCTGGCCTCGGCCAGTTGCTATCTTCCATTTCGGTCAATCCGCAAGTGGTCCTGGGAGACCTACTGGCTGATCCAGGGATTCTTCAGCTTCTTGCTTGCTCCGATCTTTGCAGCCTTACTGTTGGTTCCACAGGTCGCCATGATTTTACATCACACGCCGTGGCACACCTTGCTTTTGACGTACTTCTGGGGGCTGCTGTGGGGCGTGGGTGGGCTAACCTTTGGATTGACGATCCGCTACCTGGGCATTGCCCTGGGATATGCCGTTGCGCTGGGATTGACGACGGCCTTCGGAACCTTGATGCCGCCGCTCTTTGCTGGCGAGATGCCCGCGCTGCTACATGAAATTCCAGGTCAGGTCATTCTGTTTGGCATCGGGGTCTGCATGGTTGGCATTGTGTTGAGCGGCATTGCCGGTTACTCCAAAGAGCGGGAGTTAAGCGCCGCGCAGAAGAAAAAAACTGTCGCTGAATTTAATTTTCCCAAAGGGCTTCTGGTCGCCATATTGGCCGGAGTTATGAGCGCTTGTTTTGCCTATGGGCTGGCTACAGGGAAGCCAATTGCCGCGCTAGCCCATACAGATTTGCTGGCACATGGACGCGCTCTGGAATGGAAAAATCTCCCCATTCTGATTGTGATTCTACTGGGTGGACTGACGACCAACTTTACATGGTGCGTTGTTTTGATGATCCGCAACGGAACAGCAGCGCAGTTCCTAGGAAAGACCGAGGATATAGCTACCCTCCATCCCGCCAGTATCAAAGCAAGCGGTCTGAGCCTCAACTACCTGCTTTGCGCCGCCGCAGGTATCCTATGGTACTTACAATTTTTCTTCTATAGCATCGGCCAAACAATGATGGGCAAGTACGATTTTTCCAGTTGGACACTGCACATGGCCAGCATCATCATCTTCTCAACGCTGTGGGGAATCTATTTGAAAGAATGGCACGGCACCAGCAGCAAGACAAAAGTTTTCGTTGGCTTGGGCTTAGCCGTGCTCGTTCTCTCCACGCTTCTAGTTGGTTATGGAAATTATCTCAACGTGAAATTCATTCCTGTTGGTTGATCCATCTATTTTGCAGCACGAATGTCGAAATGGCCTCCGTGTGGGAGTACGATAGCCACTCGATGGCCACCCTCCACAAACTGTCCAAGCTGTGGCTTTCCATTCACCATTACGGCAAAGCTCTCCGTCTCTGCGGGAACTAAAACAGTCGCACGTATGCCAACAGGAATATCCAGGCCCATTGACATTTCCGGCCCCGATTTCAGATCGACTCGAATCAACCCATACGGCGTAGGCTCCGCGCCTTTAGCCCACGCGAGTCCAGCAAGGTCAGGGCGGATTGTTACCTCGCGGAATCCATCGGACGTTGGATGAATGCCAAGAATCTGCTCCATGAGCCAAGCCGTTGGCCCGGTAGACCAGCCGTGCGCTAGGCTGACAAAGTAGCCAGCGCTTCCATCAGCCTGCAGCGAGGCGTGAGGATTTCGCTTGGGCCAGCTTGGGTCATATGCCTCCCAGAAAGTGGTAGCTCCTTCGGCGATCATGCCGCCCCAGTATTTCCGTATCCACTCCAGAGCTTCGGCGCGATGATCCGTCTCTGCCATAGCTTGGATGACGTAATAGTTGTAGTATGGAGAGATGATGAAGGCGGTGTATGGCGTTGTATTCACCGTGGACAACACATTCCTCCAGATCGAGTCATACTGCGTCTTGTCTGCCAGACCGGAATAGATTGCCATAGCATTTGTTTGCCATCGCGTGCCGAAGGTTCCAGTCTTTGGATCGAGATATTTTTCATGTGCCGCCTGCTTCATGGTTCGAGAAAGCTGCTCAAAGTGCGCGGCATTCTGCGTATCTTGCAATTGACGCAAGAGTGCCGCTCCCTGCGTAAACGCCCGATAGAATTCAAAGTCTGTTGCCATGCGAGCTTCTGGAGTGTCGGTATGCAGATAAGGAGACCAATCCACAAATGGCCACGCCTTGTGTGGGTTGGCATAAAGATGGTCTGGCCCAAGTTCTCCCTCCATGTACGAGAGAAGTTGCACAAGCTGGTCATGCATTTTGGCAATATATTCTGGGGAGTTTGTATGCAAGTTGTAGTCGGCCATCCCCATGACCCAGAATGCCGAGTAGCCTGGAATGCCATTGATATCTCGCGTAATAGGATCCGTTCCTATCAGGCGTGCCATCGTATCCTGCATAAGAAAGTGATCGGCAAAAACACTGTCAATTACGTTGCCACTTACATCCATATCTCCCATCCACCGACCACGATCCCTCTTGGGCGCATCCCAGATGTCATCCTGCATGCAGAGATGCGCCGTATATGCGCCAACTTCCCATATCTGGTTCAGCAGCGCGTCGGAGGAGGTAAACGAGCCTTGATACTTCACGGGATAGTAAATGCCATGTAGTCGAATCGCGTGGAAGAGCAACGGCCCGGACGCTTGCAGGAAGCGAATCTTTACATAACGAAAGGCGCTCTTTGGCCCATGCGCCGTGCCATGCGCAGGAATGAATACAGGATCGATGCCGAGGTATGGCTCATGTTGCATTTCACCTTCCGACTCGCCATATTGGACGGTCACGGTGCCTGCCTGCGCGGAATCTGAAAGTAGTTCTACCCAACCTACAACTTCTTTTCCAAAATCCAGAACGATGCTTGGAGCATCCTGCTCCATCATCATGGGTTTTGCTAAAGATACGGTAAACTCCTGGTTGTTTGTGGTCGGCGTGGATGTAGTCAAAGCCGCGACATTCACAATCTTTCCGGAGCCTTCAAAGACCTGGTCAACTTCTTTCGGAAGCATCTGATAAGACGCAAGGAACGGGGAAACCCCGCTGTAACCCGGCCAATTATACAAACCCGCATCGCGATTCCATTGCAGGTAGTCGATGTCTCCATTGATTGGCCCCAGCGCGTGAACCTTTGGCCATGCAGCGTCATCAAATTTCGTCTGTTGCCACCCACTTTGCAATATCGTTGTGCTCTTCCACTGGGCATTCGTCACGACTAGTGGGGGAGCTACAATGCCTCGACCTGCTGGAACAATCTTCACGACCAATGTTTTCCCTACTTCTGAAACTGGACGAATTTCCTTATTGCGTATCGTCTGCACTGCCAAAGTATTGTTTCCACGAAGCAGTGCCCCCCTCAAATCCGCAGTAAACATCTGCATCTTCAATGGGGAAGATGGGTTCGCCTGCGCGTTCAATACCAGCCTGCCATTTAAGTACACATCTACGCTTCCTGGGCCTGCTACATACAGCGTTGCCTGTGCAGGCACATGCGTCACAGCAAAGCTGTCGCGGAAATAATGAGGGCTTGGCCCGATGGCAGAGGCAGAGCTTCCTTGTACGGGTTTGGATTGTTCCGCGCTTCCGGTTTGCGTCCAGATGTATTGCTCCGGCAAGGGCGTTCCCGCAGATGAATCCATGTCGGGAGTCTGAATATTGCGCGTTGGATCAAGTGCTCCCGCAGAAAATCCGACGGATTGGCCAAAGACAAAATTGCAAAAAGTCAGAGACAAGACGACAGAAGTCAATGCTCGTAAATTCATAACCCTATGCTGCTCCTAATTTGTTTTTCGGTAAAGTCAGGACTCTTGCCCCTATTGTGGGTGGCAGTTGTTCTGAGACGCACATATAGTTTCCATAACAAGCTATCATTTTTTAGGTAACAATTTGTACAGCACGACTGTGGCATGTTCGGTTGGATTGAATACATGAAACCTTGCTTGTTCCACCACTCTAGTTTTCATTTTCACAGAGATCAGGCGTTGCGGTGTATCCGGCATCCACCGCATCAACCAGCCCGGATGATAGACGGAGATTTTTTCTGCCAGCGGCATAGCGCCATCGCTATCCATTGTTGGGAGACCTCCACTTAGCAGAGAAATCTCATCTGCGCCCCGACCAATTAGCAATTTATTCGACGTAGTATCCGTTTCTATTGCCTGCTTGATTTCCATGCTGGCATCAAGCAGCGTATAGCGTGGGTGAGCTAGATAGTCGGCAACGTAGGCAAGATTCCACACAAAGGAAATTGCAACGCACGTAGTCAAGAGTAGCGCTACAGGCCGACGCTCCTGCCACAGCCATTCCATGAAAATTAACGCCAGCCAGATGGTGGGAATAATCAGGACAGAAAAGTAACGCGGTGGCCCGTCGTAGTGAAACACGATAAAGGCCGCATAGCCTGCTTCCCATAAAAATGCTGTGACAAACAATGTGTCGCTCCAAAGAAACCGTAAACGAAAGGTGGCAGCGATGGAGCCAAGCAACGCAATGGGAAAAAGAACGGGGTCTACCCATGTGCCACGAAAGAAAAACCGCAGAAGGCGAGGTAGGGAATGTTCGATTTGCGCCAGAGGATTCATGGCGAGAATTATCTGTGAGTCAGTCAAGTAATAGTGCGACCAGACGAATTTTGCGTATCCTAGAAAAAGAAAGACGACCCCCACTGTAACTGCAAGGAGCTTCCATGCGGCAGATCGCTGTTCTCGGTTTCTCGCCCAGATTGGATATAAGATGGCGGGCAATACAAACGGGCCGGTTGTTTTGGTCAGAGTTGCAATAGTAAAGATAATTCCGACAAAAATTGCCAGAGCATAATTCCCAGGTTTTACTTTTCCAGCCAGGTAAATGGTGAGCAATAGAAACATGACAAACGCAGGTTCCAGAATCGCCAGGCGAGCAAAGAAAAACCCCAATGCATTGGCGGCGAGCAGCAGCGCGGCAATGCTCGCGAACATGTGGGAGCGGTACTGGCGCGCCACGGCATAGGCTAGCAGAACGCTTATCCACGTACACATCACGGCCAGAGATCGCGCGGCGACGACGGAGATGCCGGTGAAGTGAAAAATCGCGCCCACCATCAACGGCCATACAGGCATAAAGACCCCAGGGTTCCACCCGCCGGGAATATACGCATGGCCGAGCAGGAGGTGATGAAGTGCAGCCCCGGTATAAAAACCTTCGTCCGTAAATTTTGCCCCGTCCTGGCTGTAGAAATGATAGCCGGGAAAATCAGACTGGATATGCCAGAGCCGCAATCCAAGCAGGGCAATAACGAGAGTCAGCAACAGAAGTCGAGTCTTATAGCGCACGTTGTCGGCAACCCATATACTCACAGACATCATATTTACGGACAGCGAAAATTTGAGATTGCAGCGGGTTCGGAGAGAATCTCATGCTCAGAATAACATCTGGCAATATGGATGGCGCGCATCCCTGCAAATTCGGAGGCATTTCGATGAAAATGGTTGCTGGGAACTTTCGTCCTTACGGACCGAATCGGCCGATTGATTGTGATTGATTGTGTCGGTCAAGAACCCGCATCTGTGTTGCAGCCTATCCTGTTGTTCTGTATTCCTGGTAGCAAGAATTTAGCTTTGGAAAAATACGGGTTGATGGACTTTTCGCCAGCCTACTTCTACTTACATTCGGGCACCTCCTGCGGGTAGCCTTTACTGGCAGTCGCGTCCGCTTGGTGAGGATGTGCCTCTTGCGCAGACATGGATGGATGATCCTCTATCAGCTTGGCGATGTGCGCTAAAAGAGCAATGTCGAGGGGAAATTGATAGCGGGGATCTACCGCCGTCAAGAGGAATGGCAGAACGTAGAGGACTGCTGTTGCAATGAAGATTCTGTCGTATAGATCGAATCCCCGCCGCGATTTCTGCAGTAACAAGACAAGCCAGCCGGGAATTACCATCGCCATTGCATAGACAGGAATCGTCCACAGGCTTAGCCCGCGATGGAGACGCAGATAAGGAGACAGAAAAATATAGAGCTTGACCGCCGCAATTTTTACCTCATTGATCGGATGATTTCGTATATATTCCAGGCCGTGATGGATGAAGTATCGCTGTAATCGGGGGTTAAAGCCAGGGAACTTAGGATCGGCGATGATGTCTGCCCCCTGATAGCTGAGACCCTCTGCCTTCATAAACAACGACACAGATGGTTCTGATGACTGATTTTGCAATAGGGCTTCGACGGTGAACTCATTGTGTCCCTGCGCAAAATTGTAGGGGCCGTTCCCGGAAAGGAAAAAGCTGCCGTGTGCGAGGGTATTGACGGCAACCAGCGTTCCGGCGCTAACGGCTCCACCAACGATGAGTGCTAGCACTCTCCAACGCCACCGAGTATGGGACGCAAAGATGGCGTATACCAGTAAGGGCAGCAGGAGAAGCATATTGGGGCGCTCTGCCATGCCGCATCCAAAAACAATTCCCGTGCCGATTACCAAGGGAATCCTGGGGCCCATCTGGACGATTAAAACGATACACAGTAGCAGAACGACCATCACAAAAACCGAGAAGTCGACATCCCAGAGCTTAACGACGGAAGCCGGAAGCTGCGGATAGAGCGCAGTCATCAAGCCTGCCATGAGCGCGTAACGACTTCTGACCTCAATCCTCCGCGCAAGTTTCCACACGGCAACAACCGTGAGGACATACATGGCAGCCTGCAGAATCTCCATGCCATGCTGGCCCAACGCCTTGATGCTCAACGCTATCAGCCATGCGTATTCAAGCGGAATTGCGACCTCCGCAATATGGCCAGTACGCAGGTATTCCTGTACATATTCGAGAAAAGCAGGATCAGGCATGGCTACTTGAGTCACAAGCGAGGCGACAAGAGCTAAAACAAGCGGTGTGCCCAGAAGTAGTACCCAGTAGCCGATGGAACGATCATCGTCGAGCCATGAATGAACATGAGACGCGTGCATTATTTTTTTACTCCTACGCGCAGTCCGCCACGCGCCTTAATTTTTACAGGGTACTTTGCTGGGTCAAGGCCAAGAGGCATCCCAGCCCGGTGAAGACCGAGGTGAAGCCTTCGAGTCACCCGTGAATTTAAACCATTTTCTCCCGGTGGTCAAGGAATATCTGGGGGCAAACTAGCCAAAATTTTTAGTCATGCTTCATGAAATGGTTATGCCTCAGACATTGTATCGGTTATGTAATTGCCGATGCCCCCTTGCTATGCTGAAACACGATATTTTTGGCATACCCAGAGAAGCTTCAGCAATTTATACCGTCAACGGCCCGGTCTATACAGCGCTGCGGGAGTGTTGGAAAGGGCATCGCGTTAAGTTGTAGACGAAGCATCTTTGCAATTCCGGCGCCTGCAAATAGGGCAACGATGGGCATGATGGGATAGCGATATCTCGCCATGCCCGCAGCTCCTCCGGCAATAACAACAAAATAACAAAATATCAGCGCCAGGGTAATCAAGAGGGACTTTGATTGCAATAAACTTGGGATGCCGAATATGGCTAATCCATAGTAAGCCATCAGAAGAACCTCCAGCATTGCTGTTCCCAGGAATACAAGCGGAAACCTCCAAAATGTTTTCCATAGTGTGAAAATTATGCCATGCTTATCTGCGTTGGAGCGGAAAGCTGTTACGGAGGATAACGGAGACTCCCCTAACATCCACAGATAGTCCGTGGCACATGGATGAAAGAGTACGACAGCCATACCACGCAAATGATCTTTTAAGTACAGAAGCTTATTCTCTGAGATTGTTCGCAGGGCCATGCGCCTTTGGTATGCGAGCTGCTGGGCAATCGACCAATTGACCTGTTCTGGATGTATGGCCAAATATCCGGGAGTATCCTGCCAATGTAACAAGCCAAGTTCTGTAGTAAAGTCCGTATGCTGTTTTTGGGCCAGAACCTCTCCCGCGTTAAAAAAATACAGGTTGCTGTCAGCTATAGAGGAAAAACCTGAATATCCGGTTTCCACATAATTGCGAACGCGCCATGCGCCTATCAGAACGGAACAGATGATAAGAAAAACAAGTGCCCGCAAAAGTCTGGGAGCAACTCCGACCTTAGGGGGGATGAACGCAAGCCCGATGGCGCAGCACAGTGGAAGATAGTAAGAAGCGGGTCGAACATAGACTGTTGCTGCAAGCGCCAATGCAGCATAAAGAAGAGAACTCCATGTGGAAGCGCGCAGATGTTTCAGAAAAAAGAACAGGAATATCAGAAGGATCGTGGTAAAAAGACATTCCGAGAGCAGCTCTATGCCATAAAGAATGGAAAGCGGTTCGATGGCATAGAGGCCGGCGCAAAGGATCGCCACACGTTCATCATGGAAGAGAAATATGCCGATTTGGAAGACAAGGAACACCGAGAATCCTGCCAGAAGAATCTGACACCCGTCAGACAATAGTGGGTGATTGCCCACCATGCCTGTAAGCATTAGAAAAATTGGATATCCGGGGGTTCGTTGTAACTCTGGGCCACTGTCTGTCGCAAAGGAACCGTGCAACAAGTGTTGTATGGGAGCGATATAACCGTGACTGTCGGCAGCAAATATAGCCTTGATGCCGGATAGGTGCAGGGCGGTCAGAAGAAGGAACGCCCGCAAGAAAACAGCCAGTGCCAGGATTGCCCATAAGCGGGGTTTGTTTATATTCCCATTTTTCATTTTATGGCTCCAACTTTGGCGCACAGCACGTACAAATTGGATGAGCGGAGTTAGTCGAACTTTCCCCCCCACTGTATTCCCTGTGGGATGCACACAGAAAGTCCAACCCATTTATCGATGGATTACCATCACCCATTGTCGAAACCAAGTACCTAGTTTGGATTTCCTTGCGCGCTGGTTTTCATGGCCAGCGTCTTTTTCGCGGCATCTTCCAGCGTCGCCGCCTGCGGCATCAGGGTAATTGCCTTGTTAATCATGGGATCCCACTCTGCTCGAACCTTTAGACCCTCCGCCTGTCCGAATTGGGAGGTGAATAACTCGCTTTTAATGTTGGTGTCGATCCAGTCGCGCACGCCGTTGATCTCTGCGTCAGTATAGGGAATCTGTTGTTGCTTCAGGAATTTTGTAAAGTCCTGAAGCACGGAATCATCCACCTTGAAGTCGCGTGTAATGGTGCGATTGGCCAGATAGTATTTGGCGAAATCGAAAAAGGCGAGATGTTGCAGGAGGGCATCTTCAAAGGGCGTGGATGTTGGCGTATCAATTTTGACATCGGGCGTGATGCCACCGCCGCCATATACGGTTCGCCCGGAGTCGGTCAGCTTGACCTCGCGATTGGCATCATTTTGCGTGACGCCATCGTGGTTGTAATAGTAGTCATAGAGAGAAACGCCGTTATAGTTGCGCTGGATCAAGCGTCCGCTGGGCGTGTAGTAGTGATAGGTGGTCAACGCCAATCCCGTGTTTTCGGAGAGCGGATAAACAGTCTGAACCAGTCCCTTGCCGAAGGTGGTTTCTCCGGCGACGAGCGCGCGATCATGATCCTGCAATGCGCCAGAGACAATCTCCGCAGCCGAGGCCGTGCCATGATTCACCAGAACGACAATGGGGTAATTGCCCCCATGATTGGTATTGGGCGCGCGATAGACCTGTTCGGGGAAGGCGCGTCCTTTTTGCGAGACGATGATCTGACCCTTTTGTAGAAAATCCCCGGCGACAGAAACGGCCTCACTCAACAGGCCGCCTGGATTGCCGCGCAGGTCGAGCACCAGACCCTGCATGGGGGCAAGGCGCTGCAAAGCCTCGGCCACTTCGCGGCCCGTGGTCTCCTGAAAGTTTGTAATGTGGATGTAGCCAATGCCGGGCCGAATATCGAAGGCCAGGTCCACGCTGTTGCGCGGAATTTCATCGCGCACCAGATGGAACTCCAATGGCTTGGGCGCGCCCTCCCTCCCGATGGTGATCTCGACGGGCGTGCCCTTGGGGCCTTTCAACTTGTTGGCGACATCGGTGCTGGTCATCTTTGCCGCAGATTTTCCATCAATGTCCAGAATGACATCGCCCGGACGAATGCCAGCCCTGTAGGATGGCGTTCCCTCAAAGGGAGCGACCACGACAACCTTGTCGCCCTGCTGCATGATCTGCATGCCGACGCCGTAGTATTTCCCGTGCTCCTCTTCCTTCATGCTCGCAAAGGCCTTTGGATCGTAAAAATTGGAATGCGGATCCAGGACGTGCAGCATATTGGGGATGGCGCTGTCGTAGATGGCAGTGTCGATTCGCTTTGTGTCCAGCGGTTCCGCGTAATTCTGCTCGACAACGCTGTAGACATCGGTGAACTGCTTCAGATTTTCGCGTAGCGTGGAGGCATCACTGTCCGCTTGTGCCGCGCCGACGCTCCGGCCCAGGAGTGAGCCAAGGATGCCACAGGTGGCAAGAAACACGACAAGAAAAAAAATGGGGCGGCGGGAGCGTGAATTCATGAACCGAAGGTTCCTCGTGGCGAACTGGGTACGCAGACGGGTGTTGCGCTCAACGCCGGACACGGCGAGGCCTCCATCTGCTTTTCATTTTCACCCCCAGTGTAGCACCGGGGGCGAGGGGATGCTGCACTCAGGGAGAGATTTTGAATCTTTGGCGGAATGGGAAAACCTCGGCTGGAAATATGAGTAGAATGAAGAGCAAAGGAATCGGTCGGAACGCATGGGGCGCATGGCGGGCACCAAGGTGTCTGCCGGAATGCGCCAGCCAGGGAATGCAAGCCACGCTGGCAGGCCGTAAACCATAGAGTCTATAACGATGATGCTTCGAGTTGTCCTGCGCGCCACCCTACCGCTGGCTGTAGCCACGGTGTTTTGCCTTCCCGTCGTCGCACAAGCCGATGGGTCGGCCTCTTCCAGTTCGCCTGCAAGCTCGACCAGCTTGTACGGCACGCCGGTGGAGCAGATCATCGCCCGCGTCAATGATCGGGTGATCTCCAACTCCGATTTGGAGCGCGCTCAGCAACAGTTGGCGCAGCAGGACAGCCAGCAGAACCTGTCCCCGGAGGAGATCGAAGAACAACAAAAGAATCTGCTGCGCGACTTGATTGACAGGCAACTGCTGCTCTCTAAAGGCAAGGAGCTGGGAATTACCGGCGATACCGAGCTGATTAAAGCCCTGGATGAAATCCGCAAGCAAAACCACCTGGATTCAATGGAAGACCTGGAAAAAGCGGTACAGCAACAGGGCACTTCGTATGAGGATTTCAAGGCTAACATTCGCGACAACATCATCGCGCAGAATGTTGTACGCGATGAGGTGGGCAGCAAGCTGCATGCCTCGCACGCGCAGATGGAACAGTATTACGAGGCGCACAAGGACAACTTTGCCCAGCAGGAATCCGTTCGTCTGAGCGAAATTCTGATTCCAACCGCTGCCGATGCCAGTGATGCACAGTTGGCTGCTGCCGCCGCGCAGGCAAAAAGCATTGAAGCAAAGTTGAAGTCGGGCGCTGATTTTGCGCAACTTGCAAAGCAGGATTCCAGTGGATCCACGGCGCAGCAGGGCGGCGACCTCGGAGAATTCCATCGGGGCACTCTGGCCAAGATGCTGGAGGATCAAACCTTCAACCTGCCCGTCGGCGGATATACGCAGCCTATTCGCACCCGGCAGGGATACGTCATTCTGAAAGTGACGCAGCATGTGCCCGGTGGCATTCCTCCGTTGCAACAGGTGGAGCCGCAGGTGGAGCAGGCCGTCTATATGGAGCAGATGGAGCCTGCGCTGCGCAAATATCTGACGCGCCTGCGCGAGGAGGCCTATATCGACATCCGTCCGGGATATGTCGATACGGGCGCGAGTCCAAATGAGACGAAGCCCATTTACAGCGCATACACTCCGCCCCTGTCGAAGAAGGAAAAGCAGAAGCAGCAGATGGAAAAGCGCAGATTGAAGCTGGCGGCGATGGCTGCGCGGGACAAATGGCATCGCGGAAGGAAGACAGTCGCAGGTGCGCCGATTGCAGGCGCTGCGGCTACGTCCTCAGCCGCAGGTGCAAAGGCTGCGGCGAGTAGTTCCAGCACTAGCAGCGTGGCATTGCTGCCAGCCGCAGCGCAGGCGGGCGGCAAGCTTGTCAAGAAAAAGAAAGTGAAGCGAGAGAAAATTCGCTACGGAAGGGCACCGCTGTATCGCCTTTCTGAGGAGCAGGTGCCGAACGAAACCGCGCCTGCATCAAGCGCTGCGTCTGCAAAGGCCGCGCCTGCGGAGTCTGAGTCGGAAGATGCCACAATGGGATCGGAGGCGCAACCGCTGGGGCCGGATTTGACGCATACTCCAGGCGCTCCGGTAAAAAAAGGCAAGGTGCGCCTGAGCGACCTGCCCAAGCAAAAGCGCGCGGCGAAGAAGCGCGCGCCAAAGAAAATCAAGCCGAAGAAAACCAAGCCAAAAACAACGCAGCCACCTGTGGCCAATACCGATGAGTTGGCGACGCAGAAGGTGCAATCCGCGCCACTCGGTTTGGCGGGCGACACGGCGAGCAAAAAGAAAAAATCCAGCAGTGCCAGTGCCGTGGTTCATCCCGGCGTGAAGACGCGCATGAGCGACGAGAAAAAGAAAAAGCCCCATAAAAAGAAGAAGTCGGCTGCGCAGCCGGAGTCGGCACCGTCTACGGGTGCGTCAACATCGTCTTCCAGTTCCAGCAGCGCAGATTCAGGGGCATCGCAGCCATAGGCGGCGCGGGGGATATTTGAAAGCAAGTGCCGACAACGGCAAGGGTGAAGGATTATGAAGGACTTCTTTGCCGCAGATGCAGCGCAACGCCAAGGGCAGGAGATTCAATCCTGCTTCGCCGTTCTCTCCAAGCAGGTACGCGACAAGAAAGATGGCGGCGCCTATCTTGCGCTGGTGCTGGGAGATCGAAGCGGCCACATCGACGCGCGCATCTGGGAGAATTGCGAGGCCCATGCGCGCAAGTTTGAAAAGGACGATGTGGTTCTCCTGCGCGGAACCGTCGAGACTTTCAATGGGAAGCAGCAGTTGCGTGTTTTGGAAATCGCAAGAGCCAGGCCCGATGCCTTCGATCTGGGCGATCTGCTGCGAGCCACCAATCGGGATATTCCTGCCATGTGGGCCGAATTGCGTGCCACGGTTTCCACGTTTACTGATCCTGATTTGAAGCGCCTGGTTTTTGCCTTTCTCGACGATCCCGACATCGCGCAGCGCTATCAGGCCGCGCCCGCAGCCAAGATGATGCATCATGCCTGGATTGGCGGATTGTTGGAGCATGTTGTCGATCTCTGTAAGTTTTGCGATCTGGCCGCAGGTCATTTCCCGCTGATTCATCGCGATCTGTTGTTGACCGGAGCCATCCTGCATGACATTGGAAAAATTTACGAACTTGGCTGGAAGACCAGCTTCGAGTACACGCTGGAAGGCCAGTTGATCGGACATATTTCCATTGGCACGCGCCTGCTGCATGGAAAACTGCAAACGCTGCCGGGCTTCCCCGACCGCCTGCGCATTCTGGTGGAGCACATCATTCTGAGTCACCACGGCAGTTATGAATTTGGCTCCCCCAAGCTGCCGATGATCCCCGAAGCGGTGCTGCTGCATTATCTGGATGATGCCGAGGCCAAGATGCTGGCTATGGAGGAGGCATGCGCGCCGCAGTCCGTCGGAGCCGCTGCGCCGGAGTTTGTGGATCGTGTGCGCGCGCTGGATCGCAGTCTGGTGAATACGCGGCAATATCTGGCGAATGTTTCCGGCGCGTGACAATATCTGTTCCGCACGGCGACTCTACTTTAGAATCAGTACCAAGCCTCACAACGACTTCATAAATGGCTACTTGGGGATAACGAATTATGTTTCGATTTTCGACAGCCGGGGAATCGCACGGCGAGTGTTTGATTGCCATGATCTCCGGGATGCCTGCGGGCGTGCCCATCGACGTGGCGCAGGTGAATCGCGAGCTATGGCGCAGGCAGCAGGGCTACGGGCGTGGCGGACGTATGCGCATTGAGCAGGACACGGCGGAGATTCTCTCCGGCGTGCGCCACGGCAAGACCATCGGATCGCCCATCGCATTGCGAATTGAGAATCGCGACTGGAAAAACTGGGCGGAGATTCTTCCTGTCGATGCGGGCGACCCAGCCAAGCACAAGGCTGTAGCTTCGCCGCGTCCGGGGCACGCCGATCTTGCGGGCGCTTTGAAGTATGATTTCCCCGATGCGCGCTATGTGCTGGAGCGCGCCTCTGCACGGGAATCCACGGCGCGTGTGGCCGCTGGCGCGTTAGCCAAGCAACTTTTGCAGCCGCTGGGGATTCATGTGGCCAGCCACGTCATTCGCGTGGGACAGGCTGAGCTGGATCGCGATGCAAGCTGGGCAGAGATCTCCGCTTTGCTCGAACGCGAGGAGATTCTGTTGAACTGCGTGGATGCGGATGCCGAGCAGCGCATGAAGGCAGCAGTCGATGAGGTGCTGCGCACAGGAGATTCGATTGGCGGCGTATTTGAGGTGGTTGCGCATGGCGTGCCGCCCGGTCTGGGAACCTATGCCAACTGGGATGAGCGTCTCGACGGCCTGCTGGCCGCATCGGTGATGTCCTTGCAGGCCGTCAAAGCGGTGGAGATTGGCCGTGGCGTGACCGCAGCCGCTTCCCTGGGTTCGCAGGTGCATGATCCGATCCACTATGCGGCGGAATCGAAAGACGCTGCTTCCTTCACGCGCTTTTCGCGGGAGCAGAACAATGCGGGCGGCATTGAGGGTGGAATCTCCAATGGCGAAGACCTGGTGGTGCGTGGCTATCTGAAGCCGATCTCCACGCTGCGCCGTCCGCTGGGTTCCATCAGCTTTGACAAGCGCGAAGAGGTGAAGGCGGCCTATGAGCGCTCCGATGTCTGCGTGGTTCCGGCTGCGGGCGTTGCGGCGGAGGCGATGGTGGCGCTCACGCTGGCAAAGCTGGCCATCGAAAAGTTTGGCGGAGACTCGCTGCGAGAAATGGCGCGAAACTATCAGGGATACTGCGAGCAGATTCGCAGGTATTGAAAGTATTGCAGGAGATTCGCCGATACCAGACCTTAAGAAGGAAGCAGTTCCCAAGATCGCACAGCAATGATTTACTCGATTGTAAAGTATCCCGATCCCGTGTTGCAGCGCCCTGCGGAGCCAGTGACAGCGTTCGACAGCAAGCTTCGTCGCCTGGTGGAGGACATGTTCGCCTCCATGTATGAAGCCGAGGGCATTGGGCTGGCTGCGCCGCAGATTGGAATTTCCAAACGAATCACGGTGATTGATCTGAGCTTTCAGAAAAAACCGGAAGACAAGATTGTTCTTATCAACCCGCAGGTTGTTGCAGCCGAGGGCAAGCAGTATGAAGAAGAGGGCTGTCTGAGTCTTCCAGAGATTCGCGACAAAGTGAACCGCGCGGCCCACGTCAAGATACAGGCGCAGGATGTGCAGGGCGCGACCTTCGAGATGGAAGGCGATGCGCTGTTGGCGCGTGCCTTTCAGCATGAGATCGATCACCTGGACGGCATTTTGTTTATTGATCGCATCAGCCGTTTGAAGCGCGATTTGCAACTGCGAAAAATTCGCAAAATGATCAAAGCTGGCGAGTGGTAGACCGATGCGTCTGGTTTTTTGTGGAACTCCCGCCTTTGCCGTGCCCACGTTCCATGCTCTACTGGCCGTCGGTCATACCGTCGAGCTGGTTCTGACGCAGCCGGATCGCGCCAGCGGACGCGGGTTGGCGCAGCAGTTCTCTGCCGTCAAGCAGGCCGCGCTGGAGCGCAATCTTCCCATCGCGCAGCCGGAAAAAATCCGCAACAACGCAGCCTTGCAGCAACAACTTACAGACATTGCCGCCGATGCCATTGTCGTCGTCGCGTATGGACGCCTGATCCCGCCGTGGATGCTGGCGCTGCCGCGCCACGGCAATCTGAACCTGCACGCCTCGCTACTGCCCAGGTATCGCGGAGCCGCGCCAATCCAATGGGCCATTGCGTGTGGGGAATCGGAGACGGGCGTGACCACGATGCGCATTGATGAAGGACTCGACACCGGAGACATGCTGCTGCAACAGCGTGTTCCAATCGGGCCGGAGCAAACCGCCGCAGAGCTTGCGCCTGTACTGGCGGAGGCGGGCGCGGTGCTGATGGCGCAAACGCTTGCAGCGCTGGAGCGCGGAACTCTAACGGCAACGCCACAGCAGAACTCTCTGGCCACGCTTGCGCCGATACTGCAACGCGAAGATGGTCATATCGACGCCGCGAAGACGGCCACGGAAATTTATAATCGCTGGCGAGGCTTTCAGCCCTGGCCGGGAGCATATGGCATCCTCCGTGAAAAAAAATTATCCATCCATAACATGAGGATTAAGCGCATGAGAATCGAATCGGAAGCGCTACAACCTTCGTTGCCTTCGGGAACCTTGCATGTTCAGGGCAATCGTCTTTTTCTCGCCTGTGGGGAGGCAACCCTGTTGGAGTTGCTGGAGGTGCAGATCGAGGGCCGGAAGCGTATTGCTGCGGAAGATTTTCTGCATGGCTACGCGCTGGCTCCGGGGGAGCGGCTGGCGTAGTTGCCAATAGCCCACTCCATGCCCGTCAATTCCATGCCCGCCAATCTTGCTCCAGCGCGCCGCGCAGCCTTTCAAGTTCTGCAAAAAATCGCTGCGGACAAGGGAAATAGCGACACGCTGCTGCATGGCGCAACGCTGCAAGGGCTGTCGCAATTGGATATCAATTTATGTACGGCGTTGGTGTTGGGGACGCTGCGCTGGCAGGGCGCGTTGGATGCAAAAATCCGCGAACATCTGTCGCAGCCGTCGATGCAGTTGCCCGAACCTGTCGCTCTCGCATTGCGGATGGGGGCCTTTCAACTGCTGTTTATGGACAGAATCCCCGTTCATGCAGCGATCTTTGAATCGGTCGAGTGGGTCAAGCATTCGGAACATCCGCGCGCATCGGGCATGGTGAACGCAATCCTGCGAAAAATCGCCACGCTGCCAAAGTCCACGACAATCCAGCCGGAGCAGGCGTATCCCGAATGGATGATCCAGCGATGGAGAAAAAATTACGGCGATGCCATAACCCGGAAAATTTGCGCCGCCGGGCAACAGGAGCCGACGACATCGCTGCGCATCTTTGATCCCTACGTTGAAGAAGAATTGCAATCGGAGGGTGCGCGACTGGCTCCGGGAGCGTTGCTGGCGCAGGCGCGGACGGTTTCTTCCGGGGATGTATCTTCCACGCGCGCGCTGCGCGAGGGGCGGGCGCAGGTTCAAGATGAAGGATCGCAGCTTGTCGCGGAGTTGCTCGGAACCGGCCAGAGGATTTTGGATTGCTGCGCTGCGCCGGGTGGAAAGACGGCAATTTTGCTCAATAATAATCCGCAGGCAAAACTTGTTGCGTGCGATATCAGCCCGGCGCGTTTGAAGGTAATGCGGCAACGGCTGACTCGCCCGGAGTGGCAGGAACGCATCGCGTTCCACGTTGCCGACGCGGAGCGACTGCCGGAGATGGGCCTCTTTGACAGAATTCTCTGCGATGTTCCATGCAGCGGCACCGGAACACTTGCGCGCAATCCAGAAATTCGCCATCGCCTTCAGCCGGAGGATATCTCGCGTCAGGCAATCCGGCAGCGCAGTATTCTGGCTGCGGCGCTCCGCAGGCTTGCTCCCGGAGGACGCCTGCTCTACGCGACCTGTTCGCTGGAGCCGGAGGAAAATGAAGCGGTGATTCAAAGCGTTCTTTCGGCGAACGGGCGCGCGCCGTCAGCCTACGCATTGCTGGATTTGCAGCCGGAGTTGGAGAATCGAATCCAGCAGGGCGCGATTCGCGGGGCCGCAGTGGATCATTTATTGGCGACGGGTTTTCGTTCCGGCTATCTGCGAACGTTGCCGGGCGTGCATCCCGGCGATGGATTTTTTGCCGCGCTTATTGAGCGAAAAAACTGATCTTCGTTTCGCGCATCGTTGTACAAAACTCGCATTGCTGTACAAAATCAATGCTGCACGATCAGGTGAATGATGGCTCCGGCTTCCACTCGGCTATCAGGTTCTGGAATTTGCGCGATGACCGTCCCGGAAGGAACGGGTGGCGTTGGCGGTGTGCTCGCTGTGCCGATTGGGGCCACGCGCGGAATGGTGATGTTGGCCTCTTCCATCGGCGCCAGCTTGAAGCCGGCGTTCTCCACCGCAGACGCTGCCGCAGAGTAAGTTTCTCCGATGAAGTTGGGCATGGCATAGGCCGGTGGCGTTGCTGGCAGTGGGGCAGCCAACAAAATATCCACGCGCGGGCGCTCGACTGCGGTGGCATGTTCTATTGGACTTTGCGCGATGACCGTGCCGTCTGGAGCATCGGCGTAGGGAAGGGAAGTGACATCGCCCAGATGCAATCCGTCACGGCGAATGGTGATCGTTGCCAGTCGCGCATCCATGCCGATGACATTGGGAATGGTGACATCCTGTGGCCCAAGACTCTCAGTCACGCGCACGCGCCATGACCTGCGAACCAGGGTTCCCGCCTTCGGGCGCTGCACTAGAACGTGGCCGGATGGCGTGGTCGCGCTGTAAAAACGATCCTCGACGCGCAATTGCAGGCCCAACGCATGGGTTTGCTCCTGCGCCTGCGCCAGGGTCATGCCCGACAAGTTTGGCACGCGCACCTCTGCGCCGTGGATCGCAAGACGCATGGTGGCCAGCGCCGATAACAAGGCGATGACCACCAAGGCCAGACTGAAGAGAAGCATGTGAAAGAGTTGACGCACGATGACTCTTAGTCTACATATTCGATGACATATTCGATCTTCGCTGTTTGGGAGATCATGCCTCCGACCGCACAGTATTTTGTCTCCGACAAGCGGACGGCATCCTCCATTGATTTTGCAGCAACGCCGCCGCTGACGCGATAGACCAGGCGAACCTGCGTGAATACCTTGGGTGGTTCTCCGGCCTGCTCCGCGACGGCGGAAACGGAAAGCCCGGTAAACGGCTCCCGTTTCTTTTTCAGGATGGAGATCACGTCAATCGCGGTACAGCCGCAGAGTCCCATCAAAACAACTTCCATCGGACTGGGGCCGCGCGTGTGCGCCGGATCGCCGTCGAAAAGAATGGTGTGCGCGCTGTGGGAGGTTGCGTCGAAGAGCATTTCGCTTTTCCATGTGGCATTGGCCTGCATTGTTGTTGGTTTCCTTTCCATGTGCGGCGCAGTGTGCTTCAGCGCCGATTGTCGGTGGCTGGTTCTGGATGAATAAAAACACGTCTCACCTCTGGCATCTCCGCTTTCACGGAGTCCTCAAGCTGGGTGATGAGGGAATGTACCTTTTCCATTGACGTTTCGTCTGGCAGCGTGCAATGGCAGGCAATCTGCAAGCGCGCGCCAATCAATCCAATGGTAACGTCATGCACGTCCAGAATCTCTGGAAATCCGCTTGCAATACGGCGCAGACGTGCCTCTATTGCCTGATTGGCGGAGCGCCGCGCATCGCGTTCGATGGTGGCGTGCTCGCTCTCGATATGGGTTAGTATGGATTGAATTTCTGGAATCTCGGCGAGCATTTCCGCTTCAATTCGCGTTGCCATCTCATGCGCGGCGCGCAGCGTGAGCGACTCCGGCACCTCCAAATGCTGCTCCAGGTGGAGTTGCCCGTTCCAGTTCTGCACAGTGACATCGTGTACGGAAAGATTGTTGTTCGCCGCCACGGCGCGGACGCGGTCGAAGATGCTCTCCGAACGGCTGGGACGAGGTACGGCATAGGTAATCACGTCAGCATTGGGAAGCACGCGATGCACCGCTGCCGCCACATTTTCTTTGATGCTTTCCGAGCGTTGAAAACTAAGATTGCGTGGCATTGCCAATTTCAGATCGACAAAATAACGATTGCCGGAGCGCCGCAATCGAACCCGTTCCACATCCAGGACTCCTTCGGGATGTCCGATTTCATCGAGAATTTTTCGATGTGTCTCTGTTGGAGCGGTGTCGATCAGCACGTCGATGGCCTGCCGTGTCAATCGCCAGCAGACTTTCAAAATAATGATGGAAACAACGATGGCCGAGAGTGGATCGCCCAGGCGCAGCCACTTCAGATGCAGATGCGTTCCCAGATCATTTGCCAGCAGGCCGAGAATGACGGCGAGACTCGACCACATGTCCATGCCGAAGTGCATCGCGTCGGCTTCCAGCGCCGGACTGTCGGTGTCCGACGCAGTGCGCGCCAGCGCGCGCGAGCGAAAGAAATCAACGGCCATTGAGAGTAGCAGGACGGCAAAGGCCCAAAGGGAAATCCGAACCGTATAGGTTTCGAGAAAAATGCGTCGAATCGCTTCGGTCACAATCCAGATGACCGATCCCAGCATCAGCAGCGTTTCGGTAAAGGCTGCAAGATTTTCAATCTTGGCATGGCCGTAGGGATGGTTTTCATCCGCAGGACGGTCGGAAACCGTCACTGACGTTAGGGTAATGGCGGAAGCAACCAGGTCAAGGCCGGAGTGCGCTGCCTCAGAAAACATGCCAATGCTGCCGCTGTAGGTGGCGGCAATCAACTTCAGAACTGTAATGCCACAAGCGGCCAGCACAGAGACCAGCGCGGTGCGCGTCTTTTTTGCCGGGGAAGAGAGTGGCATCGTTCTGGATATTGTCCGTGTCATTTTGCATGTCCTTCGCAACCGATGCGTCGGAGTGCGCCTATGGTTTCACGGCGCGGTAGAGTCCGGCAATGCCAAAGGTGTACGGCGTCCAGGAGATGTGGCGAAATCCAGCCGCCGACATCATGGCCTGCATCTCGCTCGGCGCGGGAAAGCGATGCACCGATTGGGGGAGATACGCATACGGCCCTGCCGTGCCGGAAATCCATGTTCCGATGCGCGGCAGCACGCGCCGAAAATAAAATTGATAGAGCCTGCCCATGATTCCGCTCGGCTCGTTGAAATCGAGAATGCCAACTTCGCCGCCGGGACGCAGCACGCGATACATTTCTTGCAGCCCCGCAGCATAGTTGGCCAGATTGCGGAATCCAAAGGCCGTCGTGAGTAGATCGGCGGAGTCTTCGGCCAGTGGCAGCGCGAGGGCATCTGCTTCGATGGCGATGGCTCCCAGCGCAGAAAATTTTCTCTGGCCACGCGCCAGCATCTCATGGGCGAAATCAATAGCCAGAACAGGAGCGCCCGGCTTGGGCCGATGACGCAGCAGAGCCAGCGTCATATCTCCAGTGCCGCAGCAGAGATCGACGATGGTTGCCTCTGGCTGCCGCAGAATGTGGCGAAAAACGCGGGCCGTTCTCCACCACCAAAGACGGTCGATGTTGGCCGAGAGCACATGATTCAGCAGGTCATAACGCGGCGCAATCTCATTGAACATGGATTGCACCGCATGGCTGGCGCTCTGCTCCGTTGTTGCGCCTTGCGGCTCTGCTCCACGGGCTGGCATCGTCAGGCTCCGGTCTCTCGCACGGCCTGCATCATGCTCTGGATGGCGCGATGCAGTTCTTGCGTGGTTACATCGGATGTCACAATGGCCTTGCCGATTTTGACGGGAAGAACAAAGTTGCGCGTGTCAGAGCGATTCTTTTTATCTGCGGAAGTTAAATCCAGCAAACGCTGCGCTGTGGCGGAGAAGCGCGGCAGCGGGCCAAAGTGATGGATCAGGCGCTCGATGCGCGCAGCATCGTTTGCTGGCAGTGCAGCGCGGGCCGCAGCCAGCCGCACTGCGGCGATCATGCCCCAGGCGATGGCCTCCCCATGCCGCAGCGCGCGATATTGCGTTGCCGCTTCAATGGCGTGCCCGACCGTGTGTCCAAGATTCAGCAGCATTCTTTGGCCGGATTCGTACTCATCCGCGCTGACGATCCTGGCCTTGATGCCAACGGAGACGCGGATGGCATAGGCAAGCGCATCGACATCGCCACGCAGCATCGCGTCCGCATTTTTTTCCAGCCATGCAAAGAAACGCGCATCGCCCAACACTGCGGCTTTGATGCTCTCCATGATGCCGGAACGCAGCTCCCGCAGCGGCAACGTGGCGAGCAATTTTGGATCAGTAAGAACCGTGGCGGGATGGTGAAAACTTCCAATCAGATTTTTTCCAGTGCGTAAATTTACGCCGGTTTTGCCGCCGACAGAGGAATCGATTTGCGCCAGATATGTCGTTGGCACCTGCACATAAGGAATGCCGCGCATGTAGATGGCGGCAAGAAATCCGGCCAAATCGCCGACCACGCCGCCACCAAAGGCAAGCAGCAGGGAATCGCGGCGAGCCTGCGCCTGCACCAGTTCGTCTGCCAGCTTTTCCAGCGCGGAGAGGCGCTTGTAGCGTTCGCCGGAGGGAAGAAACAGAATGCATGGCGCGTCCTTCCCCTTGGGAAAGGAGGCTAAGAAAGGTTTGTGCCACAGCGCCCATATCTCCGGCGTTGTGACCACGAATAATTTTCTCTTGGCAAGGCCCAGCGGGCGCAGTTGGCGGTAGAGCTTCGGGAGCAGGCTAGGCTCCACGCGAACGACATATTTTCCGCCAGCGACATGAACAGGAATGTTGGACACAATGGTTGTATCGTATCGCAGGCGGGGAGAGTTTTCTTGCTGCCATGCGCGACGACTTCGATTCTGGCGCTATCGCGTGCCCATCTTGTCGCGTGCTAGTCTCAATTCGGTGGGAGTTCTTTCTACGGTCGATTTCGTTGTTGTCGGAGCGGGCATTGCCGGTCTGCGCGCCGCCATTACCCTGGCTGGCGCGGGCCAGGTTCTGGTAGTTACCAAGGAGTGCGCTGCCGAATCCAACACGCAATATGCGCAGGGTGGGATCGCCGTCGCGATGGGCGGCGAGGAGGATGTTGCGCTGCATTTGCAGGACACCCTCGCCGCAGGCGATGGGTTGGTGGAGGAATCCGCGGCGGCCACTCTGGTGCGGGAAGGCCCGCTGCGTGTGCAGGAGTTGCTGGAGTGGGGTACGGTCTTCGACCGTGACCACGGGGAGTTGATGCGCACGCGGGAAGGCGCGCACAGCCTGCCTCGCATTCTGCACGCCAACGGGGATGCGACGGGCCGGGAGATTGGTCGGGCGCTGCTGCAACACGCGCTCAGCGATCCGCGCATTACGTTGATGGAGTGGGCGACCACGCTGGATTTGATTGTGCAGAATGGCCGCGTCGTCGGGCTGTCGTTGCTGGATCGCGCTGGCACCAAGCACATCGTGGCCACGCGCGCGGTTTTGTTGGCCAGTGGCGGCGCAGGTCAGGTCTATAGCGACACCACCAACCCGCCTGTGGCCACAGGCGATGGCATCGCGATGGCCTATCGCGCGGGCGCGGAGATATCCGACATGGAGTTTTATCAGTTCCACCCGACGGCGCTCAGCCTGCCGGGCGTGCCGCGCTTTTTGCTCTCGGAGGCGCTGCGTGGCGAGGGAGCCGTGCTGCGCAATCATCGCCAGGAGCGATTTATGGATCGCTATCATCCGCTGGCGGAGCTTGCGCCGCGCGATGTTGTAGCCCGCGCCATTACGCGGGAGAGCTTGAGCGACAAGCCGGGTGAAATTCTTCCGGTTTATCTCGACATGCGTCACATTACCGGCATGGATTTGAGCCAGCGCTTTCCGGGGATCTCAACATTTCTGCGTCAGCATGGATTGGATATTTCTCGCGATCTGATTCCGGTTCGGCCCGCCGCGCATTATCTGATGGGCGGTGTGCGGACAGATGTGGATGGTCGCACTTCGCTGCCCGGCCTGTATGCTGCGGGCGAAGTCGCCTGCACCGGAGTGCATGGAGCGAATCGTCTGGCCAGCAATTCTTTACTGGAGGGACTGGTCTTTGGCGCGCGCGCCGGAGAAGCGATGCGCAAAGAAACGCAGGCGACCCCCACACTGAAAGCCATGCCGCCATCTCAACAGACGACAACAGACACGGCTGCGATTCATGCGCTGCGCGATGCTCTACGCGATGCCATGTGGCGCGATGCGGGATTACTGCGCGAGGAGCATGGCCTTCGGCGCGTGCTGGCAAGGTTGCAGTCGATGGAGGCGCAGCTTCCCGCGCCGGAAACGCGCGACGCGGTCGAGCTGCGCAATCTGCATACGGTGGGCACGCTGATTGCCCGATCCGCGCTGGCACGACGAGAGTCGCGTGGTGCCCATGCGCGCACGGATGCCCCGGAGAAGCTGGCAGGCTTGCCGCTGCACTCCTGTATTCGCGAGGGGCAACAGGTTCGCTTCGTCAGGTTTGGCGACGAGTCGGCTGCGTAAACAGCGACAGTAAAATTGTCAGCGCGATTATCGCCGCCAGCACACCCAGCGAGACGGCAATGGGAATCTTCAACACATGACTGAGCAGCATCTTGGCTCCGACAAAAAGAAGAAGAACGGCCAGACCATCGTGCAGGCGATGGAGTTTTTCCAACATTCCGGCGACCACAAAGTACAGCGACCGCAGGCCCACCACGGCAAAAATGTTGGAGGCATACACCACAAAAGCATGGCGCGATACAGCCAGCACGGCGGGGATGGAATCCACGGCAAAGAGCAGGTCAGTGATTTCAACGACGATCAATGCGAGCAGAAGATGCGTGCCGCGCAGGCGGCCCTTGTCGCGTACAAAAAAACGGCTGCCATCCATGCGGGAGGACAGGGGAAGGTGTCGGGCAAGAAATGTGATCCAGCGTGGCTGCGATCCATGCTGCGCATCTGTTCGTTGACGCAGTAGGCGCAACGCGGCCAGCAGCAGAAGAATGCCAAATGCATAGGTGATCCACGCAAAAATATGCACCAGCGCCAGCCCTGCGGCAATCATGCCAGCGCGTAGAACGATGGCTCCCAGCACGCCCCAGAAGAGTGCGCGACGCTGTTGCTGCGGGTTCAGATCGAAAGCTCGAAAGAGGAGAAGGAAGATAAGCAGATTGTCGATGCTAAGCGATTCTTCAATGCCATAACCGGCCAGATATTCTGCGGCCAATTGCGGACGCAAGGCGTGCCCGATCAGCAGCGCGAAGAGTAACGCGGAGATGATCCAGACTGCGGTCATCCAGAATGCAGCGCGATGCGACGCGGGCATGTCCGACTGGCGCGCGCGCGCAACGCCAGCGTCCAACGCCAGCAGCGCCAGCAGCAGCAGATGAAAGACGATCCACAGCCATAGGGGAGCGGAGCCAAGCATGTGCCGATGCTATCGCAGCCAATGCTGCTTGCGAAGCCCCGCGTGAAAGGATTTTTTTGCGAGCGCCGAAGACTTGTTAGCGTTGATTGAGAAGATGGATGGTCGTGGCCACGGTCTGGCCGGAGATGGTCAGGCTGCGAGCGCTGATTTTATCCATCGTGTCCTCCGCCGTGTGGTGGTAGCCATCGGGATGCGTCGCGTCATGCGGCCCGTAGTCGATGTCGATGATGTCCGCCGTGGGAACGCCGCGTTGCACAAAGGGAAGTTGGTCGTCCTCCACCTGATCCTGACGCTCAAAAAAGTACGAGGCGTATCCATCCTGCTGCGCCGCTTTGTAGATCAAATCCTCCAGCCACGGCGTGGAGTTCATCTCGCGGGATATATCCAGTTGCTTGTCGCCGATCATGTCGGTCAACAGGAATGCCCGAATGCGCTTGAGCGTTCCGTCGCGCTCCCATTTGGCCGCCAGATGCCGACTGCCGTAAAGAGAGTCGGAATCTGTCCATTGAGATTTGATGGATTCTTCTCCATCAAAAAAGACCAGCCAGACGCTATAGCCATCGAGTGTTTTTCCGCGCAATCCATTGGCGAGTTCCACCAGCAGGCCCACGGTCGCGCCGCCGTCATTGGCTCCTACAAAGGAGGTATTACGCAGCCAGTAGTTTGTCTCATAGTGCGAAGCGACGACAATTACGCCGTCTTTTTTTCCGGGAAACTTCACGATGAAATTGTGCATCGTCAGCGGGCCGATGGGTGTGCTGGAAGTAAAGGTGTCCTCTTCCAGATTGTCCTTGGCGAAGTGTTGCTTGAGGAATTTTTCCGCGCAGAGATGGCCGGGACTCCCAATCCAGCGCGGGCCGCAGGCAACGAATTTGTCGGCGTACTCATAGGCCAGATTGCCGTTGAAGCGCGGGGAGGCTGGGGCCGCGTGCGTGGCAGTTGTGGGCTTTGTTGCTGCGAGGAGTGGTGATGCGAAGAGCGCGAGGAGGCAGAGTATCCCCCACGCGGCACGAAGAGGAACAAACCTAAAATTAAAGATGGAGCGCGGCATTATGTCTCCTGTTGCGCTTTCTTTTTGCGGCGTTCTGGATGCACCATGTGGGCCACGCCGATGCTGATGAAGTAAAGGATCAGCATGGGGGCCGCAAACACGCACATGGTTAGAATATCCGGTGTCGGTGTGATGATGGCTGCAACAATAAAAATAATCAAAATGGCGTAGCGGATATTTTTCAGCAAAAACTTGGAATTCACAATTCCAAAGAGCGCCAAAAAAAAGACCAGAATGGGCAGCTCAAAGATCAGCCCCAAGCCGAGAATGACGGTGAAGAATAGACTTTCGTACTCCTCAATCGTGACCAGAGGTTTGAACTGCGCGCCAAAGCCGATCAGAAATTCCAGCGCGCCGGGGAACACGTAGCGATAGCCAAAGAAGGCTCCGCCCAGAAAGAGGCCAACCGTGGCGAACATGAAGGGAACCACGTAGCGTCGCTCCCGTTGATACAGCCCTGGCGCGATAAAGAGCCACAGTTGATACAGGACGAATGGCGAGGCAAGAATGATTCCGCCAAACAGGGCGATCTTCAAGTAAAAGTTGAACGGATCGACAGGATTCAGATATCCCAGCCGCGTGTCCATGTGATGCGCGGCCAAAGCCTGCGTGATGGGAGCGATCATGAAACTGGCAATGCGTTCATGAAATCCATACGCAACAAAAAATGCGACAACGATGTAAACAACGGAGTGGATGAGTCGCTTGCGCAACTCTTCCAGATGCTCCAGCAGGCTCATGCCGGGCAGTTCCACTCGGTCGCTTACTGCCGAGCGGGCACGATCCAGAAAGTTAGCCACGGGTGGATTCCACCTCTGCGGGAGAATTGGATGTGGAGGGATTTACAGCCAGAGCTTCGGGGACACCTGGGAATGTCTGGCGTGGTTCCGCGCCAGCGGCAGGCACAACGGTCAGTGGCGCGGGCACTGGTGGCTCGATCGGGTCTGCCAAGGTCGCAGCGACCACGGGCGTGGCCATCAACTCTTCCGATGGTGACGATTCAGATGGCGATGGCTCGGATGGCGACAATTCGGACGGCGGCTGAATCGCTGGCTCCGCAGGAGACGATTTCGGATGGTCGGCTCTCTCCGACTGGCGCAATTCTTCCTCAATCTGGAACTTAAATTCATTGCTGGCGCGTCGAAACTCGCCCACGAGCCGACCCAATTGCTTGGCTATCTCCGGCAATTTCTTTGGCCCAAAGATGATGAGGGCCAATACGAAGATAAAAATGCTGTCCGATAGGCTCATCGTCCTCCATCATACGCAGCCGCGAATCTCCAAACAAACCGACGCGCTGTGAGGGGTTTTGTATTCCTTCCCCTAAGGGGAAGGAAGGTTTCAACGCGAAGCGTGAAAAAACATCGCAACCATCGCAACCGAGGACGGGCGTATTACAATTGGGTTAAGAGAAGATTGTCCTCGGCGCGCATTAGGGCTGCCGGAGACATCGGAACGTTGCAACAACCCCGTGGTTTGGGCGTATGCAAGCAAGCTCCTTTTGCCCAGATACGCAGTGAAGCCACTGCAACAGAACGTGAATTGCTTTCAACATCCCCGTTTCGCGCAGGCATCGTCTGTGGCGGAACTGAAGGCGGAGTACATGATTACTGCATTAGATGACGTGGCGTCTGCGCATGCGCAGGCGAGTTGCGCTCTCGACGACTATCTGGCAATGCCGGATGACAGCATGGATGGCCGCATCGCGGAGGCGCGCGCGCGGCTGGGCAAACAAGCCATTATTTTGGGCCACCACTATCAGCGCGATGAGATCGTTCGCTTTGCCGACCACACGGGCGACAGCTATAAGCTCTCCAAGCTCGCCGCGCAGGCCGAGGGGCGCTACATTGTTTTTTGCGGCGTGCATTTTATGGCGGAGAGCGCGGACATTCTGGCGCAGCCGCATCAGCAGGTGGTGCTGCCTGACCTGAATGCGGGCTGCTCAATGGCCGACATGGCGGACATCTCCCAGGTAGAGGCGTGCTGGGACAGGCTGGTGGCTGCGGGCCTGACGCAAGCGGCTGCGGGCGGTCTGATGCCGCTGACGTATATGAACTCCACTGCCGCCATCAAAGCCTTTTGCGGCGAGCGCGGCGGGCTGGTCTGCACCTCCTCCAACGCGGCGGCGGCCTTTCGCTGGGCCTTTGCGCGCGGGCAGCGCATTCTGTTTTTGCCGGATCAACATCTGGGCCGCAATACCGCGCACGGTATGGGGATTTCGCCGCAGGAGATGGCGGTCTGGGATCCCTACCAGATCAACGGTGGTCTGGCTCCGGAGCGGCTGCACGCGGCGCGTGTCATTTTGTGGAAGGGGCATTGCTCCGTGCATCAGCGCTTTCTGCCGGAGCATGTGGATCGCGTGCGCGCCAAGTATCCTGGCATCCAGGTGATTGCCCATCCAGAGTGTCGTTTGGAGGTTTGCCAGAAGGCCGACGGCATTGGCTCCACGGAGCGGCTGATCCAGTTCATCGAGCAGGCTCCCACGGGAACCATGTTCGCCGTGGGCACGGAGATTCATCTGGTCAACCGACTGGGCAAGCGCTTCGCACCGCTGGGCAAGCGCGTCATTACGCTGGACGACGCGGGCTGCCTCTGCACCACCATGTTTCGCATCACGCCGCAGCATCTTGCCTGGGCGCTGGAGAATCTGGTGGAGGGCAACGTGGTCAACCGCATCCGCGTTCATGAGGATGTAAAGCGCTGGGCGCGTGTCGCGCTGGATCGTATGCTGGAGATTCAGGGATAATTCCAGCGCGGGGAAATTCGAGGGGAACGGATGAGGACATTTTCACTGGACGAGGCGCAGACATTAATTCCCGTGCTGGAATCGTTGCTGAAGCGCGCCCTACAGGCCAAAGACTCCGCCGAAACGGTCGAGCAGGAGATACAGCAGTTGAGCCAGCGCATTTTTCTCAATGGCGGAATGCTGGTGGCAGTCGCGCAGGTGGCGCGTCGTCGCGCCGAGCGCGATGTTGCTGTGCAGCAGGTCAAAGACACGCTGCAGGAGATTGATGCCATCGGTGTGCAGATCAAGGACATCGAAAGAGGTCTGCTGGATTTCCCCTGCCGCATCGGCGAGGAGACCGTGCTGTTGTGCTGGCAGATGGGCGAGACAGAGATCACCCACTGGCATACGATTGAGGCAGGCTTTAGTGGCCGCCAACCCATCGACGAACGCTTTCGTCGCAATCAAAAGCAGAGACCGAATTAGCCAGGGGGATCGAAGTTTCGTACTGGCTGCCTGTGCCTCCACGCTGCAATGGCGACGCAGGGATTGCATTGCGGCTCACGCAACCAGCGCCAGCAGAACCAGGCAGCCGGAAGATATACTGCACACAACCCCATGACAGAAAAAATTCTTAGTTTCCTCGTACCTTGGATTACGGGCATCATCTCTCACATCGGCTATGCGGGCGTGGCGTTGTTGATGGCCATTGAGTCGGCATGTGTGCCGCTTCCCTCGGAGATCATCATGCCGTTTTCCGGTTATCTGGTCTACATCGGGCGATTTCGGCTGCTGTGGGTGGCGACGGCAGGAGCGTTGGGCTGCAACATTGGCTCGGCGGTCGCGTACTGGGGCGGAGCCTGGGGCGGGCGTCCGGCGCTGGAACGGTACGGGCGTTATATTTTGCTGAATCATCACGATCTGGAGCGGGCAACCGCGTTCTTTGCGCGCTATGGTTCCATTACCGTATTTTTTGGTCGGCTGCTGCCAGTAATCCGCACCTTTATCGCCCTGCCTGCGGGCATTGCGCGGATGCCGCAGCTTCGCTTCCATCTCTACACTTTTGTTGGCTCGTGGCCGTGGTGTTTCGCGCTGGCCTATTTTGGCATGAAGCTGGGCAAAGCCTGGGACACCGATCCGCGCCTGAAACATGCGCTGCATCGCTTTGATGCGCTGATTATCCTGGGGCTGGTTGCCGGAGCATTCTGGTTCTTTCGCTCGCACTGGAAGCAGCGCGTGGGCGCGTAAGGCGTGGGGAGTGGCGCGTAATGGAACCGTTCGGCGCGGTGTACATTCCATCGGGAAACTCTGCCCAAGCCTGCGTTTTGAAGAGGCGCGGCGTTAGCTGTGAAGGGGACGGGCTTCAGCCCCTGAGGGCGGGTCTCTTCAACTGACCCACTCCCGGTTCTTTCGCTGCGGATTCGCTCCACTAAAAAATAAAGATAAAGATGTGTCGTTTGTCACGGAGAATTTTCAGAAGTCCGTGCTACACAGGGTGCATCTTCCTTGTGTAAGCCGAGTTAAAGCGGGAAGCTGCGAGTGGGATGTTCCTCTATGCGCGCTCACGATGCCATGCTGGCGTTCGTTTCCGGCGAGGTTGGGTTGTTTGCAGTGCATTTCGATCTTGAGAGAGGTTCCTTCCTATGTCCACGCCCATGCCCACGCTCTGCTCTGTCGCCCATAGGCGAAGCTTTCCCACGCAAGCCAAAAGAATGTTCCGTTCCATGACATCCTTTCCAGCCGCGCTGCTGGCGGTCTTTGCGCTGGCTGCGGCGAGCGCCCACGCCCAGAACACCTACACGGTGACCAACACGAATAGCAGCGGAACTGGCTCACTCGCCGCAGCGGTCGCGTCGGTGGATGCAGATACGGGCACGCCCGGCGACACGATTGATTTTGCCTCCAGGGTGACGGGCACCATCACGCCGGGCACGCTGACCCTGAGCAAAAACGTGACCATCTCCGGGCCGGGCGCGAATCTGCTGACCATATCCGGCGGCGGCGCGAAGATCTTCTACATCAACTCCGGCGTTACGGCGAGCATCTCCGGGCTGACCATCGCCAACGGCAACAGCGTCAACGGCGGCGGCATTGACAACGAAGGCACATTGACGGTGAGCAACAGCACCTTCGCGGGCAATTCGGCTGGCTACATCGGCGGCGGCATTTTCAACGATGGCACATTGACGGTGAGCAACAGCACCTTCTCCGGCAACTCGGCTGGCGGCGGCGGCGGCATTGCCAACAACAACGGCACGGTGACGGTGAGCAACAGCACCTTCTCCAACAACACGGCCAGCGGGAACAGCGGCTACGGCGGCGGCATTGTCAACGACAGCACATTGAAGGTGAGCAACAGCACCTTCTCCGGCAACACGGCCAACTCCGGCGGCGGCATATTCAACAACGGCGGCACGGTGACGCTGACCAACAGCATTGTGGCGGGCAACACCATCAACATAAGCGCTGCGGGCGACGACTGCGATAGCTGCGGCACGCAGAGCGCCTACAACCTCATCAGCACGCCGTCGAATATCATCAATCCGATGCTCGGCCCACTGCAATACAACGGCGGCCCCACGGAGACTATGATGCCGCTGAAGGGCAGCCCGGCCATCAACGCAGGACTCAGCAGCACGCTCTCCACCGATCAGCGCGGATTCCCCCGGCCCACGGGCAACGGCGTGCCCAGCGATCTGGGCGCGGTGCAGGCCGGAGGCCAGGGAGACCTGATCGTGACCACCACGGCAGACACCACGAACTCCGGCACCGTGTGCGACGGCACCACCACCTGCTCCTTGCGCGATGCCATTACGCTGGCCAACAGCCAGGGTTCCGCGGATATCTCCTTTGCCCCCAGCATTACGAGTACCCCCAGCACCATTACGCTGACCAGCACGCTGCCACCCATTGCAGCCACGAATATCGCCATCAACGGGCCGGGCGCGAATCTGCTGACCGTTTCGGGGAACAATCAATATCAGGGCTTCAACATTAACCTTGGCGTTACGGCGAGCCTCTCCGGGCTGACCATCGCCAACGGCCTCGGTAGCGGCATTGCCAACAGCGGTACGGTGACGGTGAGCAACAGCGCCTTCTCCGGCAACTCGTCTGACGATGGCGGCGGCATTGCCAACTGCAGCGGTAGCACATTGACGGTGAGCAACAGCACCTTCTCCGGCAATACGGCTGGCTCCGGCGGCGGCGGCATTTACAACCAAGGCACGGTGACGGTGAGCAACAGCACCTTCTCCGGCAATTCGACCCCCGGCGGCGTCGGCGGCGGCATTTACAACCAAGGCACGGTGACGGTGAGCAACAGCACCTTCTCCGGCAACTCGGCCACCAGCGGCGGCGGCATTTACAACCAAGGCAAGGTGACGATCACCAACAGCATTGTGGCGGGCAACACGGAATCTGCTTCAGGACAAGCGGGCAACGACTGTGATCTGTGCGGCACGCAGAGCAAATACAATCTCATCAGCACGTCGGCTGCCCCCATTACGGCGGCGCAACTGATGCTTGGCCCGCTGGCGCTGAATGGCCCCAACCAGACGCTGCAAACCCTGCTGCCGCTGCCGGGGAGTCCGGCGATTGAAGCGGGCAATCCCGCGCTGCTGCCATCGAGCATGAAGACGGACGAGCGCGGCAGGCCGCGCACCGTGAACAGCACGCTCGACCTGGGCGCAGTCGAGACGGATTACACTGCCGTGCAGTTCGTGCAGCAGCCGACGAACACGCTCATCAACGCGACCATCACGCCCGCAGTGACGCTGAGCGTGATGGAAAGCGGCGCGGCAGCGCTCAACATTCCTGTTCCGCTGACGCTCTCCGGCAACGGCACTCTGGCTGGAACGCTAACGGAGACGACGCTGGTGACGACGCCGGGCACGGCTGCCGTCGCCACCTACGGCAATCTGAGCGTGAATGCGGCGGGCACGGGCGACACGCTGGATGTGAGCCTGCCGATTACCGCTACGGGAATCACGCCAGCGCTGACGCTGAAGGCCAGCAGCAGTTCGTTTGACATCACGTTGCAGACCACGACGATTACCTGGACAACGACACCACCCACCAACGTGACCTACGGCGCAGCGCCAATCACGCTGGCGGCAACGGCCAGCAACGGGGCGACGGTGCTCTACCAAGTGATCACCGGCCCGGCGACGATTAGCGGCAGCACGCTCACCTTTACTGGCGCGGGCGCGGTGACGGTGGAGGCATACACAAACGTCAGCGGCAGCTACGGCTCCGGCAGCCTGACGGCCAACATCAACGTGAACAAAGCGGCATTGTCGGTGACAGCCAACAACGCGACGCGAGTCTACGGCGCGGCCAATCCCACCTTTACCGGAACCTACTCTGGCGCGGTGAATGGCGACACCTTTACGGTGAGCGGCTCCACCACGGCCACGACAACCAGCGCGGTTGGCACCTATCCGATCACGCCGACGGCAGCGGGCGCGAATCTCTCCGACTACACCGTGACAACCACCAACGGAACACTGACGGTGAGCGTAGCGACCTCGAAGACCACGCTGGCCGCTTCGGACAGCGCGGTCATCGCAGGGCAGCCCGTGACTTTTACCGCGACGGTGCAATCCGGCGCAACGCTGGTTCCCAGCGGCACGGTGAACTTCTACAACGGAACCACGCTACTCGGCGCGCAAGCGGTGACCAATGGCGTGGCGACCTTCACCACCTCCACGCTGGCAGCGGGCGGCAATCCAGCGTTCACGGCCAGCTACATGGGAACCGTGGATTACACCGCCAGCACCTCTGCAACGGTGATGGTGACGGTCGTTGCGCCCACGTCCGCCAGCTATGCGATGACGGCGACCCCAACTTCATTGACGATCACACCGGGGCAGACAGGAAGCAGTTCGCTGACGATTACGCCGTCGGGCGGCTACACAGGCAAGCTGACGCTGGTTTGCGCGGGCCTTCCGGTCAATGCGTACTGCGCCTTCTCGCAGAACGCGGGGGCGC
>JAJZIJ010000049.1 GCA_021810625.1 Acidobacteriota bacterium
ACTCGTCCATCCAGATTCTCCTTTTCGTGTGCTTGGCGGCTCACGTTCTGGAGTTTCTTGGATGGACTCCCGCAAATGTCAAACTGCTACTGCCTCCCCGGCAGAGCCGGGGGAACTCCCGATTGGAGTAGCTCGAAAGACACGCGGCTGGCCTTCGGGCTGGCCGCAAACATTTTTGGTCGTCAGAGAGACGTGGAGCCACCTGTAGCAACAGCACAATCCGTTGGGATGCCTTATCCTCTTCACACTTTCCATAGTAGAAATATCGGCAATACCCGCGCAAAACGGTACAGCGCTCCCTCTCGTCCGTAAAATCCCTAAAAAACACGATTGAATTTCGCAGGGGACCGGGCTATAACCGGAGTTCCGGGCATGTTTCTGGGGCAGGGATGGAGCAAGCCCGCAAAAGGCACCGAGGAGGAAACAAAAATGGCAGGCATAGCAAAAGTTGCGACGCGCGCGGTACGCGAGGTCATGGACATTCGTGACGCGGCGGAGTATCTCGGCATCAGCCCGGACACGTTGTACAAGTACGCTTCTGAGGGATCGATTCCGGCCTTCAAGCTGGGAAATCGCTGGCGCTTCAAGCGGTCGCTGATGGAGAACTGGATGGAACAGCAGAGCGGCGTGGCCTCAGATCGGCCAGCGCTGAGCCGCGCGCGTCCGCGCCAAAAGAAACCGGTCGCGCGCGCGCGATAGATGAAGATTGCATGGGCTGCGCGTCGGGATTGCGACGTTTGCGCGCTTCGTATACAGTCAATTGGAGTTCATGGAGTTTTGTGTATGCGTCGAGTTTATCGGGTACTATCCCTCTTCCTTGCTGTTTTCTTCTGCATCGTCACCAAGGGCGCTGCGCAAACTGCGGTTCAGCCGGTTCAGTCGGCTCAGCCGCAGCGCTGGAGCGAGGCCAAAGCAAATGCCTGGTACGCTCAGCAGCCTTGGCTGGTCGGCAGCAACTACATTCCAAGAGATGCCATCAACCAACTGGAGATGTGGCAGGCGGCGACATTTGATCCGCTGGAGATTGACCAGGAGCTTGGCTGGGCGCAGGCCATTGGCATGAACACCATGCGCGTTTTTCTGCATGACCTATTGTGGCAACAGGACGCAGCGGGCTTTCAGCAGCGCATCAACATTTTTCTGACGATTGCAGCCAAGCATCACATTCGGCCCATCTTCGTACTCTTCGATTCCTGCTGGGATCCCAATCCCAAGCTGGGGCCGCAGCATCCGCCGATTCCCGGCATTCACAACTCCGGCTGGGTACAGTCTCCGGGAATGTCGGCGCTGCGCGATCCAGCGCAATATCCTCGACTGGAAGCGTATGTGAAGGGAGTTGTCGGCGCATTTGCAAACGACCCGCGCATTCTGGCGTGGGATGTATGGAATGAGCCTACAAACCTCAACAGCAACAGTTATGGCAAGATTCACCCGGAAACGGGGAAGAGGGAGCTTGTTATTGCATTGCTGCCGCAGGTCTTTGCTTGGGCGCGATCCGTGCATCCTTCGCAACCGTTGACCAGCGGTGTGTTCCGGCATGGCAATTGGGGCAACTTGGACGCTCTGGGGCCAGTGTCAAAGATTCAACTGACGGAGTCGGATGTTCTGTCCTTTCATAACTACGGCTGGCCAGAGGATTTTGAGCGGCAGGTGGAGCAAATGGAAACGTACCATCGCCCCATCCTCTGCACGGAATACATGGCGCGTGGGGCAGGCAGCACGATTGACACGGTTCTGCCGATCGCTATGCAGCATCGCGTGGCGGCCGTCAACTGGGGCTTGGTGAATGGCAAGACGCAGACCAATCTACCGTGGGATTCCTGGCAGCGGCCCTACGTTCTGGATAAGCCGACGGTCTGGTTTCATGACATTTTCTACCCTGACGGCGCGCCCTACCGCCAGCGCGAAGTGGATATTATCAGCGAAATGACAGGGAAAATGAATACCGGGAAGTAGAGAAGTCCAAGAAAGAAATGCGGGTGCCTCATCCTGGCCGCGTTGTTTGCGGCTAGTGTGGGAGCGTCTGTTGTAACCGATACCGTATGACTCGCATCCAACGTTTAGCTCTCACGCTCAAAAGAATTTCTCCGACGGCACAGGCCATCTTGCTCGTTTACCCGCCGGATGTGCGTTATCTGACCGGATTTACCGGCTCGAATGCGGCGCTAGTGATTCCGCTGGCCAAGCCACGCGACGCGGTTCTGTTTACCGATGGCCGCTACATCCAGCAGGCCAAGGAAGAAACCAAGAATGCTCGCGTCAAGATCGTCGAACAATCCCTGATTCGCGCCGTGGGCGCGTGGATGGAGCAGCGCGGTATCCTCCGTTGCGCCTTCGACGCTGAGCACACGACGGTCTCTGCGTTGGATGGAATGCGGCAGGCCATTTCCGGCTCGCAGCGCCGTGGATTTTTTATTCCTTTGGCCTCGCCAGTGGCGCGGCAACGGCAGATCAAAGATGCCGACGAAATTCGATGCCTGCAATCCGCTGCCGATCTTGGCTGCACGCTTTTTGAAAACATTTTGACCACGCTGGAGCCGGGGCGCAAAGAGGTCGAGATCGCAGCGGAGATGGAGTTGGCTGCGCGCAGAGCGGGAGCCGACGGCATGTCGTTTGACACGATTGTCGCTTCTGGCGCGCGTTCGGCCTTGCCGCATGGACGGGCCACATCACAGAGATTGCCCCGGCGTGGCTTTGTGGTGTTGGATTTTGGCGTGCTGCTCCAGGGCTATTGTTCGGATATGACGCGCACAGTTCACCTGGGCGCGGCTACCAACGCGGAACGCGCCGCTTACGATGCCGTGCTGGAAGCGCAGATGGCAGGCGTGGAAGCCGTTCGTCCCGGCGCAACCTGTGGCGAGGTCGATGAGGCAGCGCGCAGCGTGCTGCGACGCGCCAAGCTGGCCCAGCATTTTACGCATTCGACGGGGCATGGAGTTGGCCTGGAGATTCACGAAGGGCCACGTCTGGCTGCCGCGCAGAAACAAACGCTGGAGCCGGGGATGGTGATTACCGTGGAGCCGGGAATTTACCTTCCGAAGCAATTTGGTATTCGTATTGAGGACATGGTGCTGGTTACGGAACGGGGAAGAAAAATTCTTACCCGCTCTCCAAAGGCGTGGGTGGAGTTGTAGCAATTTGCGTCGGAGGTAAATTTCGACCCGGAAATGCATCTCTCCATCTATACTGAGAAGACCCGAAGTCTATCCTTTTTGTATGGCTTCCAGAGTGAACCCAAGAGAGTCGATATGAACGCTGCACAGTTACAGACGCTCAAAGAACTGATTGACCTACTCAAGCAGAGCGAGATTGGCGAATTCTCGCTCGAACAGCAGGATTTGAAGGTGCAGTTGAAGTTTGCCGGGCAGCAAGCCTCCGGCTCTGCGGGTACCCTCGACATGGCGCAACTGGTTCGCCTGCTGAGCGCTGCGCCGTCGGCCCACGCGCCCACGCGCGCCGCAGCCCATGCCGCGACGCATGGGGGCGCTGCTGCAACTTCTGCCGCAGAAACCGCTGGAGGAGCAGCCCCTGCGGAAGCGGGCCTGCATACGGTGAAGTCTCCGATGGTGGGAACATTTTATGAAGCGTCCTCGCCGGGAACGCCGCCCTTTGTGAAGCAGGGCGACATGGTCGAATCCGGGCAGGTGCTGTGCATTGTCGAGGCCATGAAGTTGATGAATGAGATTGAGTCCGACGCAAGCGGCGAGATTGTTCAGCGTTTGGTGACCAGCGGCCAGCCCGTCGAATATGGCCAGCCGCTCTTCCTGATTCGTCCGCGCTAGGCGCGGGTTCCAAAATTTTCCATTGTTGCAGCGAATCGGAGTTCTATGTTTCGGAAAGTTCTCATCGCCAATCGAGGCGAAATCGCACTGCGCGTCATTTGCGCATGTAAAGAGTTGGGGGTTCGCACCGTCGCTGTGTACAGCGAAGCGGATCGCAACTCCCTGCATGTGCGTTTTGCCGACGAGGCCATCTGTATTGGGCCGCCGCGTTCCGCAGAGAGTTACCTGAATGTTCCTGCCGTCATCAGCGCGGCAGAGATCGCCGATGTGGATGCCATTCATCCCGGCTATGGACTGCTGAGCGAGAATGCCAATTTCGCGGAGGTCTGCCGCGCCTCCAACATAAAATTTATCGGGCCGCCGCCGGAAGTGACGCGGCTGATGGGCGAAAAGGAAAAGGCCCGCATGGCCATGAAGAAGGCCAAGGTGCCGATTCTTCCCGGCTCGGAAGGCGTTATTCAGAGCGAAGAGGAAGCGACGGAATGGGCAAAAAGCGTGGGCTTCCCAGTAATTTTGAAGGCCTCTGCGGGGGGTGGCGGGCGCGGGATGCGCGTGGTTCGTAGCGCGGAGGAGTTGCCCAATCTGTTTCACGCCGCGCAAACCGAAGCGCAGAATGCCTTCGGCAACGGCGATCTGTATATGGAAAAATTCATCGAGCGCCCACGGCACATTGAGTTTCAGGTGCTGGCCGATGAGCATGGCAACGTTGTTTCGCTTGGTGAGCGTGAATGCTCCATTCAACGCCGCCATCAAAAGCTGATCGAAGAAGCGCCGTCGTTGCAGGTGACGGCAAAGATGCGCGAGGAAATCGGCGCGACGCTGAAAAAATCTTTATCCAACATTGGCTACATGAATGCGGGCACAGTCGAATTTTTAATGGATGAAGACGGGCAAATCTACTTCATCGAAATGAATACGCGCATTCAGGTGGAGCATCCTGTAACGGAGATGGTGACGGGCATTGATCTGGTTAAGGCGCAGTTGCGCATTGCCGCCGGCGAAAGGCTGAGCGCCATTCTGCCCAAGCAACTGGAGATACGCGGCCACGCCATCGAATGCCGCGTGAATGCCGAGCATCCAGAGAAATTTACGCCATCGGCGGGCAAGATACATGTCTTCAACCTTCCCGGAGGCAACGGTGTTCGCGTGGATACAGCGCAGTTTTCCGAGGGGTTTGTTCCGCCGTATTACGACTCGCTGATTGCCAAGTTGATTGTGCATGGCAGGGATCGCGCCGAGGCCATCGCGCGCATGGAACGCGCCCTGGGCATGTTCATCGTGGAAGGAATTCACACAACGATTCCGCTGCACCGCAGGATTTTTGCCGATGAAGAGTTCCGCAGTGGCGCTTTCGACACCAAGTTTATGGAGCGTTTTTTTGAGCGCGAGAAGGAAGCGCGCGAAAAGGCAGTATTGTAGACCGGATTCAAGATTGCTGTACGCATAAAGAGATATCTGTCAGTTCGAGCGAGCAGCCGCAAGATGCGAGTCGAGAAACCTGCGGTTTGCCTGCTGATCCAGAAACCGCAGGTCCCTCGACTCCGCAGAAACAGTTTCACTGCTTCTGCGCCGCTCGGGATGACAACGCTTTAGGTATGGCAGTAGAACCGCTGTAAGACACTTTTATTCTTCATGCGTCCTCCGTACCCGATGGATTTTTCCATGTTCTCGAAGTCCAACCCAAAGCGCTGTCCGAAGTTCTATCCCATTCTGGATGCAGGCTTGTTGGCCGCGCGCGGAGTGGAGATTTCTTTTTTTGCAGAAGAGATGCGAGCCGCTGGCGTGGAGTGGATGCAATATCGCAACAAGCAGGGAAGAGACGCGCAGATGCTCCGCGATGCTGCTGCTTTGCTCACGCTTTTCTCGGATATGCCAACACGTCTGATTTTGAATGATCGCGTTGATCTGATGGCGCAGAGCGGATTCCACGGCATACATGTTGGCCAGCAGGATGCGTCTCCGTCAGCGGCGCGTGGAGCGTTGGGCGTGACTGCGATTCTTGGCGTTTCCACGCACACGCTGGAGCAGATTGTAGCCGCCGATGCCACCGATTGCGATTACATTGCCTACGGGCCGATCTTTGCGACGGCCAGCAAAAACAATCCCGATCCCGTGGTGGGTCTGGCGGGCTTACGCGCAGCGCGACGCGCAACCCGCAAGCCGCTGGTGGCGATTGGCGGAATCACGCGCGCGCATTGCCGCGCTGTTATGGATGCTGGCGCGGACTCCATCGCGGTCATCTCCGATTTATTTCCGCGACAAGAACCTTGTGGCGTGGGAAGTATCCAGAAGATTGCTGAAGAATTTTTGGCGTTGTTGGGATCGTAGTAGAACATCTGGAATCGAAATAAGGAAGTCGAGGATTTTTCATTCATGCCCCAACTCTGGGCAACAAAGTCGATGTCTGCGCTGATGCAGGAGGCGCAGGAAGAAGGAGCGCATACCCTCAAGCGCGTGCTGGGGCCATTCCATCTCATCATGTTGGGAATTGGCGCGATTATTGGCGCGGGCATCTTTGTGCTGACCGGACAGGCGGCGGCGCAACATGCCGGGCCTGCGGTGGCGCTCAGCTTTGTGGTGGCGGGCATTACCTGCGCTCTGACGGCGCTTTGCTACGCGGAGTTTGCCTCGCTGATTCCCATTGCCGGTTCCGCCTATACCTACGGCTACGCCACGCTGGGGGAGTTGGTTGCCTGGATCATCGGATGGGATCTGGTGCTGGAGTACGCCTTTGCCGCAGGCACCGTGGCCTCCGGCTGGAGCGGATATTTTGTGAGCTTGTTGCAGGACTTTCACATCAATCTGCCGCCGCAGATTACCGCGACCTACGGCAGTGTCCTCTATCTGTACAACGCGCACTGGGTACCGTTGGCATCACTGCCAGAGGGCGTGAATCCCGCAGGGCTACGGCACGTAACCGGTATCTTCAATCTGGTTGCCTTCGCGGTCGTGCTGATGACGACTGCGGTGCTGGTAATTGGCATTGAGGAGTCCGCAAAATTCAATACAGCCATCGTGACCATCAAGCTCTCCGTGGTGGGAATTTTTCTGGTGGTTGGAGCCGGATTTTTATTGCAGCATCCACATCTGGCCGCGATGCACTGGCACCCGTTTATTCCGCCATCGCAAGGCCCAGGGAAGTTTGGCTTGGGTGGCATCACGGCAGGCGCGGCGTCGATTTTCTTCGCCTACATTGGCTTCGACGCTGTCTCCACTGCCGCGCAGGAGGCAAAGAATCCGCAACGCGATATGCCGATTGGCATTCTTGGCTCTTTGGTGATTTGCACCGTTTTGTACATTCTGGTTGCGCTGGTGCTTACCGGACTGGTCAGTTATCACTCGCTGGATGTGGCCGATCCTGTTGCCGTTGGCATGGATGCCACGGGCGCGCGCTGGGGCAGCATTCTGGTGAAGATGGGCGCGGTGTTTGGTCTGGGCACGGCGATGCTGGTCATGTTGCTGGGCCAGAGCCGCGTTTTTCTGTCCATGTCCCGCGATGGGCTGCTTTGGAAGTGGGCCAGCAAAATTCATCCTCGCTTTCGCACGCCGTATACTTCCAACATCGTGGTGGGAACGTTGGTGGCCTTTATGCCGGCATTGTTGCCCATCGACAGGCTGAGCGAGTTGGTCAATATGGGAACGCTGTTGGCGTTCTCCATTGTCTGCGCGGGAATATGGGTCTTGCGTCGTCGGCATCCAGAGATGCCGCGCCCCTTCAAAACGCCGTGGGTGCCGCTGGTGCCGATTCTTGGCATTCTGTCCGCGTTCTATCTAATCTGGGTGCTGCCCGCGTTGACCAAGATGATCGTGGCGGCATGGTTTGTCGTGGGCCTGGTCATCTACTTCACCTATAGTGTCCGACACAGCGAGGTACAGAAGAGCCTGCGGAGCCGTTGAGTCAAACCATGCGCCAATTCTTCCATAAAGCCGTTTGACGGGGACGGCGACGTTTACCAGGCGGATATTCTCTGGATTCTTCGCTGCGCTCAGAATGACGAACTTTATTTCCAATGCCAGTATTCAGAGAACATGAATATTGGCGTTTCGGGCTATTGCAACTGCGGGGCGCGGCTGGATTTCACGTCCGAATTGATTTCTCCATCATGAATATGTACGACGCGATGTGCATATTCGGCAATGTCCGGTTCATGCGTGACCAGCACGATGGTGTTGCCATGCGCGTGCAGCTCGTCGAAGAGGGCCATAATCTCCACGCCGGTTTTGGAGTCGAGATTGCCCGTCGGTTCATCGGCGAGGATGATGGAGGGATGGTTGACCAGCGCTCTGGCAATGGCCACGCGCTGCCGTTGGCCACCGGAGAGTTCATTCGGCTTATGCAACATGCGATCTCCCAAACCGACCGAGCGTAAGGTGGCCTTGGCGCGCTCCAGGCGCTCTTCCGCAGCCGTGCCGTTGTAGATGAGCGGCAACTCCACATTGTGCAGCGCCGTGGCGCGGGCCAGAAGATTGAAGGTCTGGAAGACGAAGCCAATCTCCTTGTTGCGAATGCGGGCCAACTCATCGTCATTCAAATCGCTGACCAGATGACCGTTGAGCCAATACCGACCTTTGCTGGGCGTATCCAGACAGCCGATCAGGTTCATCAGCGTGGATTTTCCAGAGCCGGAAGGCCCCATGATCGCCACGTATTCGTTGTGCCGGATGCGCAGGCTGACACCACGCAGCGCGTGTACCTGCTGCGCGGAATCCATATCGTAGGTCTTCCAGAGATTCTCGACGACAATGACCTCTTCTGCTCCCGGCGCTGTTTGTGTCGTTGGGGTCTCTGGGATCAGTGTTTCTACATACATGGCATTCTCCCCTTGTTGCGTGGACTAGGAACTGGCGGAGGCATCGCTGCCGTCGTCGTTTACGTCGTCTGCCGGGGACGTAACCCGCTTGATCTGCGCGCCGTTTTTTAGTTTCCGCAGCACGCGATACGGGCCGATAATCACTTCATCTCCGGCCTTCAATCCATTGGTGACTTCAATGTTGGTCGATCCTGTAATTCCTGTTTGCACGGGTACGAAGATGGCGTGTTGCTTGCGCCCATCCTTGCGGACGACAAAGACACCCTGAACCTGTGGCGCTTTTTGGGCTGCGTCCAGCGACGTATCCAGTTTTCCAGCGGCTGCCGTATTTGCGCTGGGCGGAACCCGCAGCGTGAGCGCCTGTATGGGAATGCTCAATACATGCGTCTTGTGCGCCGTGGTGATTTTTGCGGTGGTGGAAAGTCCAGGGCGCAGTTCATCGGAGGGATTGTCCAGCGTGACGACAACTTTGAAATCCTTGGCCTCCTCGGTGCCGCTGGTGCTCTGGCTGGTGGCCACGCCATTGGAGCGCAGCAGCGCCTGATCGCCGACCTCGGTCACATGTCCCTTGAAGACCTTGTCTGGCAGGCCATCGACGGTCACGTCGGCGGGTTGTCCGAGCGCGACATTCATAATGTCGGTCTCATCCACCTTGACCTCCGCCGTGATAACGGACATATCGGCCAGCGTCATCAGGGTGCTGCCCTCGGTATTTTGAATGCCAGGCACGACAGTCTCGCCCTCGCGCACAGGCTCATTGGTCACAATGCCGTTGAAGGGCGCGACGCTGATGGTTCGATTCAACTCATCGGCATCGCTGCGTAGCGTGGCCTGGGCGCTTGTCAACTTGGCCTGGTTCGAGAGCGTCTGCGCCTGCGCCTGGGCAAGAGATGCCTGCATCTGCGACAGCTTGGCGACATCCACATCGTACAAAGCCTTTTTGGAGTCAAAATCCTGCCGGGAGATTAGAGCGTCTTTGTAGAGTTCCTGCGCGCGCAGATAGTCCAGCTTTTTCTGTTGCATATCGGCTTTGGCATCTTCGATGTTGGCCTTTGCAACCTTTTCGTTGGCAATGGCGGCGGCCACATCTTTGACGGCAGCAGCGATGGTCGCTGTTTGCGCCTCGACGAGGGAGGATTGCTGGACGCTTTCAACCGTGGCGACAATCTCGCCTTTGTGAACGCGATCACCCTCTTTTGCGTACAGATGCGTAACGCGCCCCATCACTAATGCGCCCACGTTGACATAGGTCTTGGGCGTGATCTGTCCGGTGCCGCTGACTGTGGAAGAGATATCCTCGACCGTTGCCTGAGCCGTCTGAACCTTCATCGTATGGGCATTGCCGCGATAGATCGTCCATCCGACAATCGCGCCGGAGGTCAGCGCGACAAGGACGGCGATCACGATGATTTTTTTTATACTCATTCCCATGTCATTCATGCAGACGGAACAGACCCAGACAACGTTGCTTGCCGACTCGTTTTGCCCGTTGTTTCATGCAGGCGGCGCATATAAAAAATCCAAAGCCACAGCGGGCGTATGATGGTAGACAACAAGTTCATTGTACCCGTTGCGTCCTTGTGAAATCCTTTCCCTTTGCAGCAGCGGTTATGAAGGAAAAAGATGTATCCTTCCTTGCTTGAAAGTCCGCCATCGCAGTCCATACAATCAAAGGAACGTCGAGGAGTATGCGTCCCGTTATGTTTCGACCAAGATTTTTGATTATCCTTTCAGGTTTGAGCGTATTGGCAAGCCTCCCGGCACGGCATGTTCATGCGCAGGATGCTGCGGCCTCCAGCGCGCCCACTGCGGATGCGTCGCAGCCAGACCCGCTGAAGCGAAAGCTCTCAGACAAGGAAAGGATGCAGCAGCAAAAGGCGCTGCGTCAGGAGTTGAAGGGACCCTACAAAAAATGGCTGGATGAGGATGCGCGCTGGATCATCACCGATCAAGAGCGCAAGGCATTTCTTAGCCTAAGCAACGACGAGGAACGAGACAACTTTATCGAGCAGTTTTGGCGGCGCAGAAATCCCGATCCAGCGTCCCCCGACAATAGCTTTCGTGAGGAGCATTATCGGCGGATCGCCTATGCCAACGAGCATTTCGCGGCAGGTGAGCCCGGTTGGATGACTGATCGTGGCCACATGTATATTGCCTACGGCCCACCGGATAGCATTGATGCTCACCCCTCTGGCGGCCTGTACAACCGTCCTATGACAGAGGGGGGTGGCACCACGCAAACCTTTCCTTTTGAGGTCTGGCATTATCGGCACATTGAGGGCGTGGGGGACAACATTGACGTTGAATTTGTCGATCCCTGCATGTGCGGCGAGTACCACATGACGATTAACCCTGGGGAAAAAGATGCCTTGACGCATGTGCCCGGCGCTGGCCTGACCATTCCAGAAATGATGGGTCAGTCCAAGAAGAGGGATCGTCTCCACAACGGGATGGGAGGCGTGGGTTCCGGGCCAATGTCCGGCCAGGGCAGTCAGGAATCCAAGGAATTTGATCGGCTGGAGATGTACGCCAAGTTGACGGCTTCTCCGCCTATTAAGTTTACGGATCTCGAAGAGTTCATGACCAGTCACAAGGTGTTGACAGGGCCGTTCTTTCCGTTTGATGTCCGCACAGATTTTGTTCGCGTGACGGATGACACCGTGCTGGTGCCCATCACCTTGCAAATCAGAAATCGCGACATCACCTACAACACCAAAGATGGCGTGTCGCGTGGACGAGTCAATATCCTCGGTCGTGTTTCCACCATCACGGGCCGCATCGCGCAAACGTTTGAAGACACGGTGGAAGTGGACGAACCTGCGGAGCTGCTATCGAAATCTTTGAACGGAAGGTCGGTTTACTGGAAGTCGCTTCCGCTGCGTCCGGGAAGATATCGGCTGGATATCGTGATTAAAGATGTAAACAACCCGGATCATGTTGGCACCTACGCCCGTGCCGTTGAGGTGCCGAAGTATGACGATGACCACTTGGCCGCTTCGTCACTTATTCTGGCAGACAAGATGGAGCGTGTGGCATCCAAGGAAATTGGAACGGGAAATTTTGTCATTGGCAACACATACATCCGTCCGCGTGTGAGTTCCTCAGCCAGCCAGCCGGTCAGGTTTCGCCGCGTTCAAAATTTGAATTTCTGGATGCAGGTGTACAACCTGGGCCTCAACGCAAAAACCAAGCACAACGACGCCGTGCTGGATTATCAGATCATGAGCCTGGACACACAAAAGGTGTTGCTCAATACAACAGAACCTACGTCCAAAATCAGCCCCAACTCCGATCAGGTTACGGTGGAAAAAACCATGCCTTTGGTGGGCTTGCAGCCGGGGAAGTATCAGGTCACCATCAAGGTTGATGACGATATCTCGAAGCAGCAGTTACAGCAATCGGCCTCGTTTGAGGTTGTGCAGTAACAGCAGCGGGGCGCGGCGCATGGTTGGAGAGTCAATCCAGCCATGCGTCGGCGATCTTATTCGTCGTAGTGCAGCAGGCTAAAAACGTCAAGACCTTCAAAGCGCTCGCGGCCTTTCAGGAAATCCAGTTCCACGGCAAAGGCCAGACCGGCAATCTCGCCGCCAAGCTGGCGAACCAGCTTCACCGTAGCTTCCATTGTTCCGCCGGTGGCGAGCAGATCGTCCACCACCACCACGCGCTGGCCGGATTCGATGGCATCCAGATGGATTTCCAGCGAATCGGCGCCATACTCCAGATCGTAGGTTACGCGCGCGGTCTTCGATGGCAGCTTCTTCGGCTTGCGTACTGGGACAAACCCGGCATTCAGGCGATAGGCCAGCGCCGGGCCAAAGATAAATCCACGCGCCTCAATGCCCAGAACCAGGTCGATATTTCTGTCGAAATAATGGGCCGCCAGAGCGTCGATGAGCATGGCAAAGCCCTTCTTGTCCTTGAGCAGCGTGGTGATGTCGTAAAAGAGAATTCCCGGCTTGGGGAAATTGGGTACGGTGCGGATCAATGCTTTCAGTGGCTCGCAATCAATTGCAACATTCGACATCGACATTTACCAGGCTCCTTCAATTTGAAATGTTTCCAAGCGGGTCGCGTCAATCTCCGGCGCGTCCTGTACTTCGATGGCATCCACGCGAGAGCCGCGAGAGCCGCGCCGCAACAGGGCGTGGAGCGCTTCGTGTTGCTCTGGCGTGGACGCGGCCAGCACCTCGACATGTCCGTCAGGCGTGTTGCGTACCCAGCCGCGCAGGGCAAGCGCTGCGGCTTCCTGCTGGACATACCAGCGGAAGCCAACCCCTTGCACCCGACCCTTCACAAGATAGCGACGCACCATGCGGTATTTGGGCAACAGCATTCGCAGTGTCGCAGATGGCAAGATGAATTTGCAACACGGATACCGATTCAAAGCACATGGGGGATCAGCGCTTTCACCCTCTGTTGGTAGGACGCATATTGCTGCCCGAAGGTTTCCAGCATGAACGTTTCCTCCGCGCGCAGCTTCAAGCATAAGGTGAGCAGGGCAAGGCCCGCTGCCAGCAGCCATAGAAGTTTTCCCAAAACCAGCGCCGTGCCCAGCAACGCAAGCAAAAATCCGGAATAAATGGGATGCCGCACCCACGCATACGGCCCGCGAGTGATGAGAACGTGATTTTCCTTTACCGTAACCGTGCCACTCCAGTTGCTGCCCAGAACGATGCGCGCCCAGACCGCAAAGCCGCAGCCGATCAAGGTCAGCAACAAGCCCAGAGGAGGAATTTCCGGCACGTCCGAAAGAAAATTTTTATCCAGCATTTCCAGGCTTCGGCTGGAAACAAGGAAAGGTACGAGGAGCAGCAGAACAATGCCAAGTTGGAGCAGGCGGGAACCGATACTTTGGCGGCGGACGGTGCGTTTCCGTACAAAGGCGGCCAGCAGCCAGAAGATGCCAACCGCGCCCCAAATCCACTTTATTGCATCATAGGAATCCATTTGCGCCCGCCGTTTTGCAAGAACAAGTGTCGAAATTATGCGCGGGAGAGGTAAGCGCCTTCGGCGGTATCCACGCGAATCTTTTCGCCTTCGTTGATGAAGGGGGGCACCTGCACAATCAAGCCGGTCTCGGTCTTGGCCGGTTTGGTGACGGAGGAGGCTGTGGCAGACTTCAGTCCCGGCTCGGTTTCAACTATGGTTAGTTCCACGATCTGTGGCAGCTCAATGCCGACGGCCTTGCCATCAAAGAACGAGACATGAACCGGCAGGTTCGGGATCAGATACTCCACGGCATCGCCGAGAATCGCGCCATTCAGGTGGATTTGTTCGTAGTTTTCCGTGTTCATAAAGCAATACGTGTCGCCGTCGGCGTAGAGAAACTCCATCGGCACTTCATCCACAACGACGCGGTCGATGGGATCGGGCGAGCGGAAGCGATGCTCAAACATGGCACCGGTGCGCAGGTTGCGCAGCTTGGCCTGGATGAAAGCGCGCAGGTTGCCGGGGGTGCGATGCTCCACGCTGAAGACCGTGTGCAACTCGCCGTTGTGCTTGATAATCATGCCCGGACGCATCTGTGTGGCGGGTATCGCCATAGGAACGAACTCCTTGCTGTGTTGTGGATATCTCTTCGGTCGGAACCGGATGGGCGGATTCAATCTGAGAATCCGAACACCCCAGTGTAGCGCAGAGGCCGTGTTCTCGGCGAATCTGGAGATGCCGTACACTTTACGAGAAACTGCATAGGGTGTGCAATCATCGCATATGGCCTTTCCAAACATTCGACGCATTCTGCGTGTAGGGTCTGTCTTCAACAGCTACAAGCTCATCCTGGCTGTTGGCACGTCGTCGCGGCCAAGATACCGCGCGCTCTTTCTTGCGCTGCTCCGGCCATTCATTAGGAATGGCGAAATCCCCATCCGATGCCGCTGCTACGAGCGCCACAACAAGACGTTTCTTCGCGTATCCGACCTAAGCTCAGACTGTTTGAGTACGCTCGAACTCTGCGTGCGCGATATTTACCGACTGGATCGCAACTTCCGACCCGATGTTGTGATTGATGGGGGCGGAAATATCGGACTCTTTACGCTTCGCGTGGCCGCATCCATATCCGCTGCCAGCCACACTTCCACACGATTTGTTATTTGCGAGCCTCTGCCACGAAATGTTGGACAGATTCAAAAACATCTGCGTATCAATGATGTGCAGGCGGAGGTTCTCCCCGTTTGTCTGGGGGGTACTTGCAGGTCGATTCCTTTTTATTGCCGCGCGGCACATGAGAGCAGCTTTGATGCCGATGTGCCTTACGACAGCGTGATGGAGATTCCTGTTATCCGATTGCAGGATGCGATCGGAGACTCTCCAGCAGAACGCGTTCTCATCAAACTGGATATTGAAGGCATGGAAGTCGAAGCGCTGCAAACGTATGTTCCTACGGAGCAAAGAGCGGTGTACATTGTGGGGGAACTGCATAATCGCGCGCAGAATGCGCCGCTGATGGAGCAATTATTTCGCGAATACGGCTGGGAGCTTGAATTCTTCGATGTGGATCAAAAGGCATGTAACTTCCGCGCATGTTCCCCGCTCGCCGTTCCTCTGCTAGGCTGGGCATCCTCGCGCGCGGGGGCGAGATAAGAACCAGTTGGGTGTGGCATTTTTTTTAGCGCAGCAGCATGGCCGAGATGGAGGATAACCTATTGAAAGATCACAGGCGGCCCGCGTAGTGCTGAGGTTGTTCCACACATCCCAGATACACTGAATGCGATGAGTGTCAACGAGCAGCAAAAATGGAATGAGCGCTATCAAAGCGGCGAGTTTGGATTTCGTGAGCCAGACCCATTCGTGATGGACGCGCACCGCGATTATCTACTCCCACTGCTACCAGCAGGCGCAGAGGGTTTGGACTTGGCGGGCGGGGCCGGGCATCACGCCGTGTGGCTGGCGCAGCAAGGTTGGGCGATGACGCTGGCCGATTTTTCGCAAACGGCTTTGAATCTGGCGCAGGAGCGATCTACCGACGAGAAGACAGGCGCGAAGATTGCCATCCACTGCGGCGCTGCGCAGGACGTTGTGCAGTCGTGGATTCAGGAGCAGCGACAGTTTGGCTTTGTGCTGGTTTCGTTTTTTATGGAACGCGCGTTGCTGCCTCTGCTGCCGAAGCTGCTGGCTCCCAACGGCCTGCTGCTGTATCGGACATACACAATAGAGAACCTGAAACTCGGCAACCCTCGTGGGCCACGCGACCCGAATCATTTGTTGCAATCGCAGGAGCTATTGACCACCTACTCCGCGCTGCGCATCCTGCATTACAACGAGACGGTCGTCAAAAAAGGCGTAGTGGAGTTGATCGCGCAACGCGCATAATGCTGCTCCGCTCAAAATTTTGTGCTGGACAAAAATTCCTGATTATGGAACCATCCTGCCATTCCTGCAATCCGTTTTCTTAGGAGGAGTTTTTATGGCTGAAGAACAGAAATCCATACTTGCCAATCCAGCGCCTCTGGGTCTGGTTGGCTTCGGCTTTACCACCGTCATGCTGAGCCTAATCAATGCTGGCGTATTGCCCAAGGGGGGCGAGCCAGTGGTTCTGCCTCTTGCCTTTGCCTTTGGCGGCCTCGTTCAAATGCTTGCCGGACTGATGGAATTTCGTACTGGCAACACGTTCGGCACGGTGGCGTTCTTAAGTTATGGAGCGTTTTGGTGGTGGTTCACCTTCCTGATTCTGCTTGGCAGCCACGGGGTGCTGGACTTATCCCAGGCGGGCAGCACCATCGCGGTAGCGCTCCTGATGTGGGGTGTGTTCACTCTGTACATGTGGATTGCGAGTTTCCGCCTGTCCAAGGCGCTCTGGTGGGTCTTTCTTACCTTGTGGGTGACGTTCTTCCTGCTTGGATTTGGCAGCCTGTTGGGTGCGCATGACCTGACCCGCGCCGGAGGCTGGGTCGGACTTGTCTGCGGACTGCTGGCCATGTATACCAGCTTTGCTTTGGTGACGAACTCCACCTTTGGTAAAACGGTGCTGCCGCTCGGCGCGCCCTGTTGTAGTTAGGACTTGTTATCGTGCGGGTGCCCAGATGAGCCGCGTACTTTGTGGCTCATCTGGGCAGGTGAAGAATTCCAGGTCTCGATTTTTGATACTTTGGGAATCACAGCCCTCCACTCATGCCGGGTGCCCCATCCTCACCGCAGCCGGGTGCCTGTAGATGATCAAGAGGTTGTACCGATTTCGGAGCGGCTGATGGGCGGCTTGTAGCCGAGACTACCATGAGGTCGCTGGTGGTTGTAGTAGTCGGTCCAAGGCTTGAGGCAGGCAT
>JAJZIJ010000050.1 GCA_021810625.1 Acidobacteriota bacterium
GCCGCCTGGCAAGAGATTACGAACGACTCTCGCAAACCTTGGCAGGCCTTCACTACTTCGCCTTCGCCTGCCTCATGCTGGCTCAACTTTTCAAGCTTCTTAACCCAAGTTCATAACAGGCTCTAGGGTGATTTACGGCTGCGTTCGCGTTGGAGTTCACGATAGGCCTCGCTCTTCGAGAGGCCACGTTCGCGGGCAATACGTTTGAGCGCATCCATTTCGTCAAGATTTTCCAGCTTCTTCAATTCCGCAAGTCGGCTCTGGATGCTCTGCTGCGCGGCATTCGCAGCGGAAGCGGTTTCTGCAGGGCATGCGCCTGCGATCAGCAGCGTGATCTCGCCACGAATCAGTTCCCGGCGGTTGAGCGCGGCGTGAATTTCCCCCAACGTTCCGCGTAAAAACTCCTCGTGGATTTTTGTCAGTTCGCGGGCCACAACAACGCGGCGTTCCGCGCCAAAGGCGGCGATGGCATCGTCCAGCGTGGGCACAATGCGATGCGGCGCTTCATAAAAGACCATCGTTGTTGGCTCGGCGCGTAGCGCTTCCAGAAAGCTGCGTCGCTCCCCAGGCCGGGAGGGTGGAAAGCCGACAAATAAAAAACGAGTGGTGTCCAATCCAGCAGCGGCCAGAGCGGTGACAGCGGCGCACGCTCCGGGGATGGGCACGACGCTGATTCCGGCGGCAATGGCCAGTTGCACAATCTCCGCGCCGGGATCGGAGATGCCGGGCAGTCCTGCATCCGAGACCAGAGCGATGCGCTGGCCTTGTTGCAGCAGAGCCAGCAATTCCGCGCCGCGCTGGCGTTCATTGTGCTGGTGATAGCTGAGGACAGGCGTGGCAATGTTGAAGTGGTGGAGCAATTTCTGCGTCTGGCGCGTGTCCTCGCAGGCAATGCGATCCGCGCTGCCCAGCACGCGCAGGGCGCGCAGGGTGATGTCCTCCAGATTGCCGATGGGCGTGGCGACGACGTACAGGCCGGGCGCGAGCGACGAGGCAGCTTCAGTCATTGCGTCCATCCTTACGACGACTGTTGCTGTTGGAGTTTGCGGGTTTCCCCCAGCAGTCCCATGCTGTGCATCAAATTTTGCAGTGTGACGATGCCGACAATGCGTTCGCCATCGAGTACCGGAACCAGTGACAGGCCGCGGTCGCCGGTGATGCGGCGAAAGGCTGTGCCCAGGGAATCCTCCGGCTGCGCCACCAGGAAGGCGCGCGACATGACGGCCTGAATATAGCCGTTTCCTTCTCTTTGCAGGGCTTGCAGAATCTTCTGGCGGGAGACGATGCCAACCAGCAGGCCGCTGCGCACCACGGGGAAATCATCTTGCAGGCTATGCACGGCTTTTGCCAGCGCGTCCTCCAGCGTGTCGGAAGCCGACAGGATGGAAAACTCCGTCAGCATTACGTCGCGCATTCGTACCGTGTCTACAACGGATTGAAAGAGCACGCCCTGATCCTCCAACTGCGCGCCAATGAAGATGAAAAATCCAGCCAGGATGAGCCAGGGACTCTGGATGAAAACGCCGACGAGGAAGAGCGCCAGGGAGATGATTTGCCCGACACCGGAGGCGGCCCGCGTGGCCTGGAGCGCGGAGCGAGAGCGCGAAAAGCCTCCTCGCAGCAGGCGTCCGGCATCCAGTGGATAGGCGGGCAGCAGGTTCACCACGCCCAAAAATACGTTGATCCAGAAGGCGCTGCGCAGCAGATGGGCGGGAGTCGCCAGCGGTTTTTCAAACATGGCCACTGAGGGCGAGATGGCAAAAATGAGTCCCAGCAGAACAAGAGCGACGGCGAAGTTGGTGATGGGGCCAGTGATGGCCAGCGCCATCTGTACGCGGCCTGTCGTGGATTGTTCGGCGGATTCCGGTGTCGCATAGGCAAACAATCCGCCGATGGGCAGCAACAGGATATTGCGCAAGCGCAATCCATAGTAGGCGGAGGTAATGGCGCGGGCGATCTCTCGCAGGATCACGGCAGCCAGCAGCAACAGCCACAGCGCAATTCCGCGTGTTGTGCTGATGCCCGCCATTTGCGTATACATCATCCCCAACCCCAACAGCAGGACGAAAAAAAGATGCAGGCGGATTTCCACGCCCATCACCCGTCCCATAGATATCGACCAACTACGCATGGCGCCCCTCTGCCGTTATTGTAGATGGAGATACTATGCGCGTGATTGCAGGCCAATATCGTTCGCGTACTTTGGTGGCTCCAAAGGGGGAATCCACGCGCCCGACCAGCGACCGTTTGCGGGAGACGCTCTTCAATATCCTGGGGGAACGCATTTCACAGGGAATTTTTGTTGACCTGTTCTCCGGTACCGGAGCGGTGGGGATTGAGGCGCTCAGTCGTGGCGCGGCGCAGGTCTACTTTGCCGAGACGGCCAAACCAGCGCTGGCGGCGTTGCGCGCGAACCTGCAATCGCTCGGTATTGACCGGGGCTGTACCGTGGAAACGCGCGGCACTTTGCCCCTGCTGCGCAGGTTGGAACAGGGGCGAAAGCAAGTCGATATTGTATTTCTTGATCCGCCCTATGCGGACGCGCGCGCCTATGAAAGTACGCTGAAACACCTGGCATCTTCACCGATGCTGCATCGGGATTCCATTGTCGTGGTGGAGCATTCCAGCCATGCAGGCCCGCCTGAAACGCCGATTGCGTTGCAGTTGTATCGCTCCGTTTTGCAGGGGGATGCGCAACTGAGCTTCTACCATCCACTTGCGTCTGATAGGTTGAGGGAACCTTCATTGTAAGTTCAGAGAACCTTGGAATTTCCTATTTTTTCTTGTTATTACGAAGAAATGAAATGTAGTCCATAGGCGACGCTGGCCCATTTACAGCAAGGTGGGCGTATGCGGGGGATGCGCGTTTTTAGGAATCTTGAGGAACGACAATGTCGAAGAGGTATTTTTCGCTTCCCGGAGTAGCCTCGTGGATTCTTGCGCAGGGTTGCGCGCTGCTGTTTTTCTCTGGTTCTGGATTTGCGCAGCAAACAATTCTCTCGACCCCGGCAGAGGCCGCATCCGATGTGTCTGTCCCCGCGCCTGACTCAGACTTGATGGTTCCGTTCGGGCAGTCGTGCGATTTTATCGTTCATCAGAAGACATTCCAGATTGGCTCTACAGACAGCAGCCTGGTCATGCTGGCTCATGCTGCGGCTGGTTCTGGAGTGGCTGCGGAGGTTCAGTTGCTGCACCCTCCCGCAAGCTCGTCGGCCATCTCCGGGCTTGGCATCATGAGCGATGCCCGGCACGCTCTGGTAATTGGATTGGCAGATGACGATGTCGTGCTCTGGGAGCTTGCTCCAGAGGGCGTGCGCGTATTGAGTCGCAGGCCCATCGGCCACGGTTTGCCGTTGGAGTTTCGTGTTATCGGCGGAAGCATTCCGAACGCGCGGTTTTACTGGCGTTACAAAAGGGAGCGAGTCTGGCATGTCCTTGGCAATCCGGCCAGCTACGCGCATCTCTCTCATTGGCCGCGATCCGCGTTCTTTGGCCTGCTGGTGGATGGCCCACTGGGAAGTCAGGCCGTGTTCCGCGAGTATCAGGAAGTTCCTTCCGTTGGCTATCAGGAAGCCGCCATCAAATAAAAGCGCCGCCGGTGGCGTGGCCAGTACGCAGATCAACCTCAAAGGGAACCTCGGTATCCGTAGTCATATCCCAGCCAAAGCCAGAGAGCGTATTTGCTTGCAGGTCTGTGATGCGCAATCCCTCCCAGCTTAGGCGCTTTGTCTCCCATGCAAGGCCATCTTCTCCCAGAGCGCAAAGCGCGTGAAAGCCTGTAAAGATCAGCAGCCGATGACGGGCCACTGCGCGAATGGTGGTCACAGGGCGGTAGGAAATTTGCTGCCATTGCTCCGGCTGGTGGGCGTTGACCACGTAGGCGTACCCCCCGGCCACGGCGCAGAGTTGATGCGGATTTGGGCAGGCCCAGAGGCCATGCGGCAGGGAAGGCTCTTGAAAGCCGAGCGCGAAGGTGGCTAGGAATGGGGCTGCGTCCGACGCAGAAGCGCGGGCAGGGGTAACATGCAGCAGCAGTGCGCCGCGCTCCACTTCCTCAACCGCCTGCGGATACACATATTGCCGCGCCGGAGAGATGAGCGGCGGGCGCTCCAGAATCTCCGCCTGCCAATCACTGGCGAAAGAAGCATCGCGCGTTGGCGTGCGGGGCAGTTGGGCAGGCATGTCAGGCATCAGAAAAAATACGTTGTAAAGAGAGGATACAAGCAAGGGATGAAGGCAAATTCAAAATTTCTATACCCCAAAGAATTGTCATTCCGAGCGGAGCAGGAGCAGTGGAACTGCGTCTGCGAAGTCGAGGAACCTGCGGTTTCGTTTCGAACCTACGGATAAGCCGCAGGTTTCTCGACTCGCATCCTGCGGATGCTCCCTCGAAATGACAATTCCTGCTTGCGGGTAGGGCAATCAAGCATGCGCTCGAATTATAGACCCCGCAGATGTTATTTCTTGTACGTACCCGTTGCGTCTGTAACGGTTACACCCGATACCCCAGACAGTGTGGCGAGCAGACCCCGATATTCGTTCTTGTCTGCCTGAAACTCCGCCGATCCCGCTTTACCGTTATCGTCCCATGTGATCGCGATAAAGTGTTTCGTGGTCGAGGTAAACATTATGGGGATGCCGACAGGCCATGCAATAAGAGCGACGACAATCCCAATGCCAATACGATGGTGCTTGTCTTCTGAGAGGGAGGTTGTCTTTACCGCAGTGGGTGCAACGGTATATGGCTGTGCCCAGTTGGAGCGGTTCTTGAAGCTGGACTGATCGCAAATGGGTTGATAATCCGTATTATCCGCAGATGCAGCAGGCTTCTCCTTGCAGGCTGTGGAGAAGGTGATGGCATCGCTGGCTACTTTGATGCCGATGTAGCGTCCCATTTGAGCATTCGGGACAGTTCCCCCAAGATAACGGATTACGGCGGTCATGCCAGCGGTTGGAGCGCTTGTCGTGCTGGGGGTTGCGACGCTGGGGTTGGTTGCAGCGTTCAGGGGAGATAGGGTGCTAAAGGCGAGTATCCCCGGAACAAGGCAGGCAATTACAATTTTCTTCACTAGCATCTCCTCGTACTGTTGGCGAGCACACGTCGGAGGAAGTTGCGACAGAAATCTCCTGTTTCCGCCTGTGTGTGCTTGTCGGCACAGTGTAACACTGTTTTCTGCGCTCTACCCGGCTGGTTTCCAGAATCGTGAAACTTGGAGCGCAGAGGCCGACGTTGCTTACATGGGGATGCCGTCCTTCATGCCGCCCATAGTCCCGCCTGTCCGCTTGACCTTCTCCACGACGAATCCCTTCTTGCTGATATCCACGACAACATCAACTTGCACGTTGTAGCCGTAGTCGTTCTTGACAGAATCAGGATTGTCAATGGCCCAGACCTTCCCCTGCGCATCGACGAAGACGGGGCGATTTCCATTTTCGATGCACTGTTTGACGCAGCCGATGCCGTTGTCCATGTGCATGGAGCCGCACTTGGAATCGCTAATGTAGCCCGTCATTTTTTGGGTTTTCACGGCTTGAGCCGCGCTCAATGCCGCCATGCTGCCGAGTGCCAGTACGAGTGCAATACGTTTCATGGGATTCACTCCAATGCGTGGTTCGTCCGTGAAGGACGATTTCTTGCAACGCACATGTTGTACCGAATTGGAGGTCTCTTGGCAAGTCTTCGGCGTAACTGTTGAAAAATCAACGTCGAGCTGCGTGACGTTCAAGGAACCTCCGCGCAGGTTTTATGGTGAGACCACAGCCCCTCAGGGGCTAAAGCCCGGGTTGGTTTTGCTGGAATTACGGACGGGCTGAAGCCCGTCCCCTTCGCGGGCTGAGAGCCGCACACTTCAGAATCAGGTCCGGCTCCTTCAAAATGCAGACTTGCTCCAGAGTCGATCAAGCGCCGCGTTCGGTCTCAAAGATCGCCATCGCTTCGATTTCGATCAGCAGCTCCGGGCGACACAAAATCGCCTGAATCCCCGTGGATGCCGGGAGCGGGTTCAGCCCCTGTTCCTTGAAAAACTGCGCGCGAACCTCGTTGAATGCTGCATAGTCGCGCTCAATGTCGCGGAGATAACAACTCGTCCGCACCACGTCCTTCCACGTCGCGCCTTCTGCCGCAAGCAGGCCCGTAATGTTATGGAACGTTCGCGCCGTCTGCGCGCGGAAGTCCCCAACGTGGATGGTTTTGCCAGTTTCATCCAGACTGGCGGTGCCGGAGATCAACAGAATCGTGATGCCTTTGATGTCCAGCCGCAGTCCACGCGAAAATGATGCGGGCTGCGCATAGTTATATGCCTCGTTCAACACGCGAGGCTCGCTGATGGCCTTTTTGGAAATCGGGCAGGATATCTTTTCCGGCGTGACGATGGTTGACTGTGTGGGCATGAATGACCACCTTTTCCTTGGGGTTGTTATGTATCGGTCTTGTCTCGCAGCGCTATCGCCTCCCAAGGGGATAGCCATCGGGATCCTTACCGCGCACGCGCCGCCACCATACCTGAAACGTCGGCACGTTGATGGTGACGATGAAAAGTTTGCGTAAAGTTCCGGGCGGACATTGCAGGGGTTGCACCCCATGCCAGGAATGCTCCGTCCGCTGGAAGAAGAGACTCTCATTGCCCCGTGGAACCAGCGCGGCGGCGACCTCCAGGTCGTCGAAATCTGGAGCGGAGTGGGGACGAAAGCGACCTGCATCGTCCAGGATCAGGATTTGCCCTCCCCAATTCGTATCCCAGTCCTCTTCGGTATTGAAGTAGAAAATGTGTGTGGCCCGCTTGCGTCGGGCATCGCAGTGCGGGGAGACGGAACATCCCTGCCAGGCGTAGTACCACTCCATTGTCAGGATGAAGGAATGCGGGCCAAGCATACGCCGCAGAAAGGACTGATAGGCATTTCCATGCAGCTCTGCAAGAAATTCCTTCCAGGCCGTTGGCAATGCCATGCCGGGCCGATAATGCAGGATGTACCGATTGTGGGGCGCCTGTCCGTGTGCCCGCTTGATGCCCTCTTTGCGGTCAAAGAGCGCAACGTCAGGCAGAGCCTCGCGCAGACGCTGAAAGCCATCGGAAGTCAGGGTCGCCGGAACGCGAAGCCACGGGTATGGACGCTGCTGATGGAAGGCTTCAGGAGTGTGCGCAGCAAGATTTTCCAGATTGAGATATTGCATGTTGAAGATATCCAAAAAGGACAACGACAGGGCAGGGTCGCACCTTTTGTGAGTGGGGTTCCATGACCCATATCACGGAATGCAGTGATGCAGGTCATGGCGGAGAATGGGAGATTCCTGTAATCAGGGGAAGTCGGGTGTGTTGTCAGCGCATAGGAAACGCTCACCGACGAGGTTTCCTCGGATGTCGTGTGGAAATAACGTACAAATCAGAGGATCGCATCTATTTTCTGTGACGGATATCACGCAAGTCCGTGTGCCTTGGCACATACGGCAGAGGGTTTCCGGTTGATCCTTGTTGGAGGAACCGAGGGATTTGCATGTCTACCCGACAGATACAGATGTGGTCCAAACCACGCCGCATTCTTCTGGCGACGGGCCTGACGGATTTGAAATTTACGCTTCCGGTCGCCATCCAGCAGGCGTTGGCGTACAAGGCGGAGTTGCGTATTGCGCACGTACTTCCAGATGGAAGCGATTCCGCCCCTGATTCTGCCTTGGAAGGGAATTCGGAGTCGGATCGCGTGCGTAAAGATGCAGAGAAACAATTGGAGGCGGCGGTTGCCCAGGCCACGGCGGCGGGCGTTCGCTGTTCCTCGCATCTTGCTTTTGGGAATGTGGTGAACGAACTGATCGGACTCTCCAAGCGGTGGAAGGCGGAGCGGCTCATCGCCGGCTCGCATGGCAAGGCGAAACTCCATCCGCATATTCTGGGATCGTCAGCAGAGGCCCTGTTTCATCGCATCGAAATTCCGGTATTGGCCGTTGGATACAAGGCGGTTTCCAAGGTGGCATCCGCAAAGGATCGCATGCGCATTGTTCTGGCCTCCTCGTTGGAGCGCGATGCGCAGCGAATCGCAAAATTTGCCCTGAGTGTTGCAGAGAGCCACCATGCGGATATATGGCTGGTGCATGTCATCTCCAACGCGGTGCAGGAACACCCCACGGCGGCTACGATACATGCGTGCGCGCAGAACATGTTGCAGGATCTTCTCAAACTGCACCCGATTCAGCAGTGCAGGCCCACCTGCGATGTGGTGTATGGCCAGCCAGTGGAGTCGATTCTTGCCTATGCCGCTCGCCGCTCCGCCGACATGATTATTCTTGGGGCTTCCGCGCACTCTGCCTTCGATGCCAGGTTTATTCCGGGAAAGGCATATCGGGTTCTCTGCGAATCTCCCTGTCCCGTTCTTGTACTAAAGCAGGAGTCGGCTTGGATACAAGGGACGGCGGTTGCGGCGGTGGGTATATGATCGTCCTAACATGGATGATTGTGCGCGATGGTTTTCGATCAACTTCATGGAAAAAGGGGTAATGGGTATTGCGATGGTGAAGACGGGGGCTGTGGGTAGTCGTTTTTTGATGGGGCATGGTTTTTTCATGCTCTGTCTCGGAATGATTCTTTGTTCCGTGGGGTCTTGGATGACGAACCCACAGAATGTCGCGTCGGGATATATGCTGGCCGTCGTGGTCACGTCTGCGGGTCTGCTCGTCCCTGGGATACTGATCTGCATGAGGCAGGGGTGCGATGGTGCAAGGCGTTCCGCGCTCCGCATTTATTTGATGGCTGGAATCGTTTTGCTTGCCTGCTGGCTGTTTCTTTGGATGTACCAATCGGCGCCGACGCACTTGCGCCTGCTGGTTCTGCTGGCTGGGGCGCAGGGGGTCTTCTGGGGATTGTGGTATCTGCGATTGGCATTCCGTTTCCGGGGCGATACACGGAAGGCAAGCGGGCTGTGCATTCTCGCGGGAGTTACATCCGTCCTTGGAATGATTCTCGCTACGCAATCCCATCTCAGCGACATTAGCGCCGTGACCGTCGTTGCTTGCTACAGCCTGTGGATTGGGGTGAAGATGCTTGCGACGACCCCGTATCTGTATCGCAGTTGGGCAAACGCGCCGATAACGACAATGCGCGCTGGAACGTGCGCGTAGTAGGAAATACTCCCCGGTTTTCACGTCCTGATCGGGGTATCTCAAAAGCCGTGAGACCATATGTGATGTGCGTCACGCATGGTTGTGATGTTTGTCATGGTTAGACTGTGACGCGAAAGCTAGTCTGACAATGTGTTGCTCACATGTTCGGGCTTTCCATTGTTTTGAACGAAGCAGCGTATGGGAGGAATGGTCGTTGATGAATCGGGAAATCAGGGTTGCTCTTGGCTTTACGCTCATTGTGACGGGTATTTTGATCGGGATTCAGGTCTCAGCGCCACGCGCCACGGCCATTCCCGCCTTTGCGCGGAAGTATCACACGGCATGCGCCACCTGTCACGACAATTGGCCAGAACTCAACGATTTTGGTCTGGCCTTCAAAGAAAATGGCTTCAAGTTTCCAGAGGACAATGAGGATTTTGTCAAAGAGCCGCCTCTGATGTTGGGGGCCCCGGCGCAGAAGGAGGCATTTCCCCACGCCATCTGGCCCGGAGAACTCCCGATTCTGCCTATTGCCTTCCGCTACTCTGGCTACTTTACCTACACCAGTCCGCAGCCAAACCCCGTGATTGTTGCCAGCGGCTTTGTCCCGCAGACCGAGATATTCCAACCCAACACGTTCACGATCATTTCCGCGAGCAGCTTGGGGCCTTCGCTCGAATTCTGGATTGATGACGACATCTCCACTGGGGGTACTGGAACTGGCGGAGGACTGGGCGATGCGTATCTAAAGGCAAACAACTTTGTCGGATACTACTTGCATGTTCCAAAGAACGATCTAAATGTCCGGTACGGGCAGTTTGAACTCGATATCCCATTCACGCAGGCGCGCACCATCAACCTGACGAACTACGCAATTTACGATGAGACGGCGGTTGCGCCGGCTCCTGGAACGACAAATAATCCATTTACCTTTGCCAGTCCGCAACATGGACTTGAGTTTGGCGGGTTTCCGCACAAGGGCTACTCTTGGTGGACTGTGACGGTTCTGGACGGGGAGAATGCCCAATACGGCACGGCAGTACCGCTCGCGGCGCGCAACTCCAAGGATGTCTACGTCAATCTTTGGCAGAGCTTCAATCTGGAGCGGGATCCGGCGGTTCGCAAAGAAATCATGGCCGCCGGGCCGACTGGCATCCATCAGCACACTGAGATACGGTTCAATGCCTTTGGATATTACGGAGACAACGAGCTGAATCAAGGCGGGGTACTGTATCCCAATGCGCCTGTCCTCCATGAGCCTTTTTATCGTGCGGGTGGGGCGTTTGATTATTGGTTCCGCGGTGACTTCGAGCTGTGGGGGCTGTATGAACATGCGCGGGATGCAAACAAAACCCTCAACGCAGGCGGCACCGACTATCTGTCCGCAACTCCCGTGACGTACTCTGGTGGATTTGCAGAGGCCGAGTATTGGTTCTATCCTTGGCTTATCGGGCTGATGCGCTACGATGGCGTGAATTCTCCAACGGATCGGATATTGGGGGTCTCGCGCTATGACACGCGGAATATCTACAGTCCCGGCTTGCAAATCTTGGTGCGTCCGAACATCAAGATCGAGACGCAATACTCCTACAGCTACCAGCAACCTGTTCCGGGAACAACAACGCAGTTCTATCGTCAGAATCAACTATTGGCTGGCATTGATTTTGCTTATTGATGATGCACGTACACACAATGGGCCTGCGATGGCCTTAACCTATTTGAAGGGAAATCCATACATGAACACCACGAAACGATCAACTCTTTTTGCTGTTGCCGCTGTCTCCGCCTTCGCGTTGTCGAGTCTTGCCTGGGCGGGTGATGTGATGGGCAAGGTCGCTGCTCCGGGAATGCGTTCCCCGGAAAATATCGCCGTCTACGTTGAGAGTATCCCAGGAAAGACATTTCCTCCTCCGGCGCAACACGCGCAAATGGATCAGTTGCACTTGGCATTTGTCCCACATGTACTTGTTGTTCTGAAGGGAACAACGGTGGATTTCAAGAATGAGGATCCGGTCGGCCACAACGTGTACTGGCCCGCCATCAACCACAACCGCAAGCTGGCTCACAATATGGGGACATGGCCGCAGGGAATTGCCAAGCCATTCACCTTCAATGATCTGGGCGACGTTCCGCTGCTCTGCAATGTCCACCCGGAGATGTCCGGCTACATTATCGTTACGCCGACGCCGTACTTCGCGCTCACCGACAAGGCTGGCAACTTTGACATCAAGAACGTTCCTCCGGGAACGTACACCTTGACCACCTGGAGCGAACAGGCCAAGCCTGTGACCAAGACTGTGACCGTGGGAGCGGGCATGGCGATGGTTAACTTGACCGTGAAGCGGTAACGTTCGCATCTTTCGTTGTCCCATAGGCTCTTTCTGATTGCACGACCTCCTGAAAGGAGACGTAACCGTGGCTAAATACAAGAAGATCGCTGTATTGTCCGCTGTTTTCATCCTGGTGGCATCGCTGGCGCGTTTTGCCCAGGCAGGGGATGTGAGAGGAAAGGTCACAGCGCAAGGAATGGCTTCCCCGGAGAATATTGTTGTCTATATCGACAGCATTCCGGGGAAGACATTCCCGCCGCCTGTCCAGCACGCGATTATGGATCAAATGAGGATGGAGTTCGTTCCGCATGTGCTCGTGATTCTGAAAGGAACGGCAGTGAATTTTCTCAACGATGATTCGGTTCAGCACAACGTGTACTGGCCTGCCATCAATGGTGATCGCAAGCTGGCGCACAACATGGGTACCTGGCCGCAGGGGATTGTGAAGTCATTCACGTTTAACAATCTGGGCGATGTTCCACTGCTCTGCAAGGTTCACTCGGAGATGTCGGGCCACATCGTGGTTGTACCCACGCCGTACTATGCGCTGACTGACAAGGAAGGCAACTACGCAATCAAGAATGTTCCTCCCGGCCAGTACACGTTGAAGACATGGAGCGCGGAAGCTCAGCCGACGACACAGGTGGTGACGGTGAAAGCGGATGCGGCAAAGGCAAACATGGGCATGAGCGCAAAGTCTGGTTGTGACTGCGCGGACTGCTGCTGTTCGATAACGCAGGTAACGAACGCCAACTTGACGGTGAAGAAATAGGGCAGCACGGATCGAAAATTCCTGGATGCGGGTGAACGAATTGTGAATCCGTGGGGTGATTTTGGGCGTGGATATGGACACAAACATGGAGTGGGTATGTCAACAAAGTCGTATATGCAAAAAGCTGTCTCATGGTTCCCCCATGTCTTCGCTTTTTGTATAGCTGTTGCGTTAGTTTGGATATTCTGGCCGTGGAAGACAGCAGACGTATGCACATGGAAATCGCATGGGCAGGGTCTTGTCCGGCACGCGCATCCGGGCGCGCTGGCATGGAAGCAGTCGGTCATGCCCATGCAATATATGCAGGGTAGTTGCGGCTCCTGCCATCGCGCGGATCTGGCCCAGACCCCTCGATTGAATCATGGACGGCAGTTGTTGGTGCGATACAACTGCATCGGCTGTCATCAACTTCAGGATGTGGATCGTCCGGCCATGCTTGGCCCCGACCTGACCAGCGTGGGGACGAAGGTCAGCCGGGAATGGATTTACAAGTGGCTGAAGGAGCCGCGCACCATCACGGACGCGGATGGCAACACCCTTGTGGATGGGGTCGCGACGAATCCACGAATGCCGAAATTTAATCTCAGTGAGCAGGAGTTGCGCGCGCTTTCCGCGTATCTGAGCGTGCAGCGGGCAAAGCCTGTTGCTCCGTACCACTTCAATCCGCGTGTGGTCGCTGCTGCAAATAAAAGTGGGGATGTGGCGGATCAGGGAAAGATACGTTTCGATCAGATGTTTTGCGTGACGTGTCACTCTCTCGCCGTGGATCGCGGCGGAGAAACTACGCTCATCGGCGGCGATATCGGGCCGGAGTTGACGAAGGTTGGCAGCAAAGTGAAGCCGGAGTGGCTGGTGGCATGGCTGCTCAACCCAGAGGGGTACTTGCAGCACACCAAGATGCCGCAGTATCAATGGTCGGACAAGGATTTGTATGAGGTCTCGCAATATATTGAGAGACGGCTCACCGATCCAGACTTGCTGAGCGATGTTCCCAAGCTGGGCGCGCCTACCGACGCAGAAGTCGAGCTTGGTCGCCAGCTTTTCCAGGACAAGGGATGTGTCCAGTGCCACGCAATTCAGGGAGTTGCGCCGCGGAAGAACTTCGGGCCTGATCTCTCTGCATTTGGCATGGCGGCTGGCCCCTATCTTTTTCAGGTCAATTCTGCGCGCTCCTTGCACTTTGCGGAGAAACGCGGCGGGGTTCTCGACATTAGCGTGTCGAAGGTTCCAAAGTTCATGATTGCGTACATCCAGAACAAGGTGACGAATCCAACTTCTGTAACACCGGCAGCGCGTATGCCGCAATTTCACATGAGCCAGACCGATGTGGAGGATGTGGCAACAGCGTTGCTGAGCATGACGGGGATTCCCTCGACGAACAGCGCGGGAAACTCCACCATTGTTCCGCAGCCGCATCCAGAGTTTCACCCCGATGGCCCGTTTGGAGCGCTCTATCAACGGTACAAATGCTACGTCTGCCACTCGTTCAACGGCTACGGTGGAACACTGGCACCGGAGCTTTCCTATGAGGGCAGTCGGTCGCAGCGCGATTGGCTGGTTCAATTTTTGAAAAATCCGCAGACCCTGCGTCCAACGCTCACCTCGCGTATGCCAGAGTTCAATATGCCGGACAAGGACGCGACGACCATCGCCAACTATATCTCGGCGTCTCTACGCAAGCCGGATGTTAATCCCGACGCAGTCAATCCGCAGAGCTTTACTCCGCAGATGGCGGCCAGCGGCCAGCAACTCTACAACGGAAAATATCAGTGCCAGTCGTGCCATACCATCGGAGCGTCGGGAGGCTACGTGGGGCCGAGCCTGAACAACGTGGGCAACTGGTTGAATGCGGCGTGGATTGAGGCTTGGCTGCGCAATCCGCAGGCATTGGTTCCGGGAACAATCGAGCCACGGCAATCCTTCACAGACGATGAGATCAAAGAGATAACTGCGTATCTCTTGACGCTGAAGCAAAGCTCGTCGGCTGGAGACGCAGGGGCCACAGCCGCAATGGGAGGGCAGTGAAAATGAGGATGAGGCTCCTCTTGATTTTCTTCTTCGTTCTGATCGTATGTCTGGGGCTGACCGTCTACGGCAAGAAAGAAATTGCGCCACATCTGCACGAGTACTGGCCATACGATCAGGGCTTGATCGTCAAAAGCGTTCCGCATCCCAAAGGGACGGAGTATGTTTCTTTTGGCTCCTATGGCTCCGAAACGGATTGGAACGACCCGACGCACATCCTCCCTCTGGATTATCACCAGGCCGATGGGAAGCGAATTTTTTATCAACAATGCGTGTGGTGTCATTCCGATACAACACCAGCAGGGCCGTCCAATCGCTCCAACGTAACGCCCACGCCTCCGCTGATGAATGATGGAACCTTGCTCAATGGAGTGAGTGATGCTGATCTGCAACAGGTCATCGCGCTTGGAGGAGCCGCTACGGGGAAATCGGCGATGATGCCGCCTTACGGCAAGTCTCTGACACCGGATGAGATTTACGATGTGGTCGCCTACACACGGGCCATCGCTTCGCCCGCGTACTCCCGCCCATCGCATTGGAGTTGGGCGAGTTGGGAACACGGCGCTGCGAAGAAGTAAGCGCGCATGAAATGGACAAAGCGGGTTGGCGGCGTTGGGCGATGTCTCCTTGCGGGGAGTGCGCTGCTTTGCGGCTCGGTCGCTGCATTCGGCCAGGTCAGTCCCGCTGCGATCTTAAATCCGCAATTGAAAGCTGAAGAGTCAAAGTATCTTCCGCAGCTACTCTCTCTTCAACAGGCGATCACTGCGACGAAGTTTCCATTTCCTTTCCATCTGGCCCGATATTTGAAGGCGCATTCCGGCCATGCGGCGCGGGATCGCAATGGAATCGAATTTGTCTACTTTCGAGACCGCTTGCTGCTGAAGGTATCCGGCATCTATGGCGCGGCCTTGAACGCGCAGCAGATGACAGAGAATCAACGCGCCAGCCGCGTGCTGCAGGACGTGATTGTTCCCATGCTGCGGCTCGTGACGCAAACCATTCCTCCGAACGTTGATTGCGATGGGATTGGGTTCGAGATCATGTATGACGCGCGCGATGTCAGCAAGACGTATGACTACGAGGGACGCGAGGCGCTGGTGGTTGTCTTCAGTCGGGACGATGCCTTCGCCTATGCGCACGCGACCGGAGATGCGGCGCGACAGGAGATTCTGAATCGCTCGGATATTTATGTGGACGGAAAAGATTTTGGCCTGGCGCTGGGGCAGCGCAATCCGCTGAACGTGGAATCTCTCGAACGGTCGGTTCCGCGGCAAGCGCGGAGAGTAATTTCATCGGGCACGGGCAACGCTGTTTCCACGTCCGCCGCAGCGCCCTCGGTTGCTTCTGTGGCGGCAGCGCAATCCGCTCCGCTTCCTTCGCCGACATCCGCAGACGTTGCGCGGTTGCAGGCGAAGTGGCAGCCACAGATCAATGCAATGGTGCAAAATGACGGCGCAAAATTTCATCTGGAAGATACGCCGCCTCCGGTTTTTGCGATAGAGAATGGCCAGATTGCGCTGCATCTGACGATGCGCGACACGCTGGTATCGCCGGGGAGCGCCAGCTCGATTTACAAGCGAGCCGCGCAGAGTTTCGACCTCTTTCTTGCTCCAGAGTTGAAGGCGCTTTTGAAAGACATTCCCGAAGATGCGGGATATGGGACGATTGACTTTTCCGTGAGCCATAGCCTTGGAGCGGGAAGTCTTCCTACGGCAACCAGCCATTCCGATGAAACCATCGACTACATCTGTCCGCAGAGCGCGTTGCGCGCCTTCGTCGAAAATAAAATAACCAGCCAGGATGTCATCAATCAGAGCGTGGTGCTGGTCAATGGCGCGCGGATTGCTCTGAATTTGCAGATGGTCGAGTAATTCGAGAGAGTCCATCCTCAAATAGAGTCATTCTGAACCCTTCGAGAAGCTCAGGGCTGGCGATGGGGGACAAGCTCGATGCGGACTCTAGGTGTGGTGGCTCAATAGGTTATTCCCTTCGAGGCCGGAGCGGCTGATGGGAGGAGGCTGGCCCAGACTAGCATGGGGACGATGCCAGTTGTAGAGATGCAGCCAGGAATTTAGCTCCTGGCTGCGTTCGTTGGAGTTCTGATACGTGCGTGCGTAGGCCCATTCTCTCAGCGCGGTCTGGATGAAGCGCTCGGCTTTGCCGTTGGTGCGCGGCGTGTAGGGCCGCGTAAAGCGAT
>JAJZIJ010000014.1 GCA_021810625.1 Acidobacteriota bacterium
GTAACTGGGTCTGTAACTGCTCCAGAGTTAGATCGGCCCGCTCACGAACCCACTGCAGAACTTGACGCTCGGCCGCCGCATCCACTTTTCGCTTGCGTCCGGGGTGATGTCGAACCCGCTCGGCTTGGCCTGTGCGCTTGCGTGCCGCAGAGATCTTCCACCCCCAGGGCAGGCTGACTCCAAAGCGAACGGACAACGCGGAAATACTGCCCTCGCCGCGGTCATAAGCAGCAAGAAATTTACGGTGCAAATCATCATCGTAGGGCTTCGCCATACTCCATGCGTCGCGGGTTTCGCCAGCAATTCAACTATACATCATTTATGGAAATGCGCTAGCGGGGACACGATCTTTGTTGAAATGTGTATTTATCACGAACCCACCTCCACGTTGCAATAGGAATAGATGCAGGCTCCAGAAAAAAGATGCAACCGGCTGCGGGGATTGGCTGCTGGCTGGGGGTAGGCAGGCTGCAAACACCGCGCGGCCTCCGCTTGAACGCGGAGGCCGCGCGGGCCGTTCCTGCGGCAGGAAGCTATCTGCCGCCCGTTCTTACATTGTGGCAACAGCTTGCGGAGGCATCGCGGGTGCGGCGGGCACCTGCAATCTCTCCTGTTCCCTTCCCGGATTGGCGCCGGGTTTGCGAATGTCGATGCCGCCCTTGAAGTAGGCTCCATCTTCAATGCTGATGCGCTGCGCCACGACATCTCCGGTCAGGGATCCTTCGCTACGAACGTCCACGCGGTCGCTGGCATTGATGTTGCCGCGCACCTTGCCGAGCACGACAACTTCCCGCGCCGCAATGTTCGCGGCCACGCTGCCATTGCGTCCCACGATGACACGGTTGCCCGCCATGTTCACCGAGCCTTCCACCTGTCCATCAATGTAGAGTGTTTCGCTGCCAGAGATTTCCCCCTTGATGACCAGCGATTTTCCGATGGTCGCCTGTTCGCCAGTCGTGGCAGCGCTGGCGGTTGCGGTGGGCCGGGGAGTCTGGACATCTCCACCTGTCGTTACAGATGGTAGCTGCGGACGCCCCGGGGCTGAGGAAGAAGGAGTGAGTGAGCTATTTCCTGGTTGATTCGGTTTCCACATAAGTCTTCCGTAATCCTTTCATTTCGTTGGATGTCCTCCCCAGGATTCGTCCTGCATCTGTGGAGGCGGCCTTCGGTGATCGTCAAACTTCTCTCGCTGCCATCTTACTCCAGTGAGAAGCACAGCCCTAACCAGATATCCAAAATATATATGGGTTGAGGGCAAAAATGGTATTGGCCCACAAAGGGAACTCAACAGATTCCCGCCACAGGTACCATAGGGATCAATGCCTTCTTCCCTGTTTTTTAGGATGCCCGAATGACCGACCGCGACCTTCTCCGCCGCATAGAACGCTCCGCAGGCCAGCGCGTCAGCTACAAGCAACTGGTGCGCGAGATGGGCCTGGGCGGCGGACGCGAGCGCCGCTTGCTGCTGGAACAGTTGGCTCGCCTGACTGCGCGTGGCCTGCTGACCAAGATGGATCGGGAGCAATGGGCCTTGTCGCAATCCGCGCAAGCTCAATCCGCGCAGGCCCGCGATGCGCTGGTGAGTGGGCGGCTGGATTTACATCGCGAAGGCTTTGGCTTTGTGCGTCCGCTGCAACGCGGAGCAGGGCAGGATCAGGACGTTTTTATTCCCCCCGACGCGCTCGAAGGTGCGATGCAGGGCGACACCGTGCTGGTGGAGTTGATGCCTGCGCGTGGCGATGGCCGTCGCTCCGGGCGCATTGTTCGCGTGATGGAGCGGCGCAATCCGACCGTGGTGGGCATCTTCCACTATGGAGGCGGGCAGCGCGCTGGACGCGGCTCCTCGCATGAAGGGCGCGTCTTCTCAAAGGACGGGCGCGCCGCTGCCAACTTCGTCTCTCCGCTCGACGACCGCAGCTCACAGCCAATCATGATTCCTGTCGGGTTGGAGATGCCCTCCGCAGCCAGCGCCATCACGCCGCATCGCGTGCTGGGCGCGGAGGCCGGGTTGCTGGCAATCCAGACTGCCGCCGCGCCGGACGGTCGGACTCCTGAGACGCTCGAAGGGCTGGTGGTGAATGTCGAGATCACCGACTGGCCAACGCCGACACGAGCGCCACGCGGGCGCGTGATTGAAATTCTCGGCGAGCGCGATGCCTTTGGCGTCGATGTCGAAATTCTGATCCGCAAGCATCATCTGCCGCATGTCTTCCCGGATCGCGTGCTGGAGGAGGCGCGCAGCGTGGCTCTTCCGCCGGAGAAAAATCCGGCGCTCTACGCCAACCGCCGCGATTTTCGCGGACTGCCCATTGTCACCATCGACGGCGAGACCGCGCGCGATTTTGACGATGCCGTGTTTGCCCGTAGCCTCGAAGATGGCGGCTACGAATTGCAGGTTCACATCGCTGATGTCGCCGCGTATGTGCGTCCAGAAACAGCGCTGGACTTGGAGGCGCGTCTGCGCGGCAACTCCGTTTATTTTCCTGATCGCGCCATTCCCATGCTGCCTGCGGAACTTTCCACGGATGTATGCAGCCTGCGGCCCGACGAAGATCGCCTTGTGCTGTCCTGCATCCTGCAAATTGCCGCTGACGGCACGGCACGCTCGGCGGAAATATGCGAAGGCGTAATTCGCTCAGCGCGGCGCATGACCTACACGCAGGTTCACGCGATTCTGGAAGGCGACGCGGGCACACGCGCTGAGTTTGCCGCGCTTGTTCCGGAGTTGGAGCGACTCTACGCGCTGGCCCGCCTGTTGAACACGCAGCGCGAACAGCGCGGCTCCATCGACTTTGATCTGCCGGAGCCAATCATTCAGTTTGACGAGCACGGTCAGATGAGCGGTGTCACGCGCTCGGAGCGCAACTGGGCCAATCGCCTGATTGAGGAATGTATGTTGGCCGCCAACGAGGCCGTTGCCACATGGATCGAGCGGCTCGGCGTGCCCAGCCTCTATCGCATCCACGAGAAGCCTGACCCCAAACGCATCGTAAATTTTGAGGAGATTGCCGCAGGCTTTGGCTACTCGCTGGGGCTGGGCGCGTTGCCGGTGCGCAAGATGGAGCTGCGCGGCGATCGGCGTGATCGAATGCGACGCGCTCAGACGCGATACGGCAGCGGCAACAATCGAAAACATACCGTCGAGATTCCCGAAGACATTCCCGTCACGCCGCAGATGTATCAAAAGCTGACAGCGCGTCTCGCGGGCAAGCCAGAGGAGCGCATTCTGACTTGTCTGATGCTGCGCTCGCTCAAGCAGGCGCGCTACAGCGAGGAGAACGTTGGCCACTTTGCGCTGGCTGCGCCCAGCTACACGCATTTCACCTCGCCCATTCGCCGCTATCCCGATCTGATTGTTCATCGCATTGCCAAGGCATTGCTGGCTGCGGGCGTGGATGGGCACGTCGAGTTGCCGGAAAAAGTGGAGGCGCTGCCGCCGTGGAAGAGAGAAATTCCCGGAGCGCAGTCGGGGCGGAAGCAGCGGCCCTGGCTGGCCGAGAAGCCGACGATTCCATTTCCGATGGAAGAAGCGGAGTTGGCGGGGATTGCCCAGGAGTGCAGCGAGAGCGAGCGCCGCGCCGCCGATGCCGAACGCGAGTTGATCGAGTGGAAAAAAGTCCGCTTTATGCGCGACCGCGTGGGCGAGGAGTTTTCCGCCATCGCGCTTAACGCCACGCGCTATGGATTGTTTGTGGAACTGGACGATCTGTTTGTCGAGGGATTGGTTCCCATCGACAGCTTGCGCAACGACCGCTACACCTACCGCGAAAACACGCGGCAGATTATGGGCGAGCGCTCCGGCCATTGCTACTCCGCCGGAGATCGCGTGCAGGTGATTCTCGACCGCATCGACATCTCCGAAAATAAATTGCAGTTTTCGGTGGTGGAGGAATCGCTCGTGTTCACTGGGAGGCGCGCCGGAAAGCCGAGCAGCGCGGCTTCCGCGAAGAAGCAGCGCAAAAACAACAAGAAACAAAAGCGCGCAAAGCGCAAATAGTGGCTGCGGATATCCGGGATATTAGCGAGTAAGATTGAGCAGGAAATTGGGTGCCCCAGGTCTCGATTTTGAGACCTGGGATTATGCGGCGCTTGATTGCTGACACTGCAAACCCTGTCATCCAGACTCCTCTGCGGAGTTGATCCTGAGTGAAGTCGCAGGACGCAGGCTATCCCAAGTCTCAAAATCGAGACCTGGGGCACCCACAAAATTTTGTTGCCTCTGGCCCACAATAACTTTACAATTCCGGGGAAGTTCAAAAGAAGTTAAAACTGATTTTTTTTCGGAGGCAATTGGATGCAATTTCCCAAGGTACTTTTCCGTCTTTTAACACTGGCTCTGTTTCTGGCTCCGCTCGGCGCAATGGCGCAGATTGGCGGCTTATACGCTGATTTCAGTACAGCGGCGCTCAGCTCGTCCGGCAGCCCAGAATACAATGGCGCAACCATCGGTGGCTACGATGAGGTGAATTTGAAGCACTCGCTGCCCGCCCTGAACATCGGTGGCGATGCCCGCATGTCCTTTACTCATGCGAATTACGGTACTGGGTTCGCAGCGACTTCTAACTGGTTTGACAGCTTCTTGATCGGCCCGGAGGTCTCATTCAAGACTCCTGTATCGCTGCGTCCCTACGCTGAAATTCTCTTCGGTGGCGCGTATGCAAGCGTCAGCGCCAGCGCGTATGGCTATTCCGAGTCCGTTAGCAAAACCTATGGCGAGTTGGCTTACATCGGTGGTGTTGACTGGAAACTGGCCCCGCATCTGGCCTGGCGCATCCTGGAAATCAACTACGGCACGTTTAACAGCATGTCGGCCACAACGTTCAGCACTGGCGTGGTGCTGCGCATGCCGTAGCGCCTCTCCTTCGTTCTGCGCCATGCAGGGGATTAGAATCGTGGAAGGGATTTTTTGAAGATGAGGTGTCTTTCTACGATGAGGCTCTTGAGGTTTCTATCTTTTTTGCTCCTGCTCGCAGCACTCCCTGCAATGGCGCAGAGCGACGCAACGACGCAGAACAGCGGCATCTATCTTATTTTCAGCTCGACTTCGTTCAGCATGCCCGGCAGCGCGGAATATAACGGCATAACCCTCGGCGGCTACGATGAGGTGAATCTGAAGAAAAGACTGTCCTTTCTGAACGTCGGTGGCGATGCCCGCTTCTCTGTGGTGCAGGTGAATCAATCGGGAACTTCCGATGGGATTGACAGCTACCTGATTGGCCCGGAGATTTCCTTCAAGACCCACGTCGCGTCGCTGCGCCCCTACGCGGAAGTTCTCTTCGGTGGCACGTATGTAAGCGCAGGCGCAGGCGCGTATACCACGCCCGCATTCCCCAGCAAGAACTACGGCGAAGTGGCCTACATCGGGGGACTCGACTGGAAACTGATGTCGCGTCTGGTCTGGCGCATCCCGGAAGTCAACTACGGCACCTTTGGCGGCATGTCCACCACAACCTTCAGCACCGGCCTGGTGCTGCGTCTGCCGTAGCTCCCCCAAAAACACGTCCTCGATTCGATATGTACCCCGGTGGGGGATTAGAATCGTGGAAGGGTTTTTTTGAAGGAGAGGTATTTTCTGACGATGAAGTTTTTGAAATTTTTACCCTTTTTGCTCCTGCTCGCGTCACTCCCGGCGATGGCGCAGATCGGCCTGTATAGCGGGTATAGCGCATCCAAAATCAACGCCCCCCACGCGGACTGGATCAGCGGCCCCATCGTCGGCGCGTATGGCGATAAAGGGCATATTTCCTTCCTCACAACGGGGCTGGATATGCGCGGAGCGTTTCTCTTCGGCGGCGATTACACGCACCTGTTCAATGTTCTTGCTGGGCCGCGCCTCGCCTTTGTTCCGCGTGTCGTGCCGCTCCAACCCTATGCAGAAGGCCTGGTCGGTCTCGGCCACTATGTATCCGGCTCGCAGCCGCAGGTGGGGAGAGGGCCGGCAAATGGAACCTATGACGAGCTTGAATACCAGGTTATTGGCGGAATGGATTTGAACGTGGCACCGCATGTTGACTGGCGGGTGGTCGAGTTCAGCTATAGCGGAATCTCTGGACTCGGCCTCAGCTCCCATCCCAGATCGGTCATCATGGGCATTGTGGTGCGCCTGCCGTAGTGTTGGCGGGAGATTGCGATCCTGGGGAGGTATTTCTCTACGATGAGGTTTCTGAAATTTCTACCTTTTCTGCTCCTGCTTGCATCGCTTCCGGCGATGGCGCAGTTCGGTGCGTATGGCGAATTCAGCACCACCAACCTCCACGCCGCGAATGAGCCTCAGCTTTACGGCCCCACCCTCGGCGGATACTACTACAAGAACTTTGGACACCATCTGAGTTTGCTCAGCGCAGGGCCGGATGTCCGCGTTTCGTTTTTATCCGGCCCCGGTAGTGGCGCGAATGCCCCCATGCAATCCCTGACGAGCATTCTGGTGGGGCCGCGCCTTGTTTTCAAGCTGCCAGTCACGCTTCTTCATCTGTATGCTGAAGGGCTGATCGGCGATGGCGACTCCCAACTTGGCGAAGGGGCTTCCCGGAACAGCAGCAATAGATTCGAGAGTCAATTTCTCGGAGGTGTTGACCTGACGATTCTGCCACATGTTGACTGGAGGATCATCGAGCTTGGCGATGGCGAACTTCCTGCCTCCGGAGGCTCTGCGGGCCTGGACACAACAACCTTCAGCACGGGCATTGTCGTGCGTATGCCGTAACCCCGGCAGGGGATTACGATCCTGGGTGTTTTTTTTTGAAGGCGAGGTATTTTTTTACGATGAGGTCTTTGAAGTTTTTATCTTTTTTTCTCCTGCTGGCATCGCTCCCTGCGGTGGCGCAGGTCGGCCTGTACAGCGAGTTCAGCACCACCAACATCCAGGCCGTGGGCGAGCCGCGAATGTACGGAATCACCTTCGGCGTATATAAGGACAAGAGCTTTAAGCGCCATCTGAGCTTTCTCAGCCTGGGGCCGGATTTTCGCCTCTCGCTTCAATCCGGCACCGTCGGCAGCGGGATATATAGTGGGGGGCCAGCGCAATCGCTGATTGGATTTCTGCTGGGGCCACGCCTCGCGTTCAAGCTGCCTGTCGCATCGCGTCTCCATCCGTACCTGGAGGGTCTGATCGGCGGTGGCGACTCCCAGATTGGCGAATTGATCCCTGATGGCGCTCCCGGAAATACCAACAATATCAACAAAAACGGCGGCGGCACAATGATGGGTCAAATTCTTGGCGGTCTGGATTGGAAGCTGTCGTCGCACGTTGACTGGCGGGCCGTCGAGTTTAATTATGGTGGGATATTTGCTTCCGCTGGCGGCATCCAAGACTTGGGCATAACAACCTTCAGCACAGGCATTGTCGTGCGTCTGCCACAACACTAGAACCCGGAGAGTGGACATTCGTGGCAGAGAATCTGGCGTTATGCCCGGCATCTGCCACCGCTGCTGGAGTTTTCTGGCTTTCCTAGCACGACGCTGCCCGTCTCGATAGGAATCTTCTATTGAGCCACCACCGTTGACTCTCGCGTGTGCGGGAGGATCATCTCATCGAGATTGGCGATAAATTGGAAAGAGTGCTCACGGAGCAAATTGCCAGCCTGCAAAAAATCCCCGCTACGAAAGGCGTCAATGATCTGGCGGTGCGCGGCCACCGCCGCAGGCAACCGACCAGACATGGCCAGACGCTGTATGTTCAAACGCGAAATTAACCCAACTCCCAGCGACTTCCAGACGCGCACCAGTTCCTTGTTTTCACAACAAAGCACAATGTGGCAATGAAAATTTTTATTGTGAACCGCGACGGTTTGCATATCTCCGGCAAGGACGGCGGCCTGCATCGCAGCAAACTCCCGATCCAGAATGTCCACATCCTCCACCGTAAATTGGCGGATATACTGCGTCGCCGTCTGCTCCAGAATGCCGCGCAGTTGATAGGTGTCGCGTAGCTCCTGCGGCGTGATGGCGCGAACACGCGTGCCGCGATAGGGTTCCGATTCCAGCACGCCGATGGCCTCCAGCTTGCGTAGCGCCTCGCGCACGGGAGCCTGGCTCACTTGAAACTCGCGGGCCAGAATCAGCTCCTTCAGTCGGTCGCCGGGTTGATAGGTTCCGTCGGAGATGCGATCCAGAATCGTCCAGCAGATGCGATCGTGCATGCAGTTGCGATCCAGAATACCGCTGCCCGCCGCCGGACGTTCCGGCAGGTGCGCTGCATTCTCTTGTGGTTCTTCCAGATGATTCATAAGATTTCCTCTTTTCCAATTACATTCTTGTTGGACGGATATTTCCTGGATTCTTCACTTCACCACGCTCTGTTCAGAAGGACACTCTTTCGATGTACACTGCACCGCATCAGAACTTCGGTAATTGTTTTGCGTCCCATCCACCGCCCAACGCCTCAATCAGCAGGACGCTTGCGGTCATCTGGCGCGTCCATATCTGCGCAGCCGTTTGTTCATTGGACAACTCGATGCTCTGCGCCGTGATGACGTTCAGATAATTGTCGATGCCGCCCTTATAGCGGCTGGTGGCGATCTCCTGTTGCTTCTGCGCCGCGACTACGGCCTCCCGCTGCGTTGCGGACTCGTCGCGCAGAATGCGCAGCGCCGCCAGATTGTCCTCGACCTCCCGATACGCCGTCAGCACGGTTTGCCGATATGCGGCGACGGTGCCGTCATACGCGGCCTGCGCCTGCACATCCACTGCGTGGCGCTGTCCCCAATCAACGAGGGTGTCTGACGCAGACAAGCCAGCCGACCAGAAGGAACTCGGCCCGGTGAACCAGTTGCCGGGATGACCACTCTCAAATCCACCCAGCCCCGTCAGCGCAAAGGTTGGATAGTAGGCGGTGCGAGCAATACCGATTTGCTCGTTCGCTGCGGCCATTGCGCGCTCGGCGGAGGCAATATCAGGGCGGCGCTCCAGCAATTGCGAGGGCAGACCCACAGGAATAGGCGGCGGCACCGTGGCAAGAACACGCGGCGCGATGGTGAAGGACGAAGCAGGCTGCCCCACCAACACCGCGATGGCGTGTTCATACTGCGCGCGCGCCACGCCAACATCCTGATCTTCCGCCTGCGTTGTCTCCAGCAGGGTACGCGCCTGCGCCACGTCCAACTGCGAGTTCAATCCGCCCTGATAGCGATTCTGCGTCAGTTGCATGGATTTCTGAAAGGCCGTCACGGTGCGATCAAGAATTTGCTTTTGCGCGTCCAGCCCGCGCAGTTGAAAATAATCCGTGGCCAGCTCGGCTTGCAGGCTCAAGCGAACATTCTGGACATCAGCGGCGCTGGCCTGCGCATTCGCCTTGGCCTGTATAACGGAACGCCGCACGCGACCCCAGAAATCCGGCTCCCAGCTTACCTCAAGCGGCAGATTGAAACTGTTGTACTGGTTCATGCCTGGAAAGTACGTCGCGCTGTTATAGGAAAACCGCTGGCGCATCACGCCCACGCCAGCACCCAGAAATGGAAAGAGATTGGCGCGATTGATCTGAATGGTCGCGCGCGCCTGCGTAAACTCCGTGACGGCCAGCTTCAGATTTTGGTTGGAGACATCGACCTGCGCTTCATACGCATCCAGATCGGGATCGTGGTACGCCTTCCACCAGTTGCTGCGAATCTGAGAATCTGCTGGTTGCGCGGGCTGCCAGCCAGCAACCTCTTTGAAAGCTGGAGCCGTGGGCGCGGAGGGTCGCTTGTAATTTGGCCCAATCATGCAGCCAGTCAACCCGACCGAAGCCAACAGCGAAGTCAGCAGCCAAGCCTGCGATGCAGCGCGCATGGGAGCGGCGTGCCTCATAAATGTCCACCCCCGGCAACGCGCGTCGCAGCTCCGCTGACCACGCGCACCTCTTCCCCATCCACAATGGAATCCGGCGGACTGTCAATGATGCGCTCTCCGGCTTGCAGGCCGACGAGAACCTCCACGCGGGTTCCCCAATCGCGGCCCAGCGTCAGCGGAACCAGATGAGCGCGGCTGTTGTCATCCAGCGTGGCCACGCGCAAACCTTCGGCGCGAAAGAGCAAGGCACTCACCGGAATGATGAGCGCCGGATGATCCAGGGGCAGTTTGAGATGTACCTGCGCGTAGGCGCCGGGCAGCAGTTCTCCCTTGCGATTATTGATGTCCACTTCCGCCATCAGCGTGCGCGTGTTCAGATCAATGGCCTCCGAGCTGCGCACAATTTTTCCTGTGAAGACGCGACCGGGATACTCGGCCAGTGTGAGGCCGACGCTGACACCGGGGCGGGCGGCGGGAGCGTACTGCTCCGGCACATTGACGAAAATGCGCAGCGTGCGCGTGCTGGAGACATGGAAGAGTTCGCGCGGCGTGGCGCCTCCATACGCGGCCCCGCTGCCCATCGTGGCATTGCCGCTGTAGCCGGAAGCGCTGCCGGTTCCGCCGTTGCTGCCGGAGGCCACCAGTTGGCCGACATCGGTGTTGCGCGCCGTCACCACGCCGTCAAAAGGCGCATAGACGCGCTCGAAGGATTGCAACTCCAGCAGATGATCGAGGCTGGCATTGGCAGAGGCGACGGTTGCCTGCAACGCGCTGGAGGAATAGTTGGCTGCGTCCGTGGATTGCCTGGAGACTGCGTCCGTGGCCACCAATCCCTGATAGCGTTGCGCTGTTATTTGCGCCAGCTTCAAATTTTCCTGTGCCGTCACAACATCGGCGCGGGCCTGCTTCACCTGCTGATCCAGTTCCGGCGTTTCGATGATGGCCAGCAATTCTCCTTTGCGAACATGCGAGCCAATGTCGTGATACCAGACGCGAACGTAGCCGTTGGTGCGGGCATAGATCGGCGCGTCCAGAAATGCCTGGATGGTTCCCGGCAGCACCAGCTCGCGTGTGGGAGCGCCCAGTTGCGCCGTGGTCACGGCAACCGTTGGAATGGCCATGCGCTCCGTCTGGGCGCGGAGCGCGGCGCGAGCGCGAATGCGGGGCAGAATGCCGCCAAGGGCAATCAGCACGGCGACAATTGCCAGAACGATCAGCAGTGTTCGCATCCGCCGCCTGGCCTGTGGCGCGGCTCGCAGCGCTGGGCGCTTCGCGCTTTCGACTGCGTTCATTTCCGACGATGCGAAGTGTTCCGTGGGTTTCATGCGGCATCCTCCGGCAAAATATCCGCGTGCAGCGGCTGTTTGTTCTGGTGAAAGAGGCTGAAGAAGACGGGCACAAAAAATAATGTCGCCGCCGTGGCAAAGATCAGTCCGCCGATCACGGCGCGACCCAGCGGCGCATTCTGCTCTCCGCCATCGCCCAGGCCCAGCGCCATCGGCACCATGCCAATAATCATGGCCAGCGCCGTCATCAGCACAGGGCGGAAGCGCGTATACCCGGCAGTTAAGGCGGATTCCAGCGCGGCGTGGCCCTGCACGAGTTGCTCACGCGCAAAGCTGACCACCAAAATGCTGTTGGCCGTGGCGACTCCCATGCACATGATGGAACCCGTCAGCGCGGGCACGCTGATGTGCGTTCCCGTAATGAAGAGGAACCAGACAATTCCAGCCAGCGCCGCTGGCAATGCCGCGACAATGATGAACGGATCCAGCCAGCTTTGGAAGTTGACGACAATCAGCAGATAGACCAGCACGATGGCAAAGAGCAGTCCGCCGATCAGTCCGATGGTTGATTCCCGCATGGTCAGAATCTGGCCACGAATGATGATCTGCGATCCACGCGGCAGGTTTTTGGTATCTTGCTTGACGATGCGGTCGATCCGATTCGCGACGCTGCGTAAATCCGTTCCCTGCACCGCGCCGTAAATGTCGATGACAGGCATTACGTTGTAATGGCTGACGGTTCCAGCTTCGGCCCCGCGTTGCAGGCTGGCCACGTTCGCAAGAATCTGCGGCTGCGCGCTGCTGCTGTTGGCCACGGGGATATTCTCCAAATCCTGGAGCGTGTCCATCGTGTACTGCGGCTCCTGCACGGCGATGTTGTAGCTGACGCCATTGTGCCAGTTCAGCCAGAAATTCGGAGCGGTCTGAAAGCTGCCACTCAGTGCCGTCAGAAGGCTTTCCGCCACATCGCGCTGCTGGTAGCCCACCTGTTGCGCCTTGCTGCGATCCACATTCACCGTGAGATCCGGCTCGTTGAATGGCTGTTGGATGCGCACATCAACAGTGCCGGGAATCTGCTGCACCTGCGCCATCATTTTTTCCGCAAAGGCATGGTTGGCGGCGATATTGTTGCCAACAATCTGAATGTCGAGCGGCGCAGGCAGGCCAAAGTTCAAAATCTGGCTGACCATATCCGTGGGCAAAAAATAGAACGTGACACCGGGATATTTGTCGGCCAGCACCTGCCGCAACTGCGCCACATACTCCGCCGTTGGGCGATGCTTGCGCGCCAGCGAAACCAAAATATCCGCATCCCATGAACCGATGGTTGCCGAGTTGCTATAGGCAAGATTCATTCCGCTGTATGGAACGCCAATGTTGTCGATGATGGCCTTCATCTCCTTTTGCGGAACGGTCTGGCGAATGGTTTGATCCACCTGATCGCAGAGTCGGGCCATCTCCTCAATGCGCGTGCCGGTTTGCGCGCGGACGTGCAGTTTGAACTGGCCTCCATCCACGTCGGGAAAAAAATCCTGGCCCAGCCACGGATAGAGCACCACAACCGACAAGGCGCAAGCGGCAAAAAATCCTGCGACAAAGATGCCGCGATACTCCAAACAGACGGTCAGCAGATCGCGATATCCATTGCGAATGCTCTCAAAGCCATCCTCAAACTTCATCTGCCAGCGCACCAGCGGGTTGGAGCTGGCGCGGCGATGCTCCAGATGCCCTTCCTCATGCACCCGCAGCATGTATTTGGCCATCGTCGGCACCACGGTGCGCGAGAGAAAATATGAGGCCAGCATGGCGAAGACAACCGCCTCGGCCAGCGGCACGAAGAGATAGCGCGCTACTCCGCCCAGAAAAAACATGGGCACGAAGACAATGCAGATGGACAGCGTGGAGACAAACGCAGGGACGGCAATTTCGGCGGCGCCATCCAGAATGGCCTGCTCAATCTCCTTGCCCATCTCCAGATTGCGATTGATGTTTTCAATCTCCACCGTCGCGTCGTCCACCAGAATGCCCACCGCCAGCGCCATGCCGCCCAGGGTCATAATGTTGATGGTCTCGCCCAACATCCCCAGCACGATGAAGGAGACCAAAATCGACAGCGGAATCGAGACGGCAATGATGAGCGTGCTGCGCCAACTGCCCAGAAAGATCAGAATCATCGTGGCGGTCAGCAACGCTGCGATGATGGCTTCGCGAACCACGCCATTGATGGCCCCGCGAACAAAGATCGACTGATCCGCCAGCGGAACGATGCGCAACTGCGGCGGCAAACTTGCCGCTGCAGCCGGCAGAAGAGCGCGAATGCGGGAGATGATACTCAGGGTCGAGGCATCCCCGGTCTTCATAATGGACATCAGCACGGCCCGACGGCCATCCACGCGCACAACGTTGGTCTGCGGAGGGAATCCGTCGCGAACATGCGCGACATCCCGCATATAGACCGTGGCTCCGTTCACGGTTTTGATGGGCAGATCATTTAATCCGGCGATGCTGCGCGGAGCGCTGTTGGTCTCCACCTGGTACTCATACAGCCCAATTTTTTCCGTGCCCGATGGCAAAATGATGCTCTGCGCATTCACGGCATTCACAATGTCGGCGGGAGACAGTCCTTTGGCCTGCATGGCCGCCGTGTCGATATCCACCTGCACCTGGCGCTGTTTGCCGCCATAGGGAAACGGAATGGATGCGCCCTGCACCGTGGCCAATTGCGTGCGGAGAAAGTTCATGCCCAGATCGTAGAGTTTCTGCTCGCTGATGCCGGGGCCGGACAGTCCCAACTGAAGCACCGGAACGCTGGAGGCGTTGTAGGCGAGAATCAGCGGAGGCACGGTTCCGGGGGGCATGGCGCGCAGCACCGCCTGCGAAATCGCGGTGACTTGGGCCACGCCCGCATCCACATTGGTTCCCGGATGGAAATAGATTTTGACGATGGAGACTCCCGTCAAAGTCTGCGATTCAATGTGTTCGATATTATTGACCGTCGTGGTCAACGCCCGCTCAAAGCCGCTGGTGACGCGCCCAGTCATCTCCTCCGGGGAAAGCCCGTTGTACGCCCAGACCACGCTGACCACGGGAATGTTGATGTTGGGAAAGATGTCCGTAGGCGTGCGCAGAAGGGTGAATATCCCCAGAATGAAGATCAGGATGGCCAGAACGATGAAGGTGAGCGGCCTGCGTAGCGCAAGGCGGACAATCCACATGGAAAGCTCCAAAAACAGCTCGGAAAAACCCAGAACCGACGGACAACAAGAAGGAAGATGGCCATTCCAGGCATCCCATGCAGGGGCAGCCCGCCCACCTACCGATTATCAATAAGATTCATTCTACAGGAGATAGATGCACAAAACTCCGAAAAAAATAGGGGGTATCTTCCGAATTATTCCGCTTGCGGCGCAATGGGCGCGGAGGGAAGCCCAGAATCTGGGCGCAGGAGCGCCGGACGCGGCAGGAAGATCAATTCTGCGGCGACCACCACGCAGTAGATGGACAAAATCAGAACAGAATAGCGATTGCCATAAAGCGTCCCCATCAACAGCAGGACGACAAAAGCAGTAGAGAGGCGGGCAAAGCCGAGCAGCCGGGAACGCGCCGCCGGATGGTGTCGCAAGCGATTCGCCAGCCGCGTCTCCAGAAAGCCGAGCGCCAGGGCATGCACCACGGCAAAGTCGAGCAGCCGCTCAATGGAAAGCTCCGGCGAAAGAAATAGAACCACTCCGGTAAAGATGACCGTTGCGGCAAGAACAACCCATATCCAGGCGTGGGCCTCCTTGTCCAGCAAAGCCTCCACGCCCGCGCCAAAGTCGAGCAGGCCGGAGAGCACCAGAAAAAAACCCGTCACCATGAGCAGAAAGATCGCGACAAAGGTGCTAATCAGCAAGCTGCGCATCAATGCCTGGATCGCAAGCAAAGTCAGAGCCAGCACGAGCAGCAGACCAGCGTGCAACCAGAACAACCAGCGATGGCGGGCAAAACTTCGTAGCAAGGACATAGCGTACAGATGGAACGCCTTGATTGTACTTCACCCGCGCGCAATCTACTCGCGCTTTGCCGCTTGAAGCAGCGCTACCCCACAAGGCCGGGCATCATCTCATGCTCATGCTGGCGCTCAGGTCTCGGCATTACGGCAATCGGTGGCCGACGACTATGCGGGGAAAGTTCAACGCCGTGGTCGGTCCATCGGCGAAGGGTGTACTGAGCGGAACAAGATGGGCAAAGCCAGAAGTACCGCCGCACGCTTACATGAGATGCCACAAAACGCGGGCCACTTTCTTGTCTTGTGAATGGTTCCCGCTCCATCAGGTAGAGACGACCGCCGCGCAAGTACTTTAGCTCGGCGCCACATTCTGGGTTCGCGCATAGAATGTTCATCATGGCATGCCTCCTACGCAAGCACTGGCATTACTCACGAACATAGCAAGGAAGGGCAGACAAAATCGGTAACGAAGGTCATGGCAGTTTGTGATTCTCTCCGCCACAAAACAAACACAGCGGAAGCCTCCTGCTCTATGCCGCGCAACACGCGGTAGACGAAGAAACAACTCGGCGGCACAAACGCCCGCCTCAAACCCCAGGAATCGCACCCCGCTCGATCGCCCAACCGAAACGACCAGCCAAGGCAGACCCCACTAATCTCACTATACGCCGAATGTAAGGATGCTGGATGTGAAAATATCGAAAATTCCTTCCTTTTTGGGAAATGCGGGAGTAAATCAATTGGAACAGCCCACCCACAGGGGCTTCCGCCCGCTCTCATTGCAGGCACTTACGGCGGAACTAAAGTTCCGCCCCGCCAAAACGCTGATTTGTTTCAGAGCTTTCTTAACGCATCGCGGCCATCGTGGCCCGAAAGAGATGCTCGAAGTTGCTGTTGGCCTCTGGATTGCGCGCCAAGGCTGCTTCCAGAGCCTTCAACGCGGCGGGACGCTGGTAGCCCAGATTGACCAGCGCGGAGATTACATCCTCCGCTATCGGAGCGGGGACACCAGGAATCGCCGTTGGCCCCATCTCCTCCAACTTATCTTTAAGTTCCAGCACCACGCGCTCGGCAGTCTTTTTCCCAATGCCGGGAATGCGCGTGAGCATGGCGTGATCCTGACCCCGGATGGCTGCGACCAGCCGCTCCGTGCTGAGTCCGCTAAGTACGGTGAGAGCGAGTTTTGGCCCGATACCGCTGACAGAAAACAGCTTTTCAAAAAGGCGTTTCTCGGCAGGATCGGCAAAACCAAAAAGCGCCAGCGCATCCTCGCGCACATGCGTATAAATGTGCAGAGAAACCTCCGCGCCTTCGTTGGGCAGCCCGGTGTAGGTGGGAATGCTGATGGCAACCTCATATCCAACGCCCGCCGCTTCAATAATCACGTTGTGCGGCGTCTTGGCCAGCAGCTTTCCACGCAGATGTGCAATCATGGCCCGATTGTATCCTGTCGATTGTGAATGAAGGCGCTAATTGCTGCGGCGACGATACCGAATGGCAAATTCAAAGCCGGCGTTGGGCGGGAAAATTTCGGCGATGTGGCGCAACCGCTCCGCCAAAGACTGCGGAGCCAGCAGTGGATATTCACGCTCGCGCAGTTCGGCGTAGTCAAAATCGACGGTCAACGAAAGCAGATAGATGGCAATGGCATCAGAAAAAGCAGCTTCCAGATATTCCGCGCGCGCCTTCTCATCCACGCGCTCACGGTTGGCCAGAGCCTGCTTGCGATTCTCCCAGGCATCCTGGCTGGTCTCGCCGCGCACATTCGCCTCCGCCTGCGCCCAGGCGAGACGGGAAAAACTCTCCGGCACGCCCGCCGCATCGACAAAGTGGTGTCCGGCATTGATGAAAAACTCAAAGGCCAGGGCGAAGCGGTCGCGCATCATTCGGGTGGAGATGAAAACACAATCCGCGCCATTGAAAGAAACATTGCGGTGGCAGACGGCGCGGTCGCCGAGTTCGGTGGTATAGTCGGGAGCAATCAGTGTTTCTTCCGTTTCGCCAAGGGCAAGCGGGACGAAATAATACGCCTTGCGGCTCAGCGCGGACGCGATGCTTTGTGGGACGGCCTGCACCATGCGATCCATATCCAGCGCGGGGAGATGCGTGTGGCCAAAGCTCGCATAGCAAATGCCGTTGGGGGCCTGTTGCACGGCAGTTTCGCGCGCGACTTCCAGTGCTGGCAGCAGGTGAATCTGAGCAGTCTCAATCATAAACCTGTATTCTAGCTGAGTGCGCGCTGCGGACGCTGCCGCATGGCCCACACAGAAGAGATATGGCACAATGACCAACGCTCCCCATGCTTCCACGTCTCCATCCACCACCGCTGCGGAGGCAACGCTCTTCGGCATTCCCATAGGACGGTTCGGTTTCTTTTCCAGCCTGTTGGTAAGCGTGGCCTCCGGCTTTATAGCCTTCTTCTTCACCACGTTTTGCGCCATCTTTGGCGTCATGATCTATGACGGCGCCCATCACCTTCCCATGCAGAATCTGAACATCAGCTATAGGTTCATCGCGGCCCCGGTGGGTCTTGCGGCCATGCTGTTCAGCTTGGCCTATCTGTTTAGCCTCTGGATCCGGCGGAAGCTGGCGGGCCAGAAATAAACTCACAGGATGCTGCATGTATGGGCGTGGTCACGCTTCCCCTCGAAATCGTGCGCGACACCACACAGAAATCCGCAGAACAAGCGCGTCTCTGGTGCAGGCAACTGGAAGAGGGCAACATTCTGTTGTTTCCGCAAACTCCCGTCGCGTTGGAAAATGCGGAAGACGCGCAATTTCTGCTTGGCCTGGAGCAGAGCCGTAGTGTTCTCCATAAAAATTTGGCCTATCAAGTGGCAACGGATCGTATTGTTGGCGCGAATCTCTGCTCTGCCAACTCGGCGGCACATGCGCGGCTGCGTGCCATTCTACGCGGCTACTCTCAACGGGTAACGGAATTTCTTGTGGGATTTCTGGTTCCCTATCAGGCTCGCTGGCAGGTGGATTACACCAGTTTTCGCCCCATTGAGGAACAAGGTCGCAATCTGCCATTACGCAAGCGCAACGACCTGCTGCACATGGATGCCTTCCCTACGCGGCCCACGCAAGGCGCGCGCATTCTGCGCTTTTTTCAGAACATTCATCCCACGCGACCGCGAGAATGGATTGTTGGGGAGCCATTTCGCGCGCTGGCACCGCAATTTATTCCGGCAAGCATCGCGCCGCCGCGCGCCGAAAGCGTCCAAATACGAAAAATGCGCAAAACGGTCTGCCGCGCTGGAGTGGGCAGGGCGATTCCTGCGCTGCAACGTTCGCCCTATGACCGCTTCATGCTGCGCTTCCACAACTTCCTCAAGGAAAATTCCGGCTACCAATCGCAGGGCGCGCGCGCAGCGATCTCCTTTCCGCCCGGTTCCAGTTGGATGATCTATACCGATACAGTGCCCCATGCCGTGCTGTCCGGCCAATACGCGCTGGAACAAACCTTTCTGGTCGCGCCGCAGGCAATGGTGGCCCCGGAACATGCTCCCCTGTCCGTATTGGAATCCATCGTCGGCCAGCGACTGGTTTGAAGGGTGGTCTCTGCCGCGCAAACGCAAACATGGTGCGGCGTGAAAGAGATCGGTTAGACTATACTTCAAACTTTTGTTTGGAGGTGACACCTGTCATGGATTCCACTACGATTTTTCCCCATTTCCTGAAGTTCTCCATCTCCTCTTTCTGTTCGGCTCTCATCATACTGCTGGCGCTTTGGATGGCTCCCGCGCTGTGGGCGCAGATAGATGCGCCCTCCATGCGCCCGTTTTCCAGGCTCGGAGTTGACGTGAATGTTGGAACGCTGGGTGTTGGGGTCGAAGTAGCTACTCCGCTTGCAACCCGGTTCAATCTGCGCGGCAGCGGAAATTTCTTCCACTACACCACGAACATCAACCGAGGTGGGCTTGTCTATGTTACCGCTCTGGACATGCGCTCCGCGCAAGCCAGTCTGGATTGGTTCCCCTGGCGAAACGCCTTCCACCTAAGTCCCGGCGTAATGTTCTACAACGGCATACAGATGACAGCCAACGTCCAGGCTCCCCCGAACACAAGTTTTACGATCAACGGCGCGACCTTCTATAGTGATCCGTCCGATCCGCTTACCGGCTACGGCAAGGTGACGTTCCCGACGGTAGGGCCACAGTTGACGATTGGATTGGGCAACATGATTCCACGCAGCAATCATAAGCATTTCAGCTTCCCCGTTGAGGCCGGTGTTGTGTATTTCGGGCCAGGAAACATCCTGTTGAATTTCAGCGGGTCGGAATGCCTTGCGCCCGGTGGCGCCTTCTGTCAGAAGGCCAGTTCCTCCCCAAATTTTCAAGCAGACGTGGCAGCCGCAAAATCGCAGATCCGAACCTACGTCAATTACTTCGGGTTGTATCCCATTCTCCGTATGGGGTTGAGCTACAAATTTTAACGGGTTACGCATCTTGCCCGGCAGCGCGTCCACTTACTTCGTCGGCTTTTGTGTCGCGGCGTTGGGGTGTGGAGCCTCCGGCAACATGTAAATAATCTCCCCGGAGCGCGTATAGTGCAACTGCTCACGGGCCTCGTGTTCGATGGTGTCTGGATCGTTCAGCAGTCGCTGATTGTGCATGGCCATCTGCTGGTTTTCCTGTTGCAGCGCGTTGATCTCCTGCTGCAACACCTGTGTCTGATGCCGCTTCTGCTCGTAGGCGGCCAGACCGTCTTTATCGAAGATGACAAAGTAGACAATGAGCAGCGAGAGCGTGACCAGAACCGCCGTCGCAACGCGCCCTCGCGAGTGGAACAGCAAAGCGACAGACTGTTGCATCCTATTGCCCTGTCGCGCCATTCCGCTTCCCGTTTCGTTCGCCGCATCCGGCATCGCATCCGGCATCAAGGATTGTTCTGGAGGCTGTTGCATGCGACTCCCCATTTCCCAGATTCTCTGGCAACTAAAATTACGCAAATACCCACAGCTTTGCAGCTTCGGTTAATGCCGCCGACTCCTCCAGAGAACGCGCCTCCGTGTAGGCGCGCACCACCGGTTCCGTTCCCGACAGCCGATAGCAGACCCAGGAGCCATCGGCTAGCACCAGCTTCAATCCATCGGTGCGGACGATCTGCGTGACCTTGCGTCCACCCAACTCCGTGGGATCGGCCTTCAACTTCTCAGTGAATGCGGCTTTGGCTGCCGGAGTCAAGCGGAAATTCTCCCGCCGTGGATAGAAGGAACCTACTTGAGCAAAGAGCGCGCGCAGTTGTTCGCCCACGGATTTGCCGCGTGTGGCTACCATCTCCGCCACCAGCAGCCCGGCCAGCACCCCATCCTTTTCTGGAACGTGGCCGCGGATGGTCAACCCGGCGCTTTCCTCCCCGCCAATCGCGATCTTATCCTGGAGAATCAACTCGCCAATGTACTTGAAGCCCACGGGTGTTTCGTAGAGCGGAATCTTCCGCTTCTCCGCCAGCGCGTTGACCAGATTCGTCGTGGCGACGCTCTTGGCCACGCCATTCGTCCAGCCGCGCGTTTCCACCAGATAGTCAAACAGGAGAGCAAGAATGTAGTTCGGCTGGATGAAAGTACCGTCGCGATCAACAATGCCGAAGCGGTCGGCATCGCCATCGGTGGCAATGCCAAGGTGCGCGTCTGTCTCTCGCATTTTGGCTCTGCAATCGCCGAGCAGTGGATCATCCGGCTCCGGCGCATGGCCGCCAAAGAGCACATCGCGTGTGTCATGCACGCTGACGGCGCGCACGCCATGCTGCTCCAGCAGTGCTTGCGCGTAGCCGCGCCCCGCGCCCCAAAAGGGATCGACCACAATCCGCAGATCAGCCTTGGCGATGGCCTTCAGATCAACCACCTCCGACAAACGCTGGAGATACTCCGGCCTCACATCCGTGGTGGGAAAACTTGTGGTGGAAACATTTCCAGCCGACGGCTTGCGATATGCAACGTCCTCGCTGAGAGCGGCAATCTCTGCCTCAATCTGATGGGTCACTTCTGGCAACGCGGGCGCGCCATCGGGCGTGGAAAATTTGATGCCGTTATACTCTGGCGGATTGTGCGAGGCGGTAAAGTTAATCGCGCCGCTGAGCTTTTTCTGGCGCACCGCATACGCAATGGCGGGTGTCGGGGCTGGATCGGAGATCACCTCTGGCGTGATGCCGTGCGCGGCCAGAATTGCCGCTGCCTCGGCAACGAACATCTCGCCCAGAAAACGCGGATCGCGCCCCACTAAAATGCGATGCGTTCCCGATTGCGGGCTGGGTTGCTTGGCTACATAGCGCGCAATGCCCGTAACAGCGCGGCGGATATTGCCCAGAGTGAACCCATCCGCAACCACGGCCCGCCAGCCGGAGGTGCCAAACCGTATCTCGACTGCCATTGTTCCTCCCATTTCCCGTTGCTGCATCGCGCCCAAAGAAGATGCTGCCGTTTTCAGAATACCGAATCTCGCCACCGCTGGCTTCAGCCACTGAGGGACAGCAGCGCGGCTGCATCATACTTCCATACATGGAATGCAAAACCTGCGACGAAGAAGATGCTGCTGCTGTTCTTGAATAATGTATATGTTGGTTATATACTTTCAATATGGGCGAATTCGATCCGTTAGAACAATGCACGGGTTTTGATTGGGACGAAGCCAACGCCATCAAAAATTGGGAACGGCATCATGTCACGCCAGAAGAGGCGGAAGATATCTTTTTCCAACAACCGTTGGTCGTGCGTGGTGATGTTGGGCATTCCACCAGGGAAAAACGCTACTACGCTTTGGGAGAGACGAGCCGAGGCAGGCAACTATTTGCTGCTTTCACGATTCGAGGACAAATGATCCGAGTGATCTCTGTGCGCGACATGAATCGGAATGAAAAGGAGATATATAAGCGCCATGAAAAAGACCCTGCCTAAGTTTCAGAACGAAGATGCAGAAAGAGAATTCTGGGCCAAGCAGGATTCCACGGAATACCTAAACTGGCCCGCAGCCAAACGCCTTCGGCTCACGCGCCTGAAGCCATCCGTGCGCACCATCTCTCTGCGTTTGCCGGTGGCCATGCTGGAGGATTTGAAACTGCTGGCCAATCAGCGCGACGTGCCCTATCAATCCCTGCTCAAGGTCTTTCTGGCGGAACGTCTGGCACAGGAGCGCCGTCCCCTCCGAGCAATGCACAAGTAAGATTGTTGTGCGCTAATCCGCTCATCCTCGCTGCGGCGAAGAAGGAACTCACGGATTGCGTCGTATGATTGAAACCAATAAAAGCGTGTTTCATGCCCACGGATAAACCAGAGTACGATGTCGCGATCTCTTTCCTTGCCAAGGACGAAGCAATCGCGGCGGCAATTCACCGGAAGCTCAGTGAAACGCTGAATGTTTTCTTCTTCCCGCGAAACCAAAGTGAACTGGCTGGCACCGATGGTATGGTGTCGATGCGAAAGCCATTTCTCGATAAGCCCCATGTCACAGTCGTCTTGTATCGAGAACAATGGGGCAAGACCCCGTGGACACAAATTGAAGAGACTGCGATAAAAGAAGCCTGCCTTGCAAGTGGATGGAAACGGCTGTTTTTTATCGCCTTGGATCGCTCAAGCTCCTTTCCTGATTGGCTTCCCGAATATCACGTCCGGTACAACTGGGAAAGTTTCGGTTTAGATGAGGCCGTGGGTGCGATCAAGGCGAGAGCGTTAGAGAACGGTGCCCAGCAGGAGTTCCTTACCCCGCTGAAACGAGCCGAGACGCTCAGGGCAGATGAACTATATCGGAGAGACAAGTCGAATATGAACTCCCAAGAAGGGATTGCAGCCATACTCGATAAGGTTTCTGAATTGTTTGAGGAAATCGAAAAGCACTGCAAAGAAGTCAACGCCCAAGGGCATCTGCAGATCAGACACTCCAAGGACTTAAAAAAAGGTACCACCAATCAAAGCTGTATCCTAACGGACAATCGTGTGGGCATGATTGTTACATGGCGTCAGCAATACTCCAATTTGTTGGATCACAGCGGGCTTTTCGTACAAGAGTATATCGGTGGCCTCATCCTCCATCATGAAACAAGTAGCCTCATGTACTTTGATCAGCCCCAACTACTCCATGAAACGAACTACGACCCTGAGCTTTCTCTTGGGCGCGAGTATGGATGGAAACAAGAAAAATCGACCGAGTTCATTTCTTCCATTGCACTTGCACAAAAATGCGTTATCCAGTTCATGGATTTGGTCGATCGTTATGCCAACGGAAAGATTAGGAATCGCAATTCCCTTTAACAGTGTGCCGGGCCTCAGCGTTGACTTATGCGGCGGCGCGCGTGGGAAGGGGCTTTACCTTGGCGCGTTTCTTTTGCGAGGCCTCCCAGAGATCGCGCTGCATCTGAAGCCGCAGCCAGAAATCCGCATCCGTGTGGAATGCCTCCGCCAGACGTAGAGCCATGTCCGCAGAGACTCCCGCTCTGCCGTTTAGAACCCGCGAGAGCGTGGGCCGGGTCACTCCCAGGTGGCGGGCCACCTCTGTAACGGATCGGCCTGCAAGATAGTTGGCGAGAATCTTTCCCGGATGAGCGGGATTGTGCATGCGCATACTGGAACTCCTTTCTTAGTGGTAATCCTGATAGTTGACAAGGACGGCATCCTCACCCATAAACGTAAACGTGAGCCGCCAATTTCCATTGACGCTGACCGCAAAATGCCCTGCAAGAGAACCTGCCAGCGCGTGGTATTGCCAGCCGGGGATGTTCATCTGCTCTGGCCGGGTGGCAATGTTCAAAACCGTCAGTTGCTCGTTGAGCTTGGTGGCATGGCTGGGCTGAATGCCGGACTTTGAGCCGGTACGAAAGAATTTTTCTATGCCCTTGTGCCGGAAGCTCCGAATCATACTGCTGCATATTGTACTGCGTAACGCTACGGCGCACATGTAAAAATTCAAACAGTGTATCCTTGACATTCCATTTGCTCCCAGATACGCTCGGCGACAATTGCGCTCGATAATTGTTGCGCAGACATTTCCGGCAGAGGCATCGCATCCAAAGTGACAGACAACCCCACAGATACGGAGCAGGCAGCCGACGCGGCAGAGGCATCCACCGCGCCGCAGGCGATACAGGAGCCGCAGATCACGCAGGCCGAGCGGCTGGCATGGCTGGCGCTGGCGCTGACTCCCGGATTGGGGCAGCGAAGAATTGCGCGCGCCGTCGAAAAGGTCGGCAGCGCCGAGCGCATCTTTACTCTGCCGCTCACCGAACTCGAAGCGCTGAACATTTCGGCAGCCTCCGCGCAGAGCCTCTTCCACGGCGCGTCGATGGCCGAGGCGGAAAAGGAGTGGAAGCTGGTCACGGAAAGCGGCGGCAGCTTGATTACGCCCTCCGATGCCGCGTACCCGGAGCGTCTGCGCGAGATTTACGATCCGCCCGTGGTGCTGTGGCTGCGCGGCGACGCATCCTTATTGGCGCGACCGGGCATTGCCATCGTCGGCACCCGCCAGCCGACAACCTACGGGGCGGGCATGGCGCAGATGCTGGCACGCGATCTGGCCGCGCATGGATTGGTGATTCTGAGCGGCATGGCTCGCGGCGTGGACACAGCAGCGCATCGCGGCGCACTGGAAGCCAACGGCAAAACGGTCGCCGTCTGGGGCACGGGCATCGACGTCATTTATCCCAAGGAGAACAAGCGGCTGGCGGAGCAAATTCTGGAATCCGGGGGGACGATCCTGAGCGAGTACCCGATGGGAACCTTTCCCGCGCCGCAGAATTTCCCCATCCGCAACCGCATTTTGAGCGGGATGAGCGTGGGCGTACTTGTGATTGAGGCGGGCGAAAATAGCGGAACGCGCATTACAGCCCGCTGCGCGCTGGAACAAAATCGCGAGGTCTTCGCTGTACCCGGCAACGTGACTTCCAAAAACGCCTGGGGGCCAAACACGTTGATTAAGCAGGGCGCAAAACTGGTGGCCACCTGGGAGGATGTCTGGGAGGAACTGCCCACGCAAATTCGGCTGGAGGTTGAGGAGCGAATGGGGAGTGCATCCCCCGACGACGCTACCGCATCCTTATTCAGCGAGACGGATTTGCCAGAGGAGCAAAAGCTGGTCTTTGCGCTGATGCGACCCGACGAGGCGCTCCAGATGGATGAAATTGTTGAGCGATTGGAGGGCAAAGTGAGTTCTTCTGAGATATTTGCGGCTATCTTTGAGTTGGAACTCTCTGGAAAAATCCGCGCTCTGCCCGGAAAAAACTATGTGAAAACGTTTTAGATGTTTTGTTTCATCACGTTATAGACTTTACGGCTGGAGCATTCCTGGGCACAATTTGCATCGGGATCGGAGCAATTCAATCGTCGCAGGTAGATTTTCGTCCCGCACTCGTGATAGCTTCCCGCTTGTTACCTCCACATCCGGGCCGCGTCGTTAGCATAGGGATCGGCATCAGGAAGTAGCGTACATTCGGAAATTGAAGTTGATAGATAGATAGAAGGGTATGGATGGCAAAAGCACTGGTTATCGTTGAATCGCCCGCCAAGGCGAAGACGATCAATAAATATCTCGGCAAGGACTACATCGTTGAGGCCACAATTGGCCACATCATGGATCTGCCAAAAAATAAAATTGGCGTGGAGCTAGAGAACGGAACCTTTGAGCCGGAGCTGATTGTGATGCCCGGCAAAGAGAAGGTCGTGGATCGGCTCAAGAAGCTGGCCGGCGACGCCAGCGCCGTCTACCTTGCGCCTGACCCGGATCGCGAAGGCGAGGCCATTGCGTGGCACTTGCAGACGCAGCTCCAACCGCAGTTGCGCGGCGGCGCGACCATCCAGCGGGTCACGTTCAACGAGATTACGCAGAAGGCAGTCAAGGCGGCCTTCCAGCACGCGGGCCAGGTGGACGCGCATCTGGTGGATGCGCAGCAGACGCGCCGTGTGCTCGACCGCATTGTGGGCTATCAGATTTCTCCGCTGCTTTGGGATAAAGTGCGGCGCGGTTTGTCCGCAGGGCGCGTGCAGACGGTCGCCGTGCGGCTGGTCGTGGAGCGCGAGCGACTCATCAAGGAATTCAATCCGGTGGAGTATTGGACGCTGGATGCGCGGTTGCAGCCTGCGACCCAGAGCGGAAACGCCGGGCAGGAGTTTACGGCGCGCTTTGTCGGCATCGACGGCAAGCGGGTCGGGGTGGAGACGGTCAACGCGCCCGCGCTGCCGAATCAGGCAGAGACAGATGCGGCGGTGCGCGCGCTCAAGACGGCAGCGTGGAAGGTTCGATCCGTCGAGAAGAAAGAACGACGGCAGAATCCGACGGCTCCTTTTACAACGAGCAAATTGCAGCAGGATGCCTCCCGCAAGCTGGGCTTCAACGTAAAGCGCACAATGGGCGTGGCACAGCGATTGTATGAAGGCGTGGAGGTGGGCAGCCAGGGCACGGTGGGCTTGATTACCTACATGCGAACCGACTCCACGCGAGTGTCGCCGGACGCGATTCAGGACGCTCGCGACTACATCAACAAAAAGATTGGGGCAAAATATCTGCCCGCCAGCGCAAATGTCTTTAAGGGAAAAAAAGACGCGCAGGATGCGCACGAAGCCATCCGCCCGACCAACGTGGAGTTTACACCCGATGAAATTCGGCGGTATTTAAGCGAGGAACAGTACAAGCTCTACAAGTTGATCTGGCAGCGTTTTGTCGCCTCACAGATGCTGCCCGCGCTCTTTGACCAGACAACTGTGGAGATTGTGGCGCAGGCGGATCGCAGCTACGACTATCGCGTGACCGGATCGGTGCTGAAGTTTGATGGCTTCCTGAAAGTGTACGAAGAGGCAAAGGATACCAAGGATGCCGACGACGAGGCGCTAAGCAATCGTCTGCCGGAGTTGAAGGATGACCAGTCGTTGAAGCTGCTGGAGCTACAACCAGAGCAGCACTTTACCGAGCCTGCGCCGCGCTTCAATGAGGCTTCGCTGGTAAAGGAGTTAGAAGAACGCGGCATTGGGCGGCCTTCCACGTATGCGTCGATCATCAGCACCATTCAAGATCGCGAGTATGTGGTGAAGATTCCGCCGAAGGGATCAGGCAAGTTTTATCCCACGGAGATTGGCATGGTCGTCACCGACCTGCTGGTGAAGAATTTTCCGTACATCTTCGACCCGGCGTACACGGCCAAGCTGGAAGTGGAACTCGATGCGGTGGAAGATGGCACGGAGAAATGGACCGACCTGCTGAGCGGCTTCTACGGATACTTCCAAAAGGAGTTGAAGGTCGCGGCCAGCAGCATGGAAGACATCAAGCGAATGGAGGAATCAACCAACGAGAAATGCCCAGAGTGCGGCGCGCCGCTCGTGTTGAAGTGGGGCAAGTTCGGCTCGTTCTTTGCCTGCACGGCCTATGACAAAAAGAAGCCTGTGACGATCTCGACTTCCGCGTGGGAGAAGAATGCGAAGAAGGCAATCCAGAAGATTGAAGAGAAGCTCATCTACCCGATGCTGGTGAAGACCACGGGCGGCGCAATGCCCGCGCCAGCCGCTGCGACCGCGCAGAACAAGAAAGAACTGGAGGCAGCGCTATCCCAGGCCGCAGGGCCGGAACGCAAGCTGGTGGTGGAGCAGATCAGTTGTAAATTCACGCGCGAAAATTTCGAGGCGAAGCCGAATCTCAATACACCGGAGGCTCAGGGCGCGGAGGCTGAAGAGGAATTCTGCGAGAACTGCGGGCGAGTAATGGTGCTGCGCAATGGGCCGTTTGGTCAGTTCATGTCCTGCCCCGGCTACAATGAAGACCCTCCCTGCAAGACGATTCGCAAGCTGACGCAAAAACAACAACAGAAGCCTGCGGTTCCTCTGGAGGAAAATTGCCCCAAGTGTGGAATGCAACTGGTGCTGCGAACAGGCCAGTACGGGGAGTTTGTTTCGTGCAGCGGCTATCCCAAGTGCAAATACATCAAACAGAATTTGACGGGCGTAACCTGTCCGACCTGCGGCAAGGGTGACATTGCAGAACGCAAAGCGCGACGCGGAAATATATTTTATGGATGCACGAATTATCCCAAGTGCGATTTCACGTCAAATTCCAAGCCGGTTCCACAGCGCTGTCCAGAGTGCGGCAGCGCCTACCTGCTGGAGAAGACGCTGAAATCCGGCGTGTATCTGGTCTGCCCCAACAAGCAATTGGGCGAGGAAGAAGAAAAACCACGGCGCGGCAAAAAGGCGGCAGCGGAACCGACCAAATCTGCGGTCACATGCAGCTATCAGGTACGCACGGGCGATGCTCCTGTTGCGGAAGAAAAACAGGTGGTACCAGTGCCGGCATAGAACACGTTACAAAACTATGGGGAGATAAAAGGATTCATGGAAAGTCAAATTGCAACGGGAGCGGATGCGCGCTTGATCCTGAAGCTCTACGATCTGCGCCGCGAAACGGTGCTGCGTAAGGCGCGCCACTGGGTCATCTTTGAGTTCAAGCCAAAAACGGCGGAGGAATTTATAGCGGTGTGGAGGGACTTCCCCACCGACCACAGCGCATGGCTGCGTCAGGTGGTCACCTATTGGGAGATGGCGGCCTCCTTCGTGTTACACGGCGCGGTGAATGCCGACATGTATCTGGACAGCAACGGGGAAGGCATCGCGGTGTACGCCAAGTTCCAGCCACTGGCAGAAGACATCCAGGCCAAAACCGGAATGCCATTCATGCGTCATACAACGGGTATGATCGAAAAATTTCCTGCGGCGAAGGAAAGATATCAGTCCGTTTTGAAATACATCCACATCCAGAAGTAGCGCCAAGTATTCGTTGTGGATCAAAAGCAAAAGACCCGGAAGTTTTTTCCGGGCCTTTTGCTTTTCGATAAACAAAACTACGCCTTCCCTGCCAATTGCCGCAGCACATATTGCAGAATGCCGCCGTGCTGGTAGTAGAGAATCTCCTGCGGCGTGTCGATACGGACGGTGGCTTTGAATTCCTTTGCCTTGCCATCGACAGTCGATGCCTTCGCTGTGATCTGCTTGCCATTGGCAAACTTCGACTCCAGCATGGCGCGCAGCCCGACGATCTCGAAGACTTCCTCCCCCGTCAAACCGAACGATTCCGCATTCTGTCCCGCTTCAAATTGCAGCGGCAGAATGCCCATGCCCACCAGGTTTGAGCGATGGATGCGCTCGAAGCTCTCGGCAATCACGGCGCGAACACCCAGCAGTCGCGGCCCTTTGGCGGCCCAGTCGCGGGAGGAGCCAGAGCCGTACTCCTTGCCCGCCAGAATAATCAGCGGAGTTTTCCGCTCTGCGTACACCACAGATGCGTCGTAGATGCTCATTCCCGTGCCTTCCGGCAGCAGGCGCGTTACGCCTCCCTCGGTGCCCGGAGCGAGCTTGTTTCGCAGCCGCACATTGGCAAACGTTCCACGCGCCATCACCTCATGATTGCCGCGCCGCGAGCCGTAGCTGTTAAAGTCTGCGGCTTTGACACCGTGCTCGGTCAGATACTTCCCTGCCGGGCCGTTCAGTTTGATGGAACCCGCAGGCGAAATGTGATCCGTGGTCACGCTGTCACCCAGCACGGCCAGCACGCGCGCGCCGCGAATTTCTTCCACCGCGCTCGGCGTTGCGGGCATGCCGTCAAAGTACGGCGCTTTGCGAATGTAGGTCGAATCCTGCTCCCACTGATAGGTGTTGCCCGTGGCGAATTTCAGGTGCTGCCAGTTGGTGTCGCCATCGCTCACCGTCGCGTACTCTTTGCGGAACATGCTGGAATCCATCGACGAGGCCAGCGTGGATTGCACCTCCTGCTGCGAGGGCCAAATGTCGCGCAGATAGACAGGCTGGCCTTTTTTATCTTTGCCGAGCGCATCCTTTTCAAAATCGTGGTCGATGCGTCCGGCCAGCGCGTAGGCCACCACCAGCGGCGGCGACATCAGATAATTCGCGCGTATTTCGGAATTGATGCGCCCCTCAAAATTACGATTGCCGCTCAACACCGAGACAGCAACCAGCCCGTGATCCTCGATCGCCTTCGATACATCGGCAGGCAGTGGGCCGGAGTTGCCAATGCACGTCGTGCAGCCATAACCCACCACATGGAAGCGCAGCTTTTCCAGATACGGCATCAGGCCAGCCTTCTCGTAATAATCGGTGACAACACGCGAACCCGGCGCCAGCGAGGTCTTCACCCACGGCGGCACGGCCAGCCCTTTTTCGACAGCCTTCTTCGCCAGCAATCCTGCGGCCAGCATCACCGATGGATTAGAGGTATTCGTGCAGCTTGTGATCGCGGCAATCACCACCGAGCCGTGGTCGAGATACTTGTCCACGGCCACGCCAAAGCGATGTTGAATCGTCTCCGCAGTTCCCGGCTCCGGCATGGCCTTGCCATTGCCGTTTCCATTGGCAGACGGATGGCCGCCCTCACCATTCCAGCGCTCCACCTGACGCGCTTCACTTTTATTGGCATTCGGCCCTTTCAACGCGGGCAATTGTTTGTGGAAGCTGCCTGCCGTCTCGCTCAGACGCACGCGATCCTGAGGACGCTTCGGGCCAGCCACGCATGGCTCCACAGTCTCCAGATCGAGCGACAAGCTGGCCGAGTATTCCGCCTCCGGCGCGTCTGGAGTGTGAAAGAGACCCTGCTCCTTGGCATACGTTTCGACCAGAGCGATCTGTTCCTCGCTGCGACCCGTCAGGCGCAGATAGCGCAACGTCTCCGCATCGACCGGAAAGATGCCGCAGGTCGCGCCATACTCTGGAGCCATGTTCGCGATGGTTGCGCGATCGGCCAGCGACAGCGCGCTGATGCCTGCGCCGTAAAACTCTACAAACTTGCCAACCACGCCGAGCTTGCGCAGCATCTCCGTCACGGTCAACACGAGATCAGTCGCCGTCGCGCCCTCGCGCAGCTTGCCCGTCAGCTTAAAGCCGACCACCTGCGGCAGCAGCATGGAGACAGGCTGGCCCAGCATCGCCGCCTCCGCCTCAATGCCGCCAACGCCCCAACCCAGCACGCCCAGGCCGTTGACCATTGTTGTATGCGAGTCGGTGCCAACCAGCGTGTCAGGATACGCCTGCGCTACGCCCTTGGCATCGGGCTGCGTGGTGAAGACCACGCGGGCCAGATACTCCAGATTCACCTGATGACAGATGCCCATGCCCGGCGGCACGGCAGAGAAATTGCGAAAGGCCGATTGTCCCCACTTCAAAAATGCGTAGCGCTCGCGGTTGCGCTGAAACTCCAGCATCGTGTTCAGGTCGTAGGCGTTGCTGGCACCGTACTCATCCACCTGCACGGAGTGGTCAATCACCAGCTCCGCCGGTTGCAGCGGATTGATTTTTTCAGGATCGCCGCCCAACGCGCGCATGGCATCGCGCATCGCGGCCAGATCAACGATGGCGGGCACGCCAGTAAAATCCTGCATCAACACCCGCGCGGGCATGTAGGCAATCTCCCGGGATGGCTCGGCCTTGGGATTCCACTTGGCCAGAAATTCAATGTCGGCAGCGGTCACGCTCTTGCCATCCTCGTGGCGCAGTAGATTTTCGAGCAGTACGCGCAAGGAGTAGGGCAGGCGGTCGATCTGGATGCCTTTTCTGGTGAGCGCATCCAGGCGAAAGATTTCATAGGCGCGATTGCCGCTCTTCAATTGCGCGCGGCTGCCAAAGCTGTTCATGATGGCTCCTCTATCGGGTATCGAAAACAACGGTCATTCTGGGCGGGCGCTGCAAATTGCCAGACGTGGCTGGGCTGCAACCCCGTGAAAAAAGAGAAATTCTGGATTCTAGCCGCGTTCCGGCTTGCCGCGGTGCCAGCGCTTCAGAAAGATGATCCTGGGCGTGAAGAGCATATCGGGCGCATCGAGCATAACGTTCTGGCAGCCTGCTGCCGCCTGCCTCTATGGTAGCGCCAGTGGGGATGGAATGAAAAGTGGAGAGAGAGAGTTTCCCTCACTCAAGCCGAGTGCCGCGTGCGTGTGCCCCATTCAAGCCATCTGTTGAGTGGGGGCGAACAACAGAAGATGAATGTTTAAGTTATTCCTTGCTTATCCCCAACATGGCTTCACAAAACACTTGAAAGCTCCGTGAATTGTTATCTGTCACTTTCATATGCTTGGCAATTTCCGATGCCGCCTCAATCTTCCGCAGACCGCTTTCAAAATATCCTGCCTTCTTTGCAACTCGTTCAAATGCCTCCCATGTACCACCAACGATCTCGTCGGGAATGCGATAAGCTGCTTTAGATGCGATTGCTCTTGGCATCTTTGGGTATGCCACCCGTACAGCATTCCAGTCACCGAAATACCAAGATTCAAGCTCTTCGACTGCAATACGATTTATCACCTTGTAATCTCCCTTTCCCTTGGATGCCCGCGTACGAAGTCCAGAATCATGAGCAAATTTTTCTAATTTGTGTTTGAGTGTAATGCAGTCCTCATTATCTCGATCAATGAGTATGACAATTCGCCAGTTGTCTGGAAGATATCTGGAATATCCGCGAAGCCTTGAAGGCAATTTTAAGAGCAGGTCTTTTTTGCCCTGGTGTGTGTAAATTGCGAAGGTTGTCTGTTTTAATAAACGGGGCAATAACTGTCGCAGGGCTGCTTCCATTGAGGGTTCCTCAACAAGCACCTCAATATGTTCAACGCTCATTTGGATGCGCCTCTCCTTGATGGAGCACCTGAATTGACCAATGGATCTCCCATGCCAAAGTGTCCTTCTGACCATAGCTGCCCCAGAGTCGCACCTTCTTCAATGAAGTCCGAGATTCCAGATATGTCCGAAGCGCTCTCGACATGTGTAAAACCATCCTCATCTCGATATAAAACACGAACTTCCTGCGGCTTCATGGCATTTAAGAAGAAAGGAGAATGTGTTGTAACCAGCAGTTGCGAATGTTCACTGGCCTTTCGACATTCCTCGCCAAGTCTGGGCAATAACCGAGTGTGGAGAAAATTTTCTGGCTCTTCAATACCAATAAATGGTGGCGCTTCTGGATCGTACAGAACCAATAAGTACGCCAGCATTTTGAGTGTTCCGTCGGAAGCAAACCGGGATAGAATTGGCCTTTCAAAAGGAGCATCCTTAATCTGGAGAAGTAAGTGTCCATCTGGCATTGCCTCCGCCAGAACACTCTCTAATCGCGGAACCATACCACCTAGCTTTTTGAAGATGCTATCAAGTCGGGCGGGGTGTCTTTCTTTGAAATACTGAACAACATTAGGTAAGTTGTCTCCAGTCTTGCTGAGACGCTCTTGAGGCCCCGCTTCAGGACGACTACGCGTATCGTCAATTGCAAGATAGGAAACATACCAGTCCGTAATAAATTCCCTCAAAGCTGCCACACGCGGATGTTCAGCAAATTGGCCCAGAGTGTTGACAGCGATTAAATCAGGAGACCGCAAGGGCGTTTGTAATCTCTTGTCCTTTTCGTCGGGCATATCACCGCTAACAGCACTACCTTGTCCGTCGCGATAGTCGAGGAAGTGGAATGGTCGCCCCCTGCTTCCTCGTTTCCATTGAAGCCACTCATTCTTTACTACAGGTCCCTTATCAGTTTCATCAATTGCCAGGTGATAGGTAATCAATGGGAGGTCGGAACGCTCGCGATACTTGAGCTCGATAACAACCGGGCCATCTTGCCCTCGGGTTTTGATTTCCTTTGCTCGCCCGCGACGATCCCAAGCGTATCTTAGACCATGCTGAAAGCACTCTGATAAAAAATTGAATACGTCAAACATGGTTGACTTACCGCTGCCGTTTGGACCGAGAAGCACTGTAAGCGGTGTGAGGTCGCGGAGTTCAACAGATTTGAGTGCGCGATAATTTTCCACCCGCAAATAGGAAATTCTGGCTCTCTCTCGAGGCATTTCTTCCTTACTTTTCATAGTCTTGTTGACCACTTACGGCTCCTTTGGGGCTATCCGACCATCACCATACCAGTTCCATTCTAAACTGCCGGGTGCCCCTCGATAAGGATGAAGGCAATATCAAGGCACAGATTCGCCTGCGCTACGAAAAATGCGCGCCGCATCGCACGCGGCGGAAGGCCTCCACGTATTTCTCTGGCAAAGGCCGTTTTTTCAGATTACGGTCGGTGATGATATGCGTCGTTTCTCCTTCAGCGAGAAGCGTGCCGTCGCTGGCACGGCACACGCGATAGCGAAACTTCAGAACAAAGCCACGCAGCGCGGCAATCTCCGTGGCAATCACTAATTCATCGTCATACCGGGCGGGAGATTTGTAGCGGCAGTTTGCTTCCACCACGGCGATAAAGCAATCGTCCTCGGACTCCATCTGTTTGTAGTCGAAGCCAAGTTGCCGCATCAACTCCACGCGACCAATTTCAAACCAGACCAAATAGTTGGCGTGATAGACCACGCCCATCTGATCTGTCTCCGCATAGCGAACGCGCAGGCGCGCCTCGCCCAATACGGCGGAAACATCTGCGGCTGCATTTTGATCGTTGTCGGACATTTCTCTCCTGCTCTTTTCTCTTCATCCTGAGTTACTTTTTTCGCGAGGGCCAATCGGGCTTGCGCTTCTCCAGAAACGCGGCGACCCCTTCGCGAAAATCCCCGGTAGCGCGCGCCTCGGCGCTCCACGCAATTGCCGATTGCAACTCGCGATCCAACCGCTCCCGCACATGCGAGGAAAGCAGCCTCTTGGTGGCACGCAGCGATTCTGGACTATTCTGTAGCAACGATTGCGCCAACTCCCGCGCGCGCGGCATCAATGCTGCCGCGTCCAGAACTTCATGCGTCAATCCCATGCGCTGCGCCTCTGCCGCCTGGATCAAACGTCCGCTCAGCAACAAATCGCGAGCCTGCTTGTCTCCCACCTGCAAGACCAGAAAGGAAGCGACGACCGCAGGAATAAATCCAATGCGCGCCTCCGTGTATCCAAATTTCGCCGCTGGCGCCGACAGCGTGAAGTCGCAAAGGGTTGCCAACCCCATCCCGCCAGCAATGGCCGGCCCATTGACGGCGGCAATCGTCGGCAATGGAAGATCGTAGAGCGCGCGAAACAACCGCACAACGCGGGTGGCGTCTTCTTCATGCTCGGCCTGGGATTTCTGCTGCAAGGATCGCAGATGATCCAGATCCAACCCGGCGCAGAAGGCATCGCCTGCTCCTGTGAGAATCAGAACGCCCGATGCACGCTTCCCTGCCTCGTCAAAAACACGCAGCAGTTCATCCATCAATTCTGGATTCAGAGCATTGCGCCGCTCTGGACGATTCATCGTAACCGTGAGAATGTCGTCGGCTTCCTCGACCCGCAGTGTTGTGTACGTCATGCTTGCCTCGATCCCTGCGCTCTTATTGTGCCGTAAATCCATATCGAGCCGCGATGGTTTCCGTCGCCGCCATCAAGCCATTGAGCGGCAGCAGCTTCGGAAGTTCTGCGCCGACCTGCCGCAGCGCGTCGAGAGCTACCTCCGTCGCAATGTTTCCCAGCAGCGCATCCTGCGCGAAGGGGCATCCACCCAGCCCGCGAATCGCCGTGTCAAAGCGTCGGCATCCGGCGTGATATGCAGCAAGCACCTTCGCTGCCGCCTCCGCAGGTCGAGCGTGCAGGTGGACTCCGATTTCAACTTCCTTCTGCGTTTCCATCGCGGCAGAAACCAGACGACGTACCGCGTCTGCATCTGCCACGCCCACAGTGTCCGCCAGTGAAATTTGCGTCACGCCCATCTCCGCAAGCAGGCTGCACGCTTCGACAACCTCTTCCTCGCTCCACGCATCGCCATACGGATTGCCAAAGGCCATCGAGATATAAACCGCAACGTCCAACCCGGCGCGATAGGCATGTTCGCTAATGGACTCCAGCGCGTCGAGCGATTCCTCCGGCGTTTGATTCTGATTGCGCTTCAAAAACGTTGGCGAAATGGAATAGGGAAATCCCAATACGCGCACGGCTTCGGTCGCAACGGCGCGCTCGGCTCCCTTGGCGTTGACGACAATTCCAAGCACCTCGACATCATCCGGCGGATCGAGAAAGGCCAGCACCTGCTCGGCATCCGCCATCTGCGGCACGGCCTTCGGCGAGACAAACGAAACAGCGTCGATGTGCCGAAAGCCCGCAGCCACCAGCGTCCGCAGGTAGTCCGCCTTGATCTCCGCCGGGATCAGCTTCGGCAGCCCCTGCCATGCGTCTCGTGGGCACTCGATGATTTTTACGGTCGGCGTTTGCACTAGGTTTGCAGTATACCGGGATGAAAGCGCGGCACATCCGGGTTCAGCGAAACCGCCTCCAGTGCCGTGATGAGTACGTCGCGGGTTGTTGTCGGGTCGATGATCGCATCCACCCACAGACGCGCAGCGGCATAGCGCGGATCGGACTGCGTTTCATACGTGGCCAGAATCGACGCATGGAGTTCCTTTTTCTCCGCATCGCTCAGCTTTTTTCCGCCGCGCTCCAATTGCTTGATCTTGACCTCGACCAGCGTGTTGGCTGCGGAAGCTCCGCTCATCACTGCGTAACGCGCCGTGGGCCACGCAAAGATAAATCTTGGATCATAGGCTTTGCCGCACATGGCGTAGTTCCCTGCTCCAAAGGAACCGCCCGCGATGACAGAAATCTTTGGCACCACGCTGTTGGCCACCGCAGCCACCATCTTTGCGCCAGAGCGGATGATACCGCTTCCCTCCGCATCACGGCCCACCATAAAGCCATTTACGTCATGCAGAAAAATCAGCGGAATCAAATTCTGATTGCAATCCATAATGAAGCGCGCCGCTTTGTCGGCGGATTCAGGATAGATGACGCCGCCAAACTCCATGCGCTTTTCTCGGTCGTGGCCGATCTGCCGCTGATGCGTTTTTTGGTTGGCAACAATGCCCACGGCGTATCCGCCGATGCGCGCATAGCCGCAGAGCAGCGTGGAGCCATAGTCCGGCTTGTACTCATCGAAGCGCGAGCCATCCACCAATCGCGCAATGATCTCGCGCATGTCATAGGCATTGCTGGCGGCCCTGGCTGGATCGGGATGCAGCAGACCCAGTAAATCCTCGGCGGCATATCTGGGCGCGTCCTGCGCTGCGTTGAAAGGAGCGCGGTCAAACGGCGCTCCCACGCGATGCCCGAAGCGTCCCACCAAAGCGCGCACTCGCGCCAGACAGAGATGGTCGTTTGGCTCTTTGAAATCGACCGTGCCGGAGATTTCCGCGTGCATGGTCGCGCCGCCCAGTTCCTCTGCCGTATTTTTCTGTCCAATGGCCGCCTGCACCAGCGCTGGCCCTGCAAGAAAAAGGCCGCTGCCCTCGGTCATCAAAACATGATCCGTCATTACAGGCAGGTACGCGCCTCCAGCCACGCACATGCCCATAATGGCCGTGATCTGCGGAATGCCTTTGGCGGACATCACGGCGTTGTTGCGAAAGACGCGGCCAAAGTCGTCCTGATCGGGAAAAACATCCTCCTGTAAGGGCAGAAAAACTCCAGAGGAGTCCACCAGATAGATGGTCGGAATGTAATTTTCCATCGCGATATGCTGCGCGCGCAGCACTTTCTTGGCCGTCATGGGAAAGAAGGCTCCGGCCTTCACCGTCGCGTCGTTGGCAATCACCATTACCAGACGACCCGCCACGCGGCCCAGCCCGGTGATGACCCCCGCTGCGGGCGCGCCACCCCACTCCGCATACATGCCATGCGCGGCGTAAAGAGCCAGCTCCAGAAACTCGCTGCCGGGATCAAGTAGCAGTTCCAGCCGCTCACGCGCGGTAAGTCTATTTTTCTCATGTTGCGTCTCGATGGCCTTTGCCCCGCCGCCCTGTCGGATCGTCGCCTGCTCCTGCCCAATCTGGCCGAGCAGAACGCGCAGAGCCGCTGCGTTGGCCTGAAACACGGCGCTGCGCGTGTCCAGCGCGGACGGAAGAAGGTTCGGCGGCAAGCCTTGCGTAGAGTTTTCTGTCATAGGCGAATGAGGAAACATGAGACTGCCCAGCATAGAACAGCGGCGGGGCGGGAGCAAATGGATGAGAGATGTGCGCGCGCGGAATGCGCGAACACCGCAAAAAATGCCCGGTTGCGCGAAGGATGTTTGGCAGAGTCGAATCGGGAAAAATCTCACGAATATACGCCGAAAATCGTTTGGGGAAATTAAGGGGGATTCCCTTTTGCCGATATCGCTATTGTTCATATCCGTTGGCAGTATCTTGCGGCAGTGCGTTTCTGCACACGCCAGACAACCACACAGGCTATGAACTCGGAGGGTTTTTCACGTTACGCTCCGGCTTGGGAGGGAGTTCGCCTATGTCTTCTCCTACATTTTCGTCGCGCCATCGCTCGCGCTCCTTTGTCGTCGCCCGCTGCATCCGGATGGCGCTGCTGCTGACGGTCTTTTCTTTTCTGGCGACATCTGTGGCCCACGCGCAAGCATCCGTATCGGGGAGTGTGACCTTGGCTCCCACCATCAACACGCTTGCGGGCGATGGCACGGCAGGCTACGGCGGAGATGGAAGCTCCGCCACCAACGCCTTACTGAACAATCCCGAAGACACGGCGGTAGATAGCGCAGGCAACCTCTACATCGCGGATGCCTTCAACGATGCTGTCCGCAAGGTAACGGCAGCGACAGGGATTATCACCACTGTAGCAGGCACGGGCACGGCGGGCTATAACGGCGATGGAATCCTGGCCACCAGCGCCGAGTTGGACTTTCCCACCGGCGTGGCGATGGATAACGCGGGCAACCTCTACATCGCGGACAAAAACAATCAGCGTATTCGCAAGGTAACAGCGAGTACGGGAGACATCAGCACCGTGGCGGGCAATGGCACGGCGGGCTACAACGGAGATGGAATCCTGGCCACCAGCGCCGAGTTGAGCGCGCCCCAGGGCGTGGCGGTAGACGGCGCGGGCAATCTCTACATCGCGGATGAAAACAACCAGCGTATTCGCAAAGTGACAGCGAGTACGGGAGACATCAGCACCATAGCGGGCGATGGCACGACTGGCTACAACGGAGATGGAATCCTGGCCACCAGCGCCGAGTTGAACGATCCCCAGGGCGTGGCGGTAGACGGCGCGAGCAACCTGTACATCGCCGACAGCAACAACAGTCGCATCCGCAAGGTGACGGCAAGCACGGGAGACATCAGCACCGTGGCGGGCGATGGTACGTTTGGCTACGGCGGAGATGGAGGCTCGGCAACCAGCGCCGAGTTGAGCACTCCCACGGGCGTAATTGTGGACAACGCTGGCAATCTCTACATCGCAGATGAAAACAACCAGCGCATCCGCAAGGTGACGGCGAGTACGGGAGACATCAGCACCGTAGTGGGCGATAGCTCAAATGGTTACACCGGAGATGGAGGCTTGGCCACCAGCGCCGAATTAAACAATCCCGAAGGCGTGGCGGTGGACGGATCGGACAATCTCTACATCGCGGACACTTTCAACCAGCGCATCCGCAAGGTGAGCGTAAACACGACCCTTCCCACGACAGTGGTGGGATCGACCTCGGCCTCGCAGAATATTTTTGTGCAGTTGACCACCGCCAGCGCCATCAGCAGCATCACCGTGCCCAAAGCGCAGAATAACGTGCAGGAGTTTACCGTCGGCACAGTGACGGGCTGCGCCACAGACGGAACCACCAGCAACGCCAGTGGTGCCGTCTGCACCGTTCCGATTACCTTCAACCCGCAGTATCCCGGCCCGCGCATGGGCGCGCTAACCGTCAATAACGGCAGCACTGTGGTGGGGACAGCAGGACTGTATGGCACGGGACAAGGGCCAAAGGTCGTACAGTTGCCGGGAGGTCTGGACGCGGTGGCTGGCGGCGGCACAACCCCCGCAACCGCCGTAACGACGACCCCGGAGCCTGCCCTCGGCGCAGCTTTCACACTCACTTCCCTGGTGGTAAGTGAAGATGGCAACCTGTATATCGCCGACTTAAATAACTGCCTGGTCTATAAAGTGACAATGGCAACGGGCCAGATCGTGGTGGTGGCGGGAAACGATACCTACTCCGGCGGCACCGTGCCCAGTACAACGCCGGAGCCTGCCCTCGGCGCGGATATCACCCCCAGTGATGCGGTAGTGGATGGAGCCGGCAACCTGTACATCGCGGACAATGGCAATAGTCGCATCGAGCGGGTGGACGCGACTACACAGGAGATTGTAGTGGTGGCTGGCGGCGGCAGCGTGAAACCGACAACCACGCCGGAGGATGCCAGCAGCGCAAAACTGACATATCCCCAGGGCATTGCGCTGGATGGAGCCGGCAACCTGTATATCGCAGATCAAGCCAACTCCCAGGTCGAGAAATTAACCGGGCTATCCACCGCCAGCCCACAGATCGTTGTGGTGGCGGGAACCGGCGGTTCCAGCGGCACATTTTCGAGTACAACCCCGGCAGCAGCCACTAGTGTGTCCATCAATCCCTTTGGCCTGGCCGTGGACAGCGCGGGCAACCTCTACATCGCAGATCAAGGCTACATAGGCACCCCTTATCAGATTGACAAGTTGAACCCTGCTGGACAGATCGTGGCGGTGGCAGGGAACGGCAGCACTGTTCCAAGCACGACGCCAGAACCAGCCACCAGCGCAAAATTAAGCCTCCCTTACGGCGTGGCCGTGGATGGAGCGGGCAACCTCTACATCCCAGACTTCGGAAATAAACTGCTGGAAAAGGTGGATGCGGCGACGCAGGAGATCGTCGTGGTGGCTGGCGGCGGCACAATTCCGAGCAGCACAACTTCGATCCCGGCTACCAGCGCGAAATTGGGCGATATACAAGCGGTGGCAGTGGATGGAGCGGGCAACTTTTACATTGCGGACTACACCAATAGCCTGGTAGATAAGGTAAGCGCCGCTGTGCTGCCCCTGAACTTCCCCAACACCTATGTGGGAGCCAGCAGCACTCCACAGACGGTGACGATCGCGAATATCGGCAACCAGGCGCTCGACATCCTAAGCCTGAGCGATGCGGTGGACTTCCCGCTGGGAAGCGCCAGCACCTGCACAGCCACAGCCACCAGCGGGCAGACTTTGGGCGTAGGCAGCTCGTGCGACTTGACCTACACCTTCCAGCCAACAACGGGCGGCACGCTGAGCGAATCCTCGACGCTGACCGACAACACACCAAGCGGAGCAAGTACGCAGCAAGCGATCCCGTTCCTTGGGACGGGGCTTCGATATGCGACAGCGACAACGCTGCTGGCCGCGCCGAGCACCTCCACTTACGGCCAAAGCGTGACGCTGACGGCAACCGTGACCAGCAGCGGCGGAACACCAAGCGGCACAGTAACGTTCTACAACGGAAGCACGTCTCTGGGCACGGGCACGCTGACCTCCAGTGGCGTGGCGAAACTGGCGACGACCTCGCTCCCCGTTGGCAGCGACAGCCTGACGGCCAGTTATGGCGTGACCGCAAAATACGCCGCCTCAACCTCAACTGCGACAACGGCAACCGTTACGGCAGCAACAACGACAACCACGCTTTCCGCATCTCCAACCGGCGCCAGCTATGGCCAGAGCGTGACGCTGACGACAACCGTGACCAGCAGCGGCGGAACACCAGGCGGCACGGTGACGTTTTACAACGGAAGCACCTCTCTGGGCACGGGCACGCTGAACTCCAGCGGCGTGGCGACACTACTGGCGACAACCGCGCTCCCCGTTGGCAGCGACAGCGTAACGGCTGGCTACACCGCAACAACAGACTACGCCGCCAGCGTCTCGTCGGCGGTGACACTGACGGTGATCCCGCCAAGCTATATGGTTACGGCGAATCCATCTTCTCTGAGCATTGTGCAGGGGCAGACGGGATACGTCACGCTGACCATCACTCCCGTGGGAGACTACCTCGGCGCTCTCACGCTGAACTGCGCCAATCTCCCAACCAATACACACTGCGTGTTCACGCAGAACGGCGCAATCAACAATGTGGCAACGCTCAGCGGTAATGGTCAAACGATGACGGTCGAACTGGCCATCCAGACCGGCAGCGTGACGCTGGCGCAATTGCAAGCGCCGCCCGCCATCTGGACTGGGGTTTCGCCCGTAAATCCACAAGGCCCGCCAAGTCCAATGCTGCCTGCGCTGGCCTTCTGGTGGCCGGGGAGCGTGGCTGGATTGGCAGCCTTGGAACGCAAGCGGCGCGTCTCGAAGATATCGCAGAAAATCTTACATCTCTGCCTGCTGGGGCTGGTGACCGGAGCGCTGGCTGCGGGCATCTCCGGCTGCGGCAGCGGAGCCAATCTCTCCAATGTCACGCCCTTCGGGACTTCGACGATGACGGTGCAGGCGATTCCGACTGCGGGCAACGGACAGTCCAGCCAGAGTCTCAGTCTCAGCCTCAGCATCACCATCACGCAATAGAAGGCAGGGATTGATCCAGCGAGTATCGCATCCCCTGCTCACACGCTTTGTTCTGGATTACGAATCGCCCCCGATGCCTGCGCTCGCTCCAGAAATACGCCCGCCAGATGCTACAATCGTACCTTCAGGTAAAGGTTTTTACGGCGGCTATAGTTCAGTGGCAGAACGCCGGTCTGTGGCACCGGATGTCGTGGGTTCGACCCCCACTAGCCGCCCCAAATTTTGTTGCAATTGCCGGGAATCTCCCGCGCAAAATTTCGTTATGCGCCCAGACCCTCTCGCGCCACAAGCCGCTCCCGGCGATCCGGTTCCGCCCACCCCATCCATACAGAGCGCTGCATTGGCGGTGCCTCCCTGGTTCATCCCATTTGCCCCTCGCCGTTATTTGGGGCAGACCGTAAGCCAGCCCGACGCGCAGACGATCCTGGCAAATTTTCTACCGCGCAACATCCAGCTTCCCACACCGGAAAGTATCCTGGTCGAGGTCGAGGCCGCCACGCAGAGTCGCGTTCTCTGCCACTGTCATTGGCAGCCGGAACCGGTACGCAAAGAGCGCATGACGCTTCTGCTGCTGCATGGCCTGGAGGGATCTTCGCAGTCGCAATACATCATCGGCAACACGGGCAAGGCCATCCGCGCCGGCTGGAATGTAATCCGCATGAACATGCGCAACTGCGGCGGCACAGAGGCCGTATCGCCGACGCTCTATCATTCCGGACTCTCCGGGGATGTTGCCGCCGTAGCCGAGTATTTTGTTGCGCGGGAGCAGCTTCGCAACCTCTCCCTGGTGGGCTACTCGATGGGCGGCAACATGGTGCTGAAATGCGCGGGCGAGTGGGGAAAAGAATCGCCGCAATGGTTACGCGCCGTGGTCGGCGTCTCGCCAGTCGTCGATCTCGCCGCCAGCGCGGACGCGCTGCATTCTTTGCGCAATCGGGTGTACGAGTGGAATTTTCTGCTGAACATGCTGCGGTGCTATCGAAAAAAATCCAAGCTCTTCCCGGATCATTTTCCCATCGAACCCAGCAGACAGGTGAGCAGCATTCGCGCCTTTGACGAATACATCGTCTCGCCCAACTGCAATTTTCTCAATGCGGACGACTATCATTACCGCGCCGCCGCCGCGCGCATCGTGGATCGCATCGCCGTGCCCACGCTCATCCTGCATTCGCTCGACGATCCCTTCATCCGCCTGTTGCCGGAGACACGGGAGAAAATCCTCGCCAACCCGGCCATCACGCTCATTGAGACCACGCATGGCGGGCATTGCGCCTTTCTGTCGCAACCGGAGGGCGAGGACGACGGCTACTGGGCCGAGCAGACTCTCATCCGCTTCATCGCATTTCAAATGTCCGCGGAAAATATAAAAAACAATGGGGTCGTTGCGCCGTGATGGACGCCGACTGGTCTGTCGAGTGCGCCGCCGATGATCCGCTCGTTGTCGTTCCGTGGAAAAATGCAGCGGGAACGATTACCTACATCGACCTGCGCGCCTTCCCCGATGCGCTCACGGAGATTCCAGAGGCCAGAGAGTCTCCCGCGCTGGCTGCGGCGCTGCGCCGATGGAACCAGTCTGACTCCCCAATCTTCACGGCCAAATGCGATCTCTGGGCATATCCCGCCGATCTCTTCGATGCCGAAGACCTGCCTGGATTCGCCTTCGCCCACGGCGGCTATATCGACCTGATCCAGCGCGCCCCCCACCTCTTTGCCAGCTTCCCCCTTGCGGAGGCGCAACTGCGCCGATGGACAGAGGTCGCGCGCTCCCTTGCAACACCAAATGCCCGCTGCGAGTGGACGCTGCGCCGCGCATGGATTGCGCCTCCAGAACATGCGCCGGACTTGCCTTCATCCGAGACCCTGTACAGCAAAGGCTTTGCGACAACACTCTATGTCTGGGGATATGGCGCATCTCCCCAGGCTGCCGCCGCAGCCTGGGCCAGCGCGCTGGATTGTCTTGTCGATCCGGTGCTGACACTGGGCGAAGGCTACAATAAAGTGGCAGGAAGAACCGCAGGAATGTCCCGCGCGGGCGAGTAGCTCAATCGGATAGAGCACCGGCCTTCTAAGCCGGGGGTTGTGGGTTCGATTCCCGCCTCGCCCACCATCTCCTGGCCCCGGTAAATTTCACGAGCGCCCGAATCCGCGCAAACCAACACTTGACGCATTTTCTTTTCATACGTAGCGTATGTCTCATATCCATACATGCAGGAACGTGGGTTGATTTTCAGGAACCAACGCGGAGATATGCCCTGTCGGAAAGCCTCGCGCTTGTTGTGATGGAGAAGTTTCTAAACTTGAAAGGGAATGCCGTGAAAAGAATATCTCTCCGCCACATTGTGGTTGGAATTGTTTTTGTGGGGGCAATTTCTGTATTGGCGCAGGCACAAAGCTCCACGCCTTTGATGGATCGCCGGGCGTATGTAGGCGCGTTTATCGGAGCCAACACGGGGGGAATTCAGGTGGGAAATACCGGAACCGTTTCAGCCTTTGGATCGAATAATTCCCAGTCAGGCACCAATTTAACGGAAACGGGGGGAGCGGCTGGTGGCTTCGAGATGGGGTACTACGCCCACTACTTTGGGGCGGAAATTGACGATATCGTGGCGGGATGGACTACCCAGAGCGATGTCCCCACAACCGGAACCAGAAATGTGTTTCTGCTCAACGCCCTGGGACGTATTCCCATTTCAGCCTCATGGGGAATGTGGTACCCCTATATGGGAATCGGGATGGGAATTGATGGAGGTAGCGCACAGAATCCCGACCTGGGCACACTCACCGAGAATCCCAGGTTGGCGGGGGATCTTAAGTTTGGAGTTGCCTGGGTCTGGCCTAACGGATTCGGATTGTTTCTTGAAGATCAGAGTATTTTGGCTGGGATGAATCTGTCCGGCACGGTTCCGACTCAGTACGGCCCGGAAACGATAACGACGACGGGGACATCGCTCAATGGCGTGTTGGATGTTGGGGCAAGTTACACCTTCAAGCTTTAAGAATTTATTGAACAGCGGGTCGTGGTACAGTTTGCCTTTGACCTGAAAGAGATAGAATTCATGGGATATCTGCGCCCGTCCCGGACATTGGCCTCCCTGTCCATCCTGCTGGGGATTGCCGTATCGTTTGCAAGCGCCCAATCCAACGCGCTGATACAACCAGAGGTCGCGAAAGATCAATCTCCCCTGCAACGATTTATCTTCGGCGAAAGCGTGGGGGCATCGCTTGTGACCGGGAACACCTCACAAACTACAACCACAGGCATGAGCCTCATCGTCAGCGCCGGCCCCCGCGTCAGTCATCGCTGGGCGTACCCCGTGGATCTCATCCTTTCCTTCGACGGAATTCCGCAGCCCATTCTCCAGCAGGAAGGACAGCCCAATGGAGGAATCGATCTGCTTGCATTTGCCCTCGATCCGGAATTTTTCCTGGCCAATAGCTCCCGTTGGGAAGCATACGCAACCGGGGGTGGTGGCATTTCCTTCAAGCGTGTGGTCTTCATGCGCCCCTGCTCCGTGTGTACCAATTCCTATGGCAACTATGCGACCGTGGCTTCGGAGTCAAGCTGGCAACCGGCAGTGGATGCTGGGGTTGGCGGCACTTATCGCATCCATCCCGATGGCATCTTTCAGCTCTTCCAGGAGGCCCGGTATCTGTACATGTTTACCCCAAGGGGCCAATTTCCTGGCTTCAACACTGCCGGAACCGGCCTTGTGCTTCTGACATTCGGATTTCGGTTGTAGCCTTGGCGATACATTCCGAATCTCAGGATCGCGACCTGGAATGTATCGTATTCCCCAGAACTCCCACCTCCCCGCAAACGATACGGATTAAGGTGGAGTGCCTCACGCTTGACATTCGAGGATGAGGGAGTCCATTCTGGACTCTCCCGGAAGCGAGGGGGCTTTATGCCAGTGTTTCGACTTTCCGCAAAATGGCTTTACGTCGCGCTGCTGGTTCTGTGTGTGGCTGCCGCAGTGGCGATCCTATGTCGCAAGGCAGTCGTGCATAGCTTTGCCAAAGCGCAAAACAACATTGGCTGGATGTACGCATCGGGCCAGGGTGTGTCACGGAATCCCGCAAAGGCAGCGGTCTGGTACCGCAGAGCCGCCGAACACGGGCTTGCCGAAGCGCAAAACAGCCTGGGTCGGTTGTACGCCGAGGGTCAGGGCGTACCGCAGGACTACGCGCAGGCGGCGGTCTGGTACAGCAAGGCGGCGGCACAGGGCAATGCTGAAGCACAAAACAACCTGGGCAGATTGTATGACCTTGGCCGGGGGATGCCGCAGGACTACGCACAGGCGGCGGTCTGGTACAACAAGGCGGCGGCGCAGGGACTTGCCGAAGCTCAAGACAACCTCGGCGTGTTGTACGCCTTTGGTCGGGGGATGCCGCAGGATGAGCGGCAGGCGGCGATCTTGTACCACGAGGCTGCCGAGCAGGGGCTTGCCAAGGCGCAAGCCGACCTTGGCTGGCTATACGTCCTTGGCCAGGGCGTGCAGCAGAGCTACGAGCAGGCGGCGATCTTGTTCCGCGCGGCTGCCGCGCAGGGAGATGCCAAAGCGGAAACCAACCTTGGCGTGATGTATGCCTTTGGCCAAGGCGTACCGCAGAACTTTATACAGGCAGCGGACTGGACTCGCAAGGCTGCCGGACAAGGGTTTACCGAAGCGCAAACCAACCTGGCCCTGATGTACTACCAAGGCCAGGGCGTGCAGCAGAGCTATGCGGAAGCCTACTTCTGGTATGCTCTTGCGGTGATGGGAAAGCAGGCAGCGAATGTTAGGCCGGAAGAGGTGGCTATCGGACGAGATGAAGCGGCCTCTCACCTGACACCGGCAGAGCGGCTCCAAGTGCAGGATCGCGTGCAAAAATGGGCTGCGACGCACCCAGCCAAAGCAGACATGTAACGAAGAGCCAATCTTGAATCCGGTTATGAATCCTGCATCATCTGCGGTTCACGGAATGATCGCAAGTTGGCATACTCCTCCGCAAGCTTCTCCTGTGGGATTGCCTCTGTGAGTGGATTTTCCCCGCAGAGCCATGTTTGATTCGTATTTCGCGGGTGCGCCCACGAATTCCAAAGAATGTATTGCGCAAGATTCATAACAGGCTCTGATCATGCGCTCGGACGTACTCCCTTAATGCCTGATTCAACTGGATGGCTTGCTGGGTTCCCTGATGCAGCATATCCAGCCATGTTTTGGCATCTTCGGGTGTCTCTGCGCCCATAGAGAGCAAGTATTCCGACTGCACGACGATCTCCAGCGCGTTGCCCATATCATGCAGCAGAGCGCGGAGACGCGCCGCAATCTTTGGTGGAATCTTTACGAGATGCGGATTTTCGGTATTGTCGGTTGCGTCTTCCATGTGTCGGCTCACCCCGATCCTGCAATGGTACATGCGAAATGTGTAGCCTGGGAAATGATTCCATACCGTGTTGCCAGCGGATTGACGCCTTTCTCCACGCCACACGATCTGCAAATATACGTCAGGCGTCTTGCCTTGAATATCCCTGGAAAAATGGGTCGGACAGATTTGCCCTCAATCCAACCTGTCAATTTCCGGGATCATACATCCGGAAAAATTTCGTATCTCCTAAGCGCTCCACGTCATACAATTGGGCCATGACGCTGCTTGACGCAAAACCGTATGATGCCCGCAAGGCCAGAATGCGCCGCAACATCCTCATCGGCATTTTAATTGCCATTCCCATCATCGCATCCTTCAGTTGGTACTTCTGGAATTGGCCGGAGGAACATCGCGTCAACCGCTTCTTTCATGCCGTCGAAACCAAAAATTACGCCGAGGCCTTCGCGCTTTGGAACAGCGATCCAGATTGGCAGCAGCACTTGGATCTCTACAAAACCTACAACTACGGCCAGTTTGAATCAGATTGGGGGCCGTCGAGCGATTATGGCGTCATCACCAGCCACAAAATTCTGGTCTCTCACCAATACGGTTCTGGCGTGGTGATTGGTGTCAGCGTGAATGGCCGCAAAACTCCATTATTCCTATGGGTCGAACGAAAAACCAAGACCATCGGCTTCTCGCCGGTCGAACTACATTTCTGAGTGGGGTTGTGTCTTTTCGCGTTTCCCTTCCCTGTAACGCGCCCGTATGCTGAGATCATTGCGTGTCCGTGAGCGCGCCGGCTCCAATCCCCATGCGTGCAGCCGTATATTCCGCCGCCTGGCTACATCATGAGTATTTGGATCTTCGCCGCCATCGCAGCATCGAGTTTTGTAATGCCCCCGGCATCGTGCGACACCAGCGCCACGCGCACCTTGTTGTAGCGAATGTCGATGTCTGGATGGTGGCCCTCCTTCTCCGCCATCAACGCCAGGCGCGTGACAAAGGCGAAGGCGGACACAAAATCGGCAAACGCATGGTCGCAAACCAACGCGCCATCTTCATGTTTCCATCCAGGCAGCGCGTAAAGCACATCCTGTATCTGAGCGTGACCAAGAATATCCATAGGTTTGTTGTACTCCAGTTGTGCTCCAATGGATACGCCCCGTGAAGAAGCCAGTGGATTTTCCTTCAACTCTCCCGGTCAGGCGCGGTATCCGGAATTAGAAGAACCGCGCCTTCATGGAGTCGCTGGTCGCCAGAGGCGGAGGCATCACCGGAGACAGCATAGGCCACGGCGGCTCCGATAAGAGCCGGAATAATAAAAGCATGTCCACCTGTCGCCTCCGCCACAAAAACAACGGCGGCCAGAGGCGTCTTGTATCCAGCGGCGATAAAGGAGGCCATGCCAACTGCGGCGTAAAGTTCCAACGCCGGACTATGGACAATTGACTGCGCGAAGACCACGCCGAAAGTGCCGCCGCTTAGAAACAGTGGCACGAACATCGCGCTGACCCCGCCCGTCGCGAGCGTGAAAATCGTGGCGACCAGCTTGAGTACGCCAAAGCTCATCAATTCCAGCGAGCTGTGATGCGTGCCGAGAATCATCCCCACCGCCTCGTAATTTGGGCCGATGGGAATCAGCCTGCCGGGGAAGAAATACAGAAAGATCAGCCCGCAGATGCCTGTTAGAAAACCGCCGATGGCCAACTTCTTCCAATGCGGCACAGACCATTGGACAAAGAAACGGCGCGCGCGCCGAAAGGTGAGAACAAAAACCATCGCAACCAGCCCGATCAGCAGGCCCAACAGAGCGCACCAGAAGAGGTCGCGGCGAGCGAACGATGTGGCGCTGGAAAAATTGAACAAGGGCGCTCCGCCCATAAAGGCGCTGAGCGTGACATAGGAAATAACAGAGGCAATCAACGAAGGCACCAGCGCCTCATGCGCCAAATCATCCTTGTAGGGCATCTCCAGCGCAAAAACAATACCGGTCAGCGGCGCGCGAAAAACTGCGGACATCCCGGCGGCAGCGCCACAGATCAGCATAATGCGACGATCCCGCGCATCCAGGTGCAGGCCGCGCAGCTTGCGCCACAGCCAGGAACCAATGGCCGCGCCCCCATAAATACTGGGGCCTTCCAGCGCGGCGCTGCCGCCGAATCCCACCGTGGCAATGGCGGCAAGAATCTTTGGCGCAAACGGGCGCATGTTGATGTCGCCCTGATGCTCATGGTAGGAGCGAATGATTTCTTCTGTGGAGTGTTCATTCGGATCGGGTGTAAAAAACTGCATCAGCAGTCCAGCAGCGGTGAATCCCAACAACAGACCCGGAACGATGGCCCAGTGGTGACGCAAGTAGTAACCCAGCACCGCAGGCCACATTTTTCCGAGAATCGTGTACGCGATGGCGGTGGTGGCAAGCCCGGTCGTGATGCCGATAATCGGCGCGATCAGCAGCCACTTGTGCAGGTCGCGCGAGTAGGTTGCGGACAAATCCTCCTGCACCAAAGACAAATACTTGCGCAAGAGAGGATGCTGCTGAAGCCATCCAAATTTTTGGATCACGCGTGTTGGCCTTTCCTTCATACGACTCCTGATTTTTTTCGCGGACGCAACTGCGTCTTCGCGGAATGCGGCAGCCATGCTTGCGCGCGCTGAACTTCTTCCTGATGGAGCAGGGTCAGCTCCGAGAGAATCTTCTCCCCGCTTCGGGTCAGGAAAACGGTGACAAAGCGGCGATCCTCGATGTCCTGCGTCTTGCGAACCAGGCCGCGTTGCGCGGCGCGCTCCACCAGGCCAACCACGGAGTTGTGCCGCTCCTGCAGGAACTCCGTCAACTCGGAAAGCGTGGCCCAGCCGCGCCCGGTGTATCCGGCGATGCCCAGCATCAACTGGTGCTGCTGCGGAGTTACTCCATATTGCCGGGCGGCTTTTTCGCTAAAGCGCAGAAATTTCCGCAGGTTGTAGCGAAACCAGGCCAGATCGCGCAGCGTGTCCTCATTTACAGGCGAAGTCTTTTTTGTGGAACGCATTTTTTTCGTGGACAATACTGCCATAACGATATTGTATCGTAATGCGATGCAATATGAATCGTACTACGATATGTTTTATTGTCTTAGAAAGCAAATGCTCTCAGCGTATACGCTTGCGAAACGCTACGACGATGACTTCCTGTTCGATGGAAAAACTGTTGGCCGGGGAACGGCTGGCCCGGCGTGGTGGACGGCCTTTGGGAACGCATGCACCATCAATTGCCGGGACTAAACACCTAGCATATGGCTCAAGTGTAGTGCTTCAAGCAGGTTGATCCATAATCAGCGTGTTTAAGGAATCGCTGCACCAGCCGCAAATCCACAAGCAGCATGACATCACCGAGGCTGGAATGTGTAGTCTTTTCCATAGAGGCGAAAAGATGAGAGTATTCGTGTAGGGTTCATATAGACTCCAGGAAGAAAGCAGCAAGCGCGCAGTCTCCGCAGCGGATACTATATGGGAGTTGCGTGGACGATTCGTGGATGGCTCAGTTTTTGCATGGAGACGACGCTTATGGCCAAGAAATCAGAAATCCCGGAGAAAGACAAGCCTGTCAGCCTGAAGATGCTGGCCAAGCATATCGGCCTGTCGCCAGCCACCATCTCGATGGTGCTGAACGATGTTCCCGCAGCCAAGGCGATCCCGGAGCGTACTCGGAAGCGCGTCCTGGAAGGCGCAGAAGAACTGCACTATCGGCCAAATTTCTTTGCGCGCTCCCTGCGTACGCAGCAAAGTTCCTCCATTGGCATCGTCATCGCGGAGCCGAGCGAGGGATATTTCCCAATGATTATGAAAGGCGTGGAACAGCCGCTGATGAAGGCTGGTTATTTTTTCCTGGTTGCCAGCCATCTGTGGCGTAAGGACTTGATGGAGGAATATCCGCGCCTGCTGATGCAGCGAGGCATTGATGGGCTGATGCTCATTAACACCCCCTTGATCCACGATCTTCCCTTGCCGATAGTCGCTGTTCCTGGCCATCATGCCCGCGCAAGCGTGACCAACATCATTCTGGATCACAAACAGGCAACCTTGCTGGGTATTCGGCATTTGTACGAACTGGGCCATCGCCGGATCGTGTTCATGCGTGGGCCGAGATTTAGCCTGGACACCAGCGTCCGCTGGGATGGAGTGGTCGAAGCTGCGCGCGGCTTGGGGTTGCCCGTACTGCCGGAACTCTGCGTGAACTATGAGTCCTCGGCAATGGCCCCCGGCATGGGTTACTCCGTGATTCGGGAGCTGCTCTCTCGAACGCGCGACTTTACCGCTGTTTTTTGTTTCAACGATACGACGGCCATCGGCACCATCCGCGCCCTGCAGGATGCGGGGCTGCGCTGTCCGGAAGATGTTTCCGTCGTTGGATTCGACGATATTCTTGGCGCGGCCTACCACACGCCGAGTTTAACGACGATCCGGCAGCCGCTCCGCGAAATGGGCGAGACGGCCTCGGAGCTTTTGCTGCGGCGCATCCGCGATCCGCAGGCTCCCTATCCCAGGGAAGTGGTTCTACGTCCGGAGTTGGTGGTGCGCGAATCCACCAGCCGGATGCGCCGACCCGCGCCTTCCCGCCCGCGTAAGGGTACCAAGTCCTAAGGTTTCCGCTTTACGTCTCCAAGTCGTCCAGAGCGGCCTGCATCTCGGCAAGCGCGTGCGTGTTGTTGGTGCGTTGCGCGCTGGCAATCCCCTGGAGGAGGCGCGCTTTGGCCTCAGCCGAGCGTCCGGCCCGCGTGAGCGTCTGCGCCGCCATAAAATATCCGGCGGTGTAATCGGTGTGCCGCGTCAACAAAAGATCGAATTGCGCGAGCGCGGAGGCGATGTCGCCTTGGTTGGCATACTCCATCGCCAGACCGTAACGCGCAAAGGCGTCGTCGGGGTTCTGCTCCAGAATCTGCGTGAGGGTGGCGACTTTGTCGATCAATGGATGGCTCCTGCGGTGAATTTTGGCGTGGCAACTACAATGCGAGACTCTCTTCTCCACCATACCCGATGACTGGCGGAGCAACGCAAGCGGCGCGGCGGCGCAGTATCGTTCCCCTGCTCGGTTTCTTGCCTTCATGCAGCGTAGAATAAGAAGGGAATCGCTGAAAAATTCTGCTCCAGTCAGGCTTAAAACGATGGATGCTGCCCCCCACTCCAACGAAGCGCGCACTGTCTCCGCATCCCAGTCGGAGATGACGGAGCTGATTCTCCCCAACGACACCAACACAATGGGCAATCTGCTGGGCGGACGCCTGATGCACTTCATCGATCTGGTCGGAGCGATGGCTGCCTACCGACACTCCCGCCGTCCGGTGGTGACGGCCTCGATGGAGCACATCGACTTTATCGCGCCCGTTCATATTGGCGACCTGTTGATTCTGAAAGCATCGGTCAACCGCGTCTTTAATCGGTCGATGGAGGTCGGCGTCAAGGTCTGGGTGGAAAATGCAATGGTCGGCGTGACCCGGCACGTTGCGAGCGCCTACCTGACCTTTGTCGCCATTGACGAGCAAGGCCGCAGCGTCCCGGTGCCTCCCATGCGGATCGAAACCAGCGAAGAGCAGCGCCGCTTTGAGGATGCCGGACATCGTCGCGAGCAGCGCAGGCAAGAGCAGGATCGAAAGCGCCAGAACGTGATCGAAAAAACACGCGCTGAACAATAGGCGCGCAGAAATAAATTTTTAACGTTTCAGATTCCAGATGAAGGAGAACGCAGGGATGGGACACATGACGGGAAGTCATCCGCACAACGCGCAGGCGCAGGGGCCGCAACCGCTGCCGGGGATTCGGCATATTGTTGCCGTGGGATCGGGCAAGGGCGGCGTGGGCAAAACCACGCTGGCGGTGAATCTGGCCGTCGCTCTGGCGCGGCTGGGCCATCGCGTGGGATTGATGGATGCTGATATCTACGGCCCCAACATTCCCTTGATGATGGGCGCAACCCGCCAGCCGCGCGTGCAGGAGAACAATCAGATTGAGCCGCTGGAGGCGCACGGCGTGAAGCTGATCTCTGTTGGGTCGATCTCGCCCGGCGACAAGCCGATGGTGATGCGCGGGCCAATGCTGCACCAGATTATCCGCCAGTTTTTGCAGCAGGTGGACTGGGGCGAACTCGATTTTTTGATCGTTGATCTGCCGCCAGGCACCGGAGATGTGGTCATCTCCCTGGTGCAAACGGTTCCACTGACTGGCGCGGTGGTCATCTCGACGCCCTCCGATGTTTCGTTGCAGGATGCGCGCAAGGCGCTGGAAATGTTTCATCAGGTGAAAGTGGACGTGCTGGGCATGGTGGAAAACATGAGCCACTTTACCTGCCCGCACTGCCAGCAATCCATCGACATCTTTTCGACGGGCGGGGCCGAGCGGACGGCAAAACAATTCAATTTGCCTTTTCTTGGCTCCATCGAACTCGACCCGGAGATTCGCTTTGGTGGCGATCGTGGTCTGCCTGTGGCGCTGGCCGGAGAGCTTTCCGAGCGCGCAAAGGCGTTTTACGCCATCGCGAGAGCGCTGGTCGAACGCGCCGAGCAACACGCAGCCCAGGATGAAAATATTCTGGAAATCAGCTAACCGCCACGCACGACTAAACGCATGATTTTGCCTTTCGTCCGCGACCTGTTCGCCGATCTTGAACACTCGACCGCATTCACTCGCATCCGGCAGCCACTGGCCGCCGGGGTGGGGCGTCGTCGCGTTTCCGGTTTGACGGCAACAGCGCGCGCCCTCTATCTGCCGCTGCTGGCTCGCGCTGCCAAGGCTCCGGTCTTTGTGGTGGTCGCTGACAATCGCGCTGCGGAATCTTTGCAGCTTCTTGTGCAGGAGGCCTGCGACCTGACCGGAGCGCTGGATCGCGACTCGATCATCCGCCTGCCCGCGCATGATGTGCTGGCCTTTGAAAATCTCTCGCCGCATCCTGAGATTCAGGAGCAACGCGCCGTTGCGTTGTGGAAGATCACCAGCGGCATGGCCCGCGTCATTGTCCTGCCCATTGAATCGGCCTGCTATCGCATCTTTTCCGCCGAGCACTACGCCAACCTGACCTGCACGGTGCGTCGCGGCGAAGAGGTCGATCCGGGCACGCTGGTCGCGCATCTGGCAACGGTCGGCTATCAGCGCGTCGAAATGGTGGAGATGGTCGGTCAGTTCGCCCTGCGCGGCGGCATTCTCGATGTCTATCCGCCGGAGTCCGACCGCCCGCTGCGTATTGAGTTTTTCGGCGATGAAATTGAATCCATGCGCAAGTTTGATGCGGAGACGCAGCGCTCGGCCTCGCCTGCCGACGAAGCAATTTTTTTACCGCTCACTGAGACTCCGTTAACCGAGGCGCTGTTGACCCGCGTGCATGTGCGCCTGAGCGGGCAGCGGTTGGAGGGCGAAACTCCCGCCGTGCTGGAAGCCGTTACAGCAGAGGGCGCGCATGTTTTTCCTGGATGGGAGTTTTTTGCGGCAGCGGCCTCTGGCGCGCGCAACACCATCTTTGACCTGCTGCCCAAAGCGCGCGTTTTTGTGGAAGAGCCGGCGATGGTGCAGAACCAATTGGAACGCTGGTGGAACAAAGTGCAGCAGCGCCATGAACGCAGCGGTATTGACACGCTCTTTACGCCGGAGGATTTGTACCTTTCGCCGTGGGAGTGGCAGACGCGCATTGCCGCCGCTCCGGGATTGGATTTGGATCAGCTTGGCATCGTGGACATTCTCGACACCGACACAACCTCGCTGAGCGAGGCAGATTTTTCCACGCGGCCCACGCTGCGCCTGCATGGGTCGATCCCCGCGCTAATTGAGCAATTGCGCTCCCTGGCCGAGCAGGAGACGCGCGCGCTGCTCGCCGTTCCCAATCAAGGCGAAGTGGAGCGGCTGGCCGGAATTCTGCGCGAGTATGGCATCGCGTATCGCATTGGCAGTCGCAATCCGCATCTGGGCAGCGAGACGCAGTATGACGAATCCAGCTATCTGGGCAGCAATCGGCGCGCTCCGGTGATTGTGCGCGCGGCCATTGCCAGTGGCGTGGTGTTGCCCGATGCGCGGTTGGTGATCTTTGGAGCCAACGACCTGACCGATGAAGCCGACGTTATCGCGGCGCGCCCCCGACCCACGCAGCGGAAATCGAAGACCTCGGCCTTTATCTCCGACTTTCGCGATCTCACCGTCGACGATTATGTCGTCCATGTCGAGCACGGTATTGCGCGGTATCTGGGCCTAAAAGAAATTTCGCAGGATGGCCTGAACGTCGAGTTCATGATTCTGGAGTTTGCCGATCAGGCGCGCTTGTATGTTCCGCTGACGCGGCTGGATTTGATCCAGAAATATCGCTCCACGGAGAGCGGCCCCGCGCCCATTTTGAACAAGCTGGGATCGCAGCAATGGACGCGCACCAAGGCCCGCATCAAAAAAGCGATGGAGGACATGGCCGATGAACTCCTGAAACTGTATGCCGCGCGCAAAGCGGCGCAGGGCCATGCCTTTACGGTAGACAACCAGTTTCAGCATGAGTTTGAAGATGCCTTTGACTTCAACGAAACCGAAGATCAGATCAGCGCCATCGCCGACATCAAGCACGACATGGAATCGACCATGCCAATGGATCGACTGCTCTGCGGCGACGTGGGCTACGGCAAAACAGAAGTCGCCATGCGCGCTGCCTTCAAAGCCGTGCAGGATGGCAAACAAGTCGCCGTGCTGACGCCGACCACGGTGCTCTGCTTCCAGCATTTTGAAACCTTCAAGCGTCGCTTTGCCGCCTTCCCCGTCACGGTGGAGATGATCTCGCGCTTCCGCGCGCCCAAGGAGCAGAAACAGGTTCTCGAACGGGTCGAGCAGGGCAAGGTGGACATTCTGATCGGTACGCATCGCATTCTGTCGAAGGACGTAAATTTTCAAGACCTCGGCCTGTTGGTCATCGACGAAGAGCAGCGCTTTGGCGTGCGCCACAAGGAGCGGCTGAAGCAGATGCGGCGCGAGATTGATGTGCTGTCCATGTCGGCTACGCCCATTCCGCGCACGCTGCACATGTCGCTGGTGGGACTGCGCGATATGAGTGTGATTGAAACGCCGCCCAAGGATCGCATGGCCATCCAGACCGTGGTGGCCAAGTTCGACGAGAAGCTGATTCGCTCCGCGATTGAGGTGGAGATGGAACGCGGCGGCCAGACTTATGTTGTGCATAATCGCGTCGAATCCATCTACGATATTGCCTCGCGCATTCAGGAATTGATTCCACAGGCGCGTATCGTCGTCGCCCACGGCCAAATGGGGGAAGCGGAGTTGGAGCGCGTGATGCTGGCCTTCATGCATCACGAATACGACGTGCTGGTCGCCACCACCATCATTGAAAACGGCCTGGACATTCCGCTGGCCAACACCATCGTCATCAATCGCGCTGATCGGCACGGACTCTCCGAACTCTATCAACTGCGCGGGCGCGTGGGCCGCTCCAATCGCCGCGCCTACGCCTATCTGCTGATCCCTCCCGATCAGGAATTAACGGAGATTGCGCGGCGACGACTGGCTGCGCTGAAAGAATTTTCCGATCTTGGCGCAGGCTTCAAAATCGCCGCGCTCGATCTGGAACTACGCGGCGCTGGCAACATGCTGGGCGGCGAGCAGAGCGGCCACATCGAGGCTGTTGGCTTTGAACTCTACACCTCCATGTTGGAGGAGGCCGTGCGCGCGCTGAAGGGAGAAGATCAGGCCAGCAAGCTCTCCGTGCAGATGAATCTTGGCATCTCTCTGCGCATCGACAGCAGCTATATCGCGGAGGAAAATCAGCGCCTGCGCATGTACAAACGCATTGCCGGAGCGGAGAATGAAACCGTGTTGGAGGACATTCGCGTGGAACTCGAAGATCGCTACGGCCCTGTTCCAGAGCCGGTCGGGCATCTGTTGGCCGCAGGCCGCATTCGTGTTCTGTGTGAGCAGTCCGGGATCGCGCAGATCGATCGCAAACGGGAGTTTGTCAGCCTGCGCTTTACGGAAAATGCTGGGATCGATCCAGAAAAGTTGATGCAGTTGGTGGCTCACAACGCCAAACGCGGAGCGCAGTTCACGCCGCAAGGCATTCTGCGTTTTCCCGTCAAGGCCATCCAGCCCACGGAATTTATCGCGGAACTCAACCGCTTGGTTGGAGATTTGCAATCCATTCAACACGAGAAAACCTTGCGCGCAGAGATGCCGTCTTAGAATAGGAACTTGGGTGTCTGAAACCATGTCAAAGATAAAAATCCGCAAAGCTGTTTTTCCTGCCGCAGGTCTGGGCACGCGCTTTTTGCCGGCGACCAAGGCCATTCCCAAGGAAATGCTGCCGGTCGTCGATAAGCCCATTATTCAATATGGCGTGGAAGAAGCTGTCGCTGCCGGGTGCGAGCAGATCATCATTGTTACGGGGCGCGGCAAAACCGTCATTGAAGATCACTTCGATATCAGCTTTGAACTGGAGCACCAGCTTGAATCGCGTGGCAAGCATGACCTGCTGGCTCTGGCGCGTCAGATTTCCAATCTGGGGAGCATCGCCTACATTCGGCAAAAGGAGGCGATGGGCTTGGGCCACGCCGTGCTGATGGCGCGTGATCTGGTGGGCGATGAGCCGTTTGCCGTCATCCTGCCCGATGACGTGATCGACGCGACCAGGCCCTGCCTGCAACAGATGATCGAAGTTTTCGATGATGTGCAGTCGTCCATTCTGGCCACGCAGGTGGTGGAGGGGCCAGCCATCTCCGCCTACGGCGTGCTGGATTGCCAACCAACAGCAAAGAATCCCCGTGTAATGGAAGTGAAGAATCTGGTGGAGAAGCCGAAGCCAGCCAGCGCTCCCTCAAAAAATGCCATCATTGGTCGCTATATTTTGACGCCGCGCATCTTTGACGTGCTGGAAAAGACTCCGCTTGGCGCAGGCAATGAATTGCAGTTGACGGATGCCATTCGCAACCTGCTGCAATATGAAAAAGTCTACGGCTATCGCTTTGAAGGCAAGCGCTACGATGCCGGAGACAAGCTGGGATTTCTACAGGCGACCGTGCAATTTGCATTGGAGCGCGGCGACCTGGGGCCGGAGTTTCGCAATTGGCTCAAGCAGCTTCCGTTGTAAGACTGGCGCGGGGAACAATCCTGCATCGTCTTGCCTGTAATTACGCCATTACGAATGACGCGCCGCTTGCCGCAAGGAGAACCACGATGGAAGTTCACGATAAGGTTGCCAACTTCAGCTTGCAGGATCAAAATGGAAAGACCATCCAATTGACGGATTTTTCCGGCAAGCCAGTCGTTTTGTTTTTCTATCCCAAAGCCGACACGCCGGGCTGCACCATTGAGGCCTGCGGCTTTCGCGATACGTTCGCAAAGCTGCAAAAGTCTGGGGCCGTCGTGCTGGGCATCTCCCGCGACACGCCCAAAGCGCAGAAGAAATTTCAGGAAAAATACGATCTGCCTTACACTCTGCTGGCCGATGTGGACGAGGCGGTCTGCAAGCAATTCGACGTGCTGCGCGAGAAAAACATGTACGGAAAAAAAGTGATGGGCATTGAGCGCACCACATTTTTGATTGGCCCCGATCAGCGATTGCTGCGTATCTTTCCCAAGGTTAAGCCGGAGGGCCACGCGGAAGAAGTTCTGGCGGCGCTCAAAGGGAATGCGGCGGCCAAGTAGGTAGGCTGTAATTTGCAGTTGCCGTGAAGGGGACGGGCTTCAGCCCGTCCGGTGCCTGAAAACCCCTCTCGGCTTTAGCCTCTGAAGGGACGCTGAATAAGTCCTCCGCATAAAGCGTCTGCCCTCAGGGGCTGAAGCCCGTGTTGATTTTGCTACATGTACGGCGCGGCTAAAGCCGCGCCCCTTCAAAATACCAACCTGGCAATAATCTGCAATAGCGAATCAGCCCACATTCATTTCAGACAACAGGCGGTAGCAGAACATTGTCGATTAGCCGCGTTGCGCCCACATGCGCCGCCACGGCGACCAATGCGCCTGCTTGCGTATCTTCAACGGGCAGCAGTGTGTGGGCATCCACAATTTCCATGTAGTCGATCTTCACGGCAGGTTCTGCGGCAACGATTTTCCGCATCGCGTCGAGCAGGCGCGCTGCGTTACTTTCTCCGCGCCGCGCCAGCGTTTCGGCTGTCTGCAAGGCACGCGACAAGACCAACGCCTGTCGCCGTTCGTCCGGCGACAGATAACGATTGCGTGAACTCATGGCCAGGCCATCGGCCTCGCGAACCGTGGGACAGACAGCCAACTCCACCGGAAGGTTTAGATCGCGCACCATGCGGCGCAGCACGGCCACTTGCGCGGCATCCTTCTGGCCGAAGAAAGCAATCTCCGGCTGCACGATATGGAATAGCTTCGCGACAATAGTCGCCACGCCATCAAAGTGGCCGGGGCGCGAAGCGCCGTCGAGCCGGTCGCGGACACCCTCGACGCAAATGACGGTGCTGGCTCCGGCGGGGTATATTTCTTCGGCGCTGGGAGCGAAGAGCACATCGACGCGCTCGGCCTCCAACATGCGGCAGTCGGCCTCAAAGGTGCGCGGATAGCGGGCAAAATCCTCATTCGGGCCAAATTGAAGTGGGTTCACAAAAATGGACGCAGCCACAATGTCGCAGCGCGCGCGCGCGGCTTGCAGCAGCGAGCGATGTCCGTCATGCAACGCGCCCATCGTCGGCACAAGGCCAACGGTGTGGTTTAAAACGCGCCGGGAGCGCAGCGCGACGCGCATCTCGGAGATGGTGCGGGCAATGTGCATGGGCATGGCTCGCTTACGCCTTTTTGTGCTTCGGCGCGAGATCGCGCGCGTTCTGCTCCATGCGGTCACGCTCCCCCTGCGGCAGATGGTAGCTCTCGGCATCGTTGGGAAATGTTCGCGTGGCGACATCCTGACGATACTGCCCGATGGCTGCGTGCATCTGCGCGGCCACATCGCCGTAGCGCCGGACGAATTTTGCCGCAGGCGCAAAGGTCAGGTTCAGCAGATCGTGCAGAACGAGAATCTGTCCATCGCACTCCGGGCCAGCGCCAATGCCGATGGTGGGGATGGATAACTCCGCCGTAATGTGCGCGGCTACTTCACGCGGAATTCCTTCCAGCACCAGCATGGATGCACCCGCAGCTTCGAGCGCCTGCGCATCTTCAAGCAGATGCTCCGCAGCGGAAACGGACTTGCCCTGCACGCGATAGCCGCCCATGCGATGCACGGATTGCGGCGTCAATCCAATATGCCCGACGACGGGGACTTCGGCATCGACCAGCGCGTGCACCAGCTCCACACGATTGCGTCCGCCTTCGATCTTGACGGCTTCCGCGCCTGCCTCCTTCAGAAAGCGCAGCGCGTTGGTTACGCCATCGCCCACGCTGGCATGGTAGGAACCATAGGGCATATCGGCCACCAGCAGCGCGCGTCGCACGCCGCGCCGCGCGGCACGGGTGAAGAGCAGCATCTCGTCCACGGTGACGGGCAGCGTGCTGTCATAGCCCAGCATCACCATCGCCAGAGAGTCGCCGACCAGCACCAGGTCGATGTCGGATTCGTCCACAATGCGAGCCGAGGCGTAGTCGTAGGCCGTAAGCGCGACGATGGGCGTGCGCGCGCGTTTTTTCTCCTGCAACGAGGGCAGTGTGACTTTGAACGACGTTGTGGATGCTGTGGGGGGCGAGGATGCGCCGGATTGCGCGCCTTGCGATGGGGTGAGGTTCATGGCTATCTCCAGTGCCGTTCCCTTGATTGCTAGCTGAAAACAGCCAGCGCGGGATACCGCCCGTAACACCTATAGCCTACGCCGGATGTAATACGATAGGCAAACACAACTCTTGTCCAATACAAGATGAGCCTGAAGGCGGTCATTGATTCCAATACAAGATGAGCCTGAAGGGTCGGTCATGCTGGGTAGTGAACATCCGCATGGTTCGATCAGAAGAGTTGAGTTTGGAAGC
>JAJZIJ010000015.1 GCA_021810625.1 Acidobacteriota bacterium
TCGTTTCGGCATATATCGATCATCTGCGCCGCTACCAGCAACTTGCACCGGCTCACCATCAGCCATGCTGAAAACGAACGAGCAAAAACAAACCCCACCAAAAAAGATGGGGTTCGTCAGCAATCTGCGGCGGGACTAAAGTCCTGGCTGCATCTCTACAACTGGCATCGTCCCCATGCTAGTCTGGGCCAGTCTCCTCCCATCAGCCGCTCCGGCCTCGAAGGGAATAACCTATTGAGCCACCACACCTAAGGACTTGAGGACTTGTGCGAGGCCCAGAAGCTGGGAGCCTCTATTTGCGGCATAACGCTCATTTTTTCCTCCCGCGCCTCTACAATTTGGTAGCATCGCCATTGGAGGAACCACCGGAATGGATCAGGTTGTATCTACAGGAAATGGATCCCGTCGCAATGAAGACATTGCCTTGGATTTACTAAAATTTGTCGCCGTCACAACCGGCGTGGCGCGTCCTACCGCGCCCTCGACAGGCTTTGTTGCCACGCCTTCGTCCAAGCCCGAAGATCAGGTAACGCAGTTGCTGGATCTTTACTCCCGCTGCCTGCGTACGGTGGCAGGAAAGTAGTTCTCCCGTCTTGGCATCGAATCGCTCGTTGCGCGTTGTTGTCGTCGGCGCTGGAACCTTTGGCCGAAACCATCTTCGCGTTTGGCGGCAGATGGAGTCCGCAGGGGCTGCGGTGCAACTTGTGGCCCTGGTGGAACCCGATGCTGCCCGCTCGGCTCTCCTCGCTGCGGAGTACCAAATTCCCGCCTACGATTCCGTTGCGCAGTTGGTGCTCGCCCAACCGTCGCTGGATGCCGCCTCCATCGCCGTCCCCACTTCCTTGCATGCTCCTGTTGCCGCAACGCTCCTCGCTGCCGGGATGGATGTGCTGGTGGAAAAACCATTCGCTTCCACTCTGGATGAAGCCGATAATCTGCTTCATCTGGCGCGGCAGAAGGGCTGTATTCTCCAGGTCGGCCATTTGGAGCGATTCAATCCTGCCGTTCAGGCCGTGCGTCCATTACTCAACCAGCCTCTTTTTTTTGAGGCCCATCGGCTCAGTATCTTTACGCCTCGTTCTCTCGACATCGATGTCGTCTTGGATCTCATGATCCACGACCTCGACATCGTCTGCCATTTTGCCGCCTCGCCCGTGCGGGAGGTTCGCGCCGTGGGCCTGCCCATCCTCACTTCCAAGGTTGATATTGCCAATGTGCGCGTGGAGTTTGAATCCGGATGCGTTGCCAACTTCACCGCCAGCCGCGTCAGCACGGAGCAGGTACGCAAGCTGCGCTTCTTTCAGCCCCACCAGTACATTTCCATCGACTACGCCCGCCAGGAAGTTCTTACCATTGATGTCTCCGAGCGCACAGATGCCTCAACCCCTGCGGTGGAATCGTCCTCGACGATTCGGTTTCAACCCACAGATGTACAGCATCCCACTTCGCAACTAGGCCTGCGCAAGCTCGCAGTCCCGCCTGGGGAACCGCTGCGTTTGGAGTTGGAATCCTTTGCCGATTGCGTTCGTCGGCGCGCACAGCCCCGCGTCTCTGCGGAAGAGGGCCGCGCTGTCCTGGCTTTGGCGCTGGATATTCTGACTGCAATCCACGCACACCATAATCGCGCCGATCTTCCTCGCATCCTGAAGAATTTCTGAACCTTTCAGATTGTTGAAGGGACGGGGAGTGGCGCATATCGGGCATACGCTGGCGACGAAGAAAGCGAGAAAATACGTCCCGGCCCTAAGCAGACTTTCCTCAATGCAGGGCAACATCGCTGCCGTGCGTGCTTCCTTTCATCAAAAAAACCAAGGGAATCATCAAGGCGCAGCCTGCGGACAAAACGAAGATCACGTCGAGATAGGACAGCAGGGATGCCTGTTGCAACATCTGTCTATAAATGTTGGCAATGGCCAGATGCTGCGCCTGCGAAGGCGAGGCCGTCAATCCGCCGCGTCTCTGAAAATACCCCTTCAGCGCATTCACATGCGCGGCAAAGTTCGGATTTTGCGCGGTCATGTGTGCGGCCAGCCGATTCTGATGGAATTGCGCGCGCCGCGCCAGCTCCGTCGTTAAAAAGGATGTGCCCACGCTGCCGCCAATGTTGCGCGACAGATTGTTCAGGCCGGAAACATCGTTATTCTTTTCCCGTGGAATGTCGGTGTAAGAAATGGTGTTGATGGGCACAAACAGGAACGCCAGTCCCGACGCTTGAAAGACCCGCAGCATGGCGATGTAGCCAAAGCTCACCTGCAAATCGAGCGTGTGCATCAGAGCCATCGCTATGGCGCTGACCGCAAAACCGTAGGCAATCAAATAGCGCGGATCAACGCGGCTCACGAGAAATCCCACCAGCGGCATCAACGCCATAATGGCAAAACCACCCGGAGAAATCACCAGCCCTGCTCGTTCGGCGGTGTACCCCATCAACACCTGCACATATTGCGGAATCAGCACCGTGGTGCCAAAGAGCGCAAATCCCAGAACGAACATAAACCCGAAGGAGGTCGCAAAGGTTCGATTTTTGAACAATGTCAGATCGAGGATTGGCTTCTTCCCCTGTCGAATCTGCCACAGTTCATAAAAGATAAGCGCCACCAGACTGACCACGCACAAAAGCATAAACGTTGCGATCAGGTGTGAGCCAAGCCAGTCATCTTCCTGTCCCTTGTCCATCACAAATTCCAGCGAGCCAAAGCCCACCGCCAGCAGGCCGAAGCCCATCAAATCCAGATTCCATCCCTTCTTGTGGTTTTCCTTGACTTGGCGCTTAATGTGCGGAGGGTCTTCCACCAGCCGCGAGGTCAGAAACAACGACAGTAGCGCGACCGGAACGTTGATGAAGAAAATCCAGCGCCAATTGTAGTTGTCCGTGATCCAGCCGCCGAGCGTGGGGCCGATGGCTGGCGCGGCCACCACCGCCATGCCATAAAGGGCAAAGGCCTGTCCGCGTTTCTTTGGTGGAAACGTATCGGCCAGAATGGCCTGTTCGCTCGGTTGCAGGCCCCCTCCGCCCGCGCCTTGCAGGACGCGAAAAAAAATCAACAATGGCAGGCTCGGAGCCAGCCCGCAGAGCATGGAACTCAGGCCAAACAGCACGACGCAGATCATGTAAAAACGCTTGCGGCCAACAAATGTTGTCAGGTACGCGCTGGCAGGAAGAACGATGGCATTGGAAACCAAGTAGGAGGTCAGCACCCAGGTTGCTTCGTCTTGGGAAGCCCCCAGTCCTCCGGCAATGTGCGGCAGCGCCACGTTGGCAATCGAGGTATCCAGCACCTCCATAAACGTGGCCAGCGTCACCGTCAGGGCAACGGCCCAAGGATTGTGCCGGGGCGTCCAGGTGGCCTCCGCTGCGGCAATCGAAGCATCCGTTGTCGTCGTTGTGCTCATGGAGCTTTCTGCTTGGATTTCGTTTGTCCCTCTAAGCGGTCGCGGCAAACTTGCGAATCATGGCCAGCAATAATTTTCGGTCGCTATCGCTGAGGTTGGATGCGTAGCGGCGAATCTGGATAAGAAACCGCAGCTCCTCTTCGCTCAGGCTTTGGGATTGCATGTCGTGCTGCAACGAATCCTCCACAAAGAAACCGGCCAGAGGCATCTCCAGTGCGCCAGCAATCTTGTGCAGTGTCTCCAGTGAAGGAACGGTGTGGCCGTTTTCGACACGCGAGAGATAGCAGCGCAACAGTCCCGTCCGCTTTTCGATGTCTCCCTGCGACAATCCCTTTTGCAGGCGAAAGCCGCGAATGGTGGCTCCGATTCTGAGGTTGCTCATTTGGGCTGCTCCAGGACAAAAAAGTAGGACACCGGGTATTCCTGATACTGAAAAGTCATTATGGGTTTAGTTAACACCATGGATCCCGGTTGTGACAAGAGATTTTTTCCGCCGCCTGTCCGACTGGACACAGCAACCTATCCCATGTACATGCCACCATTCACGTCGAGTACATGGCCGGTGATGTAGCTGGCCGCATCCGAGGCAAGAAACGCAACGGCTTGGGCGATGTCCTCCGGTGTGCCAGCGCGGGCCAGAGGAATCTGCGTCATCATGGCGGCGCGTTGCTGCTCGTTCAACACTTCGGTCATGGGAGTTTCAATATATCCCGGCGCGACGGCATTGGCAGTAATGTTGCGCGAAGCCAACTCCCGCGCCAGCGACTTGGTCAGCCCGATCAACCCGGCCTTGCTGGCTGCGTAGTTGGCCTGTCCGGCCTGTCCGGTTTCGCCCACCACGCTGGTAATGTTGACGATGCGTCCCCAGCGTGCCTTCAACATGCTCGATAGCACGGCCTGCGTCAGCAGGAAGGTTCCGGTCAGATTCGTTGAGAGTACAGCATCCCAGTCGGCCCGCTTCATGCGCAGCATCAGCCCATCGCGGGTGATGCCGGCATTGTTCACCAGAATCTCCACCTTGCCGTAATGAGCCAGCACAGCCTTGGCGCAGGATTGGATGGACTCCTCGCTGGCGATATCGAGCGCAAAGATGGAAGCCTCGCCTCCAGCAGCGGCGATCTCGGCAGCCACTTCGGCCAATTTCTCCTGATTGCGCGCGGCCAGCGCGACCTGTGTTCCGGCCTGGGCCAGCGCCAGGGCGCATGCGCGGCCAATTCCCTGCGAAGCTCCCGTGACCAACGCCACGCGACCATTTCCTGAGACCATGTCTTCCACTCCCACGAGAAATTTTCTCCAGGCAAGCATGAATTACAAAAAGGGGCTGGTGCGAAAGGGGGGACTTGAACCCCCACGGGTTGCCCCGCCAGATCCTAAGTCTGGTGCGTCTGCCAATTCCGCCACTTTCGCATCGATAAAATCATGTGTTTTTCTGTTTTCCCCGGATTCCACGGATTGTGGCATCCGGTACGGTTTCCGTTCGCTTCGACGAATGCGCCACCCGGGCGTTTTCAGTTCAAGTATTTATAAAACTTCGGGTGCCCCATCCTAGCCGCGTTCTTTGCGGCTAGGGTGGGAGAGCAGGATGCTTTGTGCGACTGTCAACACCATGACCGAAAATGCTCTCGCCTACCCACCGCAGCCTCATTAGGATTCAGCCTAAGATGAGCGCCGTCGTCATCTGTATTGTAGCGTGCCCCGAAGGATGCTACCGTTCGCAGACGATGCCTGCCGGCACCCGTATTGAGCAGAGCGAATGGGCAGACTTACGTCAATTCGGATCGCGCAGATTTTGCGCAGTGAGCAGTCCATCTGGGCCGCTCCTACCGCGAACTGTAGCTTAAGGATGCGCTCGTGTGGGTAGGGGCATGTTCCTGGCAGGGAAGAACCACGGAAAAGCAGGTGCCCGAATGGGATGCTCGCGTGCTGCTCCGAATCTGAATGCGTCCACGATGTTCCTGAACGATTGAGGAACTCAGCCATAGGCCCACGCCTGACCCATTCAGCCCTTTCGTCGTAAAAAAAGCCTCGAAAATTCGTTTGAAATTCTGTGGGGGAATGCCCTCTCCTTGATCCAGGAATGTAACGCGCGCGGCTCGCTCCGCAGGCGTTCCCCAACGGAGAATCTCTGAAACCCTGAGCACGATTCTCTTTTCTGGTGGCGACGCTTCAATGGCATTTCGGAGGAGATTTGAAAATACCTGACGCAACTGCGATGGAAATCCATATACCGCAGGCGTGCTGTTCCACTCTTTTTGTATATGAATTTTTTTCTCTACGATTTCCCGATTGCTCAATGCCAACACGTCCTCCAACAAATCTGGCAACTGAACAAAAATTGCGTCTGTGGATTCACGGTTAAACGAGAGAACCTGGCGGGTAATTTTAGAAACACGCATGACTTCTTCCTGCGCTTTGGATGTATATTTCACCCTTGTTGGCTCATCGACATCTCCGCCAAGGATGTACAGAATATTGGCAATTGCCTCCAATGGGTTATTGATCTCATGCGCGATGGTGTTCGCCATGCGCCCGGTCGCAGCCAGCCGCTCGTGGATCACAAGCGCCGCCTGAGCGCGTCTTTGCTCCGTCAATTCTGACACGATAAAAATCCTGCCCGACTGGGCATTTTTCAGATAAACAGGGGAAAGTTCCAGGCGAAAGTGTCGGGTATCCACTTGCACCTCTTGGGTTGGATTTGCGCCTGCCGTGTCATAATCCACTCCAAAACATGCGCGTGCCAGACTCGATAATGACCGATTCTCGATGTCCATGTATGGGAGATTGAGCAGAGTGGTCATTCCACGATTGCAGCGCTGGATCATCCCTGAAGAATCAACAATCGCAATACCCTCGCTCAGAGAATCAAAGGTGGCCTGCCACTGCTCGCCTGCCAATCGAGATTGAGACTCTGCAATATGTACTTTTATCAGAGACCGAACGGTGGCGATAAGGATGCTCGGCTCAACGGGCTGGCTCAGATAGGCATCGGCGCCGCTTCCCAGCGCATGAATTTTACTTTCGTCGCTTAAAAAGGCTGCCGAAAGCTGTAGGATGGGAACGCTGCTCGTGTGCGGATTGGCTTTGATACGACGGCAAACTTCATAGCCCATGATATCTGGGAGTCGGACATCCAGAACAATCGCGGCAGGAAGCTCGTTTGCAAGTTCCAGTGCCTGCTGGCCTGTTGATGCTTCGACCACGGCGAATTTCGCCCGCGACAGCGCATGTGCAGTCGTATACCTGCCTGCATCACTGTCATCAACAACCAGCACCTTGGATCCCAGCGTATTCACAGGCTGATCCCCACTGTATTCAGCACCCGATGAAGCCTGCCTGGGCTGTCATATCCACCGAACGTCGCTTTGGGATAGAGTGCGGCCCCCAGACTTTCAACCAATGCAATCTCGGTAACGGACAATACTTTTGAAGAGTGAACAATAATCGGCAAATCCTTTATCAAGGGATTACTCCGAATCTCACGAAGAACTTCAAAGCCATCCAGACCTGGCATGACGATATCGAGAAACATGGCGCTCGGCATGTATGTTTTCGCCATCCGCACCGCTTCGCGCCCGTCGCGGGCTTCGAGTATTCTGAATCCAGCGCGGGCCAGATCGTCTCCAAGCAGATAGCGGGTGACTTCATCATCATCCGATAAAAGAATTGTTTTTGAAGACGTTCCGTCGACCAGTTCGCGGATCATGTTCAAGAGCGTGAAGTGGTCAATTGGCTTGGCGAGAAATGCAGTTGCCCCCGCATCCATTGCGGGCTTTGGTTCATCCAGAACACTAACCACCAACACCGGCCCGGCGAATCCACGCGCCTTGATTTCCTCGATAAAGAACAAACAATCCTGCTGCCCAAGCAAACGATCCAGCACAAGCAAGGCCGGGGCTTCCTGCTCCAATGCAGCGCGAGCTTCTTCCAGTGTGCCCACAAACACGAGGCGGTAGTTACTCTTCCTCAGTGAAGTCTCATGAACAAAGATGGTCTCCTGATTGTCTTCAACAAACAGGATGATCGGCCCTGTGGCTTGTAAGTTCCCAGTGGCCTGTCTATTTTCCGGCGCAGGCATATTCCCTGACCGTTCCTGCATGTGATCCTGAGGCTTATCAAAATACATGGGAAGGCTGGCAATGAATGTAGAGCCGACAAGTGGTGTACTTTCCACCTTCAGAGTTCCTCCCAGCATCTCTGCCAACCGCCTCGAAAGTGGAAGACCTAGACCGGTTCCTTGAACCCGACTCTGTATCTCGCCATCAATCTGGGCAAATTCATCGAAAATTCGATCCAGGTTATGAGATGCAATTCCAATGCCCGTGTCGAACACCCGGAACACGATTTGATTGCCGAATTCAGCCGCCGTTACGCGAACCTGCCCGTTCTGGGTGAATTTCAAAGCGTTTGAAATCAGGTTGCGAAGGATTTGCGATATCTTTCCCTCGTCCGTGTACAGCGGCGCGAGCGCTGGATCGGATTCAAAAACCAAGTCAAGATTGTTCCCGGACAGGAGTGGTCGTAGCATTCCGCGCAAAGCGCCAAACATGTCCTCCACCGTAAACTGCTTTGGCTTCACTTCCACTTTTCCAGCCTCCACTTTGGCTAGATCAAGCAGATCGTTGACCAGTTCGGAGAGGTCACAAGCCGACCGTTGGATATACATGACCTGCTTCTCCTGCTCCGGCCCCAGGTCGCCATCTGCGTGGTTGAGCAGCATTTTGCTTAGAGAAGAGATGGAATTCAGTGGCGTTCGGAACTCATGCGAAAGATTTGAAATGAAACTGGTTTTCAGATCGGAAATTCTTCGCAAATCTGTTGCGCGCTGATCGAGTTCCGCATAAAAAGCTACCACGCCACGATTCGTGTCTGCCAATTCCCGATTGAGCGCGGCGAGAATCTCCTGCTGTTCGCCAAGTTCAGAGAGCGCCTTCAATAATTCCTGATTCTGGCGCTCGATTTCTCCGAATGGGTCTGTGGCGCTGCTGGCGGATAGTTTGCTCGCCAATTGCTCGATTTGATCTGCCCCCAACCTCGGCGTCGAGAGCGGCAGGGACTTTCCTGCCTCCGCGCAAGTTCCAGAGGACGAAGAAACGATTCTAAAATAGTCCATCAACCGCCTGGTGCCAACGATGCCGTTTCCAAGACCCGTCCTGGAGATATATTGCCCGCGCAGAATTTGATCCAGATTTGCAATGCCTGGCCCGGTGTCGGTCACTGCGATGAGCAATATCTGCGGAGTGACATCTTGAACGAAAAACTCTACGGTTCCTCCGGTTGCGTATCGAAAGGCGTTTCGCGCCAGTTCTGAAGTCGCCGTCGCCAAACGGGTACGCTCCTGGTGATCGAAGCCCAACAATTCGGCAATATCCCGCGCGCGTTGACGAGCTTGCACCACATGTCGTTCATTGCGCAACCGAAGCGTCAAAATCGAAAATCTCTGAGGATGGTTCATCGTTTTTCTCCACCAGAAGCTGGTAGCCCCTGCGAAACCAGGATCGTTGCATCGTCGTTCCATCTGCGGAAATCCCGATAAAGAATTGCCGTCATCAGGGCAGGATGCCGGGAAGCCAGGCCCGGATATTGCTCCAGCCTTAATCGGGAGGTTAAGCCGTCGGAGTGCATCATGAGCAAGGAACCCTTGTCGCCGTTTTTCCCTGTATGCCAGGGGTATGACCATCGCTGAAACTTCGCAACCGAATGTCCCACGGTGCCATCCATTGAAACCATATTTCTGGTCTTTCCCGACGTGTAAATAGCGGCGGAGATATTCCCCACTCCGACATAATTCACGATATTTTTTGCGTGGAGAATCTCCGCGACTGCGATAGCGGCTCCTCGCGTGTGTGTTAGGCCATTATGGATTTCCATCAGAATGCGCTCCGGCGACTGCTCTGGAATACTCTGAAAAATGCGAATGGCTTCCTGCGACGCCTCTGCGGCCAGTGGGCCATGTCCCAGCCCGTCTGCAACAATGTAGATAGTCCGCGCTTCGCTATGGCTCATGCTCCAGGAATCGCCGCAAACCAATTCCCCTGGATACGGCACGCTAATGGCTCCCATGCCATACGGATTCAATTCATTTGCTGGTTTGTTTCCCTCGCAAAGGACTCTGGCAAACAGTGCGGTTCCGCCATTGGGCGCCGAATAAATCTGTAAGCTTTCAGCAAGCCGCGCCATCGCTCCCAAACCCTCTCCGGCAGTTCCCGCCGTCGAGTAGCCATCTTCAAATGCCTGATCGATGTCCCCAATCCCTGGCCCTCGATCCAACGCGAACACATCCATGCCCGCCCTGCCCTCAAACACCCACGGCGCAAGAACGATCTCGCCTGCTCCTGCATGCGCCGCGATATTGTTTGCCGCTTCCGTCACAATAATGGCCAACTCGCCCAACCGCGCTTTGTTGAATCCCATTGCCTTCCCAATCTCAACGGCCCGGCGACGCGCTTGCCCCGTTTGACTGGGGTCGTTGGTACGGATCGGAATCATTTGATTCTGGTACGACACTACTTCCATCGGATACATGTAACCTTTGTTCCGCGACCAATCTGCGTATCAATTGAGAATTCATCCATGAGCCGCTTGCTTCCACCCAGACCGAGTCCCATGCCCCGCCCACTGGCATAGCCATCCGTCAAGGCAAGGTTCACATTGGCAATACCGGGGCCGTTGTCAGAAAAAGCCAGCCGAATCCCCTGGCGCATCCCGCTGCTTACCTGTTCAATTTCCAGTTGACCACCGCCCCCATGTTCCAGCGCATTTCGCGCCAGCTCACTGGCTGCGGTCACAATTTTTGTTTTTTCCACCAAACTAAAATTCATTTCTTCCGACCAAACGCGAACCCGCTGGCGTACCAGAATCACATCAGCCGCGCTCTGAATGGGCAGGAACTCAGTTTTCTGAATTGGCCCAATCATCATCTCGCTCCCGGATGTCCACCACCGTTTGCTGAAGAAACTGCATCCCCGACTCCACATTCAGAGCGGTTCGGATGCCCGGTAGCGACATGCCCAATTCGACCAGGGTAATGGCTACCGCTGGCTGCATTCCCACCACTACAGTCTCAGCATCCAGCACCTTGGCCATCGAGACGATGTTGGCCAGTGTGCGGCCAATAAACGAATCCACAATCTCAAGAGAGGAAATATCGATCAGCACGCCTCTGGCTCCCACGTTTGCAATGCGATTGGTCAAATCGTCTTGCAGCGTCAGGGCGAGCTTGTCGTGCATGTCCACCTGAATCGTCACCAGCAGCAAATTGCCCATCTGCAGGATTGGGATGCGTTCCATTTATGCCTCCCTGGGCGCTGCGACGCTGACGCTGGTTGGCTGCTTGCCGATGCGAACCACCGCGCGACCGCTGCGCTCCAGGGCCAATCGAAATGCGTCCGCCAGGCGAAACCGCGTGATGACATCTTGCAAGTTGATGCCCAGGTGGACGATGGTTTGTGCAATCTGTGGCCGAATGCCGCTCAAAATGCACTCCGCGCCCATCAGCCGCGCAGCGGTGACGGTCTTCAGTAGATGCTGAGCCACCAGCGTATCAACGATGGGAACACCGGTAATATCAATAATCGCAAAGCGGGAGTTCGTCTGGACAATGGCCTGGAGGAGTGACTCCATCACGACCTGGGTTCGCGCGCTATCGAGGGTTCCAATTAGAGGAAGCGCGACAATACCATCCCACAGGGTCACGACGGGAGTCGAAAGTTCCAGCATCTCCCCTTGTTGCCGAAGAATCACCTGATCGCGGCCATGAATATAGCTATCGGTGGTATGGAGCGCCAGCTTATCGACAAAATCATTCACGATGGAAATATCCATGAAGAGTTCATCCGCATTGTTGCCGTGCTGCTGTCGTACCAGCGTGAACAGCGATGGCTTCAGCGAAAGCATAAACATTGCGGTTTCTGAAGGAGTGAAACCAAGGCTGCCACGCGATGCCGATAGATTGGCCAGCAGATATTTCAACGGCTGCCAGGCAACGTCCGTAAAGTTTTCCAGTGTGGTTTCGCTGGGAACATCAACAATGGCTGCGAAGACTTCCGTGGTTTGAATTTCCAACTCTCGGTCGTCGATCAGATCCCGTCGGCGAATTACAGCCCTCAGGCCTTGCAACCACTCCTTCAAGATGGATTCCCTATTCTTCTGGATCGCGCAGACTAAATTGCTCATTGAATCTCCTTGGAGTTCGTGTGACAGCTTGACAGTGCCCTACAAAAAATCATTCCTCATAGGGTGTCACGGGGGTTCTGACACCTAAGACCGGAACGTAGACGAACAGTTAAGGAATCTCTGATATTTGCTGGTGGCTCTGCTTGATCAATCGAACCCCCTTGCACGCCAGGTTTGATGCGTCGAACCCTGGAAAAGGTTGCCCTGGGGAGAAAAGGTTGCCCTGGGGAACCTCTGAACAAGTCAGCATTTTGAAAGGGCGGGACTTTAGTCCCGCCGTAAGTACCTGCAATGAGAGCGGGCTTTAGCCCCTGAGGGACAGCCGTGGAACTTGATCAGAGCTTCCCTAGTGCGCCGTGCAAAGCAACACAGGCATATCCATGACGCAACCCATCGGATTACTCAACATTTTCAAACCACGCAACACCAACTGCCCTTATGCCTCGACAAGCAGGTTATCGACCTTGGACTCAGAGATGTAACATGCCATAGCCTGGGCGAGCTGCGAATCCACTTCGTCGGCAATCGCCATGACGTCCACCAGCAGCAGGCTGAAGTTTACAGTCCGAAGATTATTTTGCAGCGTCTGGAAGATGCTGACCTGCAACATGCGCGACTCTTCCACCATCATGGCGGCGGTATACCCTTGCTTGCGTCGCAGTTTCCCATGCGCTGCGGAGGCATGGGACACCAGTGCGCGCGTGCCCAGTGGGAGCGGGCTGCGAAGGCGAGTGACCAGATCGTGAAACAACTGGGGCAGATGGGCGCAGCGCTCTTCGCTACTCAGCGGAACGGAGAGGATTTTCTTTTCATCCCCGACACGCAACTCCCACGCTGCAATGGTTGCCGATGTCTCCCGCTCCAGAATATCGGCCACGCTTTCTACGATCTTCACAGAATCTATCCCTCTCTTTAACCGCGTTCGGATGGTCTCCACCAGCGTTTTCGGATCCAGGGGTTTTACCAAAATCTCGTCGGCCTGGTTCAAAATCGCCCCTGCGGCCTCTTTCATTTCTGGATAGCCGCTAAAGATAATCGTTACCGCATTGGAATTGGAGTGGCGCATGGCGCTGACCAGGGTCAATCCATCCCCGGCATTGGGCATGTGCAGGTCGCTCAGCAGCACGTCAAAGTGCTGCGTGCTGATGCACTGGAGCGCCGCTTTTACACTATCCGCCGCAACCACTTCAAAGCCGCTGCGCAGCAAAACCATTTTTAGGGAATCAAGGACGGACGCTGTATCATCCACGAGCAATATCTTTGGTCTGGTCAATTCCGAACGCTTTGCGATCGTCTGTTGCGTCTCTGCGTCGGCCATTGCATACCACTCCCCGGAGCATCCCACCGATGCCTACCTGGAGTATTGCAGGCCGTTCTTTTCAGTTCTGCTCAATTTTGCTCACATAGGGAAGCTCTGAGCATGTCGGCGTTTTGAAGGGGCGCGACTTTAGCCCATGAAGGGGCGGGACTATACAGGTTCAGATGGACGCTTCGTTCCCCCGGCATTCGACGCGCTGCCCTTCTTCTCGTTATCCTCATTGCAAATGAGCAGCCCAAGGAAAACTTCGCCCCACCCATCCCCGCGCGCGCGGCGCATTGGAATCCACCTCTCCACCACCGGCGGTGTAGCCAAAGCCGTGGAGCACGCGCCGGAGATTGGCGCCAACACGCTCCAGATTTTTTCTGCCAGCCCGCGCATGTGGCGCGCCAGCAAAATCTCCGCCGCGCAGGCCGAGCAGACCCGCGCCGCCCGCGCCAGACTCGACGTTGGCCCGCTGGTCATCCACACCAGCTATCTGGTCAATGTCTGTAGCCAGACGGAGGAAGTCCGCCAAAAATCCATCCTTGCTTTTCGTGGCGAGATCGAACGCGCGCTGGCCCTGGGTGCCGAGTATCTGGTGCTCCATCCCGGCTCCTATCGCGGCATGACGCGGGAGCAGGGTCTCGCGCTGGCGGCGGAGTCGATTGCCCAGGCCATCGACGGCCTGCCCTGGCAGGGCACGGCATTTCATATTTTGATTGAGAACACGGCGGGCGCGGAGTTTTCACTCGGCGGCTCTTTCGATCAGGTGGCGGAGTTGATTGCGCGCCTACGCCCCCACGCTCCCGTTGGAGCCTGTCTTGACACCTGCCACACCCACGTCGCGGGCTATGATCTGGTCAGCGAGACAGGCTATCAGGAGACGATGCGGCAGATTGAGCAAACCCTTGGAGCGGAGACCGTTCGCGTCTGGCACTGCAACGATGCCAAGGCTGCGCGGGGATCGAAGCTCGACCGACATGAGCACATCGGCCAGGGAACCATCGGACTCGAACCCTTCCGCCGACTGTTGAACGACCCGGAATTTGCCCACGCCGCTTTCATCGCCGAAACGCCCGTCGATGCCCCCGGCGACGAGGAGCGCAACGTGCGCGCGCTGCTGGCGCTGCTGTAAAACTACTGCACGGTTAGGCTGAGAGGAAGAACCTGAGCCAGATTGCCCGTGCCCGTCACCACCACCTGTATGGTGGAGGTTCCCGGCGGTGTTGATAAAGCCAACTGCGGCATCGCGCCGCCGCTGCCGCCACAGGCCGTCATCATCCCCACGCCGCCCAACAGCAATAACAGCAGCATCAGGTGTTGCGCGCGCAAAGACAGCTTGCGCTTGCCGCCCGCGATGGCTGCCAGCATCCAGCCCGGCATCCAGAAGACCGTTGCCAGCATGGGCAGATTCCCCGGCAGACTGCCCGGTTGTTGGCCCGGCGCAAGAGGCCGCCAGGAATTCAGCGCCAGCGTGTTTGTATGAATGGTCAGCGTAACCGTCTGCGCGCCGCTCGAAGCGCTGATGGTCAGCGGCATGGGAGTGAAACTGCACGTCGTATTTACAGGAAGATTTGTGCAGGAGAACTGAAGTGTGCCGGTATATCCACCCACTGGCGTGACAGTCAATGCGTCCGTGACGGTGGCGCCCGGCGCAACGCTCAGCGTGGATGTTGCTGGCGTCACCGTGACCGAAGGACTCGTCGCCGCTGTCACCTGAATCACCACTGCGGGGGAGGATGTGCTGGCCGCATCATTTGCGGAGCCAACAAAGCTGGCTGTCACGTTGTCGCTGCCGACGGGCAGATTTGTTGTATTTAGCGTGGCCACGCCGCTGGTGCCTAACGAGGCTGCGCCAATCGAAGTTGTCCCGCTGGAAAAAGTCACGGTGCCGCTGGTTACAAGCGCACCGCCTGCTGTCACCTTCACCGTTGCGGTCAGCGTTACGCTGCTGCCTTCCGTCGCGGTGCTGGTCGAGGATGTCAGTGTCGTTGTGGTTGCGGCAGGTGTCGTCGTTGCCGCTGTCACCGTGATTGCCACGGCGGGGGAAGATGGGCTGGCCGCATCATTTGCGGAGCCAACAAAGCTGGCCGTCACATTATCGGGGTTGCCAACAGGCAACAACGTTGTATTCAGCGTTGCAACTCCGCTGGCATTTAACTGAGCCGCGCCCAGCGAAGTCGTTCCGCTGAAGAAGTTTACCGTGCCACCGCTGGTCACGGACGCGCTGCCTGCCATTACGGTTGCCGTCAGCTTCACGTTCTGTCCATAGACGACATTGTTGGCCGAGCTGGACAGCGTTGTCGTGGTCGCGTCTGGGTTGACGGTCAGCGTAAAGCCCTGGGAGGGTGTCGCGACAGTGTAGTTCGCGTCGCCTGCGTAGCTCACCATCACGCTATGCGTTCCGGTGGAGAGCGTGCCTGGCAGCGTAAACTGGGCCGTGCCCCCCGATGTCAAAGCGATGGTCTGTGGATTTGCGCCGTCCACCGTGTAGCTAATGTTGCCCGTTGGCGTGCCATTGCTCCCGGTTAGCGTCGCCGTCACCGTCACTGCCGTGCCGTAGACCACGGAGGTGCTCGGCGATTCGCTCAGCGCGATGGTTGCGGCAAAACCAACGCCCTTGCCGCTCAGACTGATTTGCTGCATGACGTAGTTCGGCGCGGGCGCACTCAGATTGTCATCTGTCAGGTTCCCCGTGCCGCTCAGCGTGCCCGCAGCGGTGGGCGCAAACTCCAAGCCCAGGCCGCAGGTTGCGCCCGGAGTCAGGGGGGTGGCATCGCTACAGGTTGTGCCCGCGCCCTTCAGGTTGAAGTTTGTTGTCGCATCCAGCGCAGAGAAGGTCAGGTTCTGGTTGCCGATGTTGGCTACCGTCACCACCTGCTGCGCGCTGGACTGCCCAACATCAATGCTGCCAAAGTTCAGCGATGGAGGGGCCGACTGGCTGACTTTTACCACGCGACTATTGCCCGTGTCGTTGATGTAGATGTTGCCGTCTCCATCCACAGCCACATCGGTGGGGGCACACAGGGGCGTACTGCTGCAGGAACTGCCGCTGGGCGCTGTTAAGCTACCGGTATTCAGCACGCTGGCCGTGCCGCCGCCTGCCGCAATCTCCACCACGCGATTGTTGCCCGTATCGGCAACGTAGACATCGCCGGCTGCATCCAGTGCGATGCCATTGGGAGCGCTCAGGTGCGGAGTCAGGCTGCCGATATTCAGCACGCTAGCTATATGCGCTGCCGTATATTCCACCACACGACTATGCCCCGTATCGGCGATAAAGAGGTCGCCCGCGCCATCCACCGCCACGCCTCCAGGAGACTTCAGAGTTACGGTAGTGCTCAAAATTGAGCCTAGGGGATAAGGAGAAACGGTACCTGCTGGAACCACAGTGATATCGTCAGCGCCGGGATCAGCAATGTACAGATCGCCCGCGCCATCCACCGCCACGCCAGCCGGGGAAACCAGTAGAGCACAGTTAAACTCCTGTGGAGTGAGCGGGATCTGCGCGCCACCTCCCGCAGGCAACTCCACAACATCCGCAGCATTGTAATCGGCAACATACACATCGCCCGCGCCATCCACCGCCGTACCTTTGGGGAGCTGCAACCCGGTGAAAGGCAGCTTAGACTGCGCCCCACCGCCTACAGGGACTTCGATGACATCCTTGTTGCCGCCGTCTGAAACGTAAACATTCCCCAGTCGATCCACGGCCACGCCGTAGCTCGTACTGCTCAGGCCCGTGGTGGGCACGATGGTTGCCGCGTCGGGCGCAAAGGCGCTCATCGGGCCATTGCCAATTCCGTAGACCAGAGTATCGGATAGCAGGGGTGTTCCGCCCTGCGCCCAAACCTGTACAGCATCCCCGCGCAACCCAGACAGGGCAGGCTGCAAGGTTACAGGCACGGTGCAGGTCTCCGGCGCGATGCCGCCAGTGCAACTTGTCGTGCCGAGAGCGACATCTTTGCCATACGTTAATTTGAAAGTGGGCGTGTAGTCACTACCGGTGTATCCGTTGATGGAATAATTCAAAACCATCGGATCGCCAAATCCACCGACGGTCGCCTGGCCGAGTTTCAGCGATGGCTGAATATTCTCCTGCACTACACGACTATGCCCCGTATCCGCGATGTCGATGTTGTTGAGGGGATCAACTGCCACGCCCTGGGGATTCAATAAATTTGTCGATGAGATCGTCGATTGCACAAACGTGCCGGGGTTTACGTTTACGTTCAGCTCAATGGCATCATTGTTGGTGGCATCGGAGACATACACGTTGTTGTTGTGATCCACCGCCATGCCCACGGGTTGCGTCAGCCCGGTGGTCGGCACCAGGGCCTGCGAGGAGAAGCTCCCAGCGGTGCCAGTCGACACCTCCTCCATCACGCGGCCATTCCCCGTATCTGCAACATACACGTTGTAGTTGGCATCCACTGTAATGCCTGTGGGATTTTTCAATCCAGTGGCGGTTGAGACCAGCGCAGGCGTGCCGCCCCAGCCGCCCGGCATCTCCACCACAGTGCTGTTGCCCGCATTGGCGACAAAAATGTCGCTTGCACAATCAACCGTAATGCCGGTAGGTAGGTTCCAGATGGTGTTGTTGTTCGTCTGAATGATACCGCCGCTGCCAGGGATTCCCACGAAAATCAGACGGTTGTTGCCCGTGTCCGCAACGTATAGGTTGTTGCTGCAATCCACGGCCACGCCGCGCGGAGCCTTCAGCGCCACTCCATTTGGCCCTGGGCTGCCTAGATTCAGCACCTTAGCCACGCCTGCCGCTGTTATTTCCACCACATTGTTGTTGACGGAATCCACAAAGAAGACATTTCCAAAGGCGTCGGTCGCGACCTGCTGCGGGCTGGCCAGACCTGTGGATGGCGCTGGGAGCGTGATCTGCGTGGGGAGCAGCGTGGCCGTGACTTGCGCATGGCTCGACAAGGCGCTGAACGCCAACGCCAATGCCATCGCAATCAGCAACTCTTGGTGGAATTTGTTTTGAATCTTGGAGATACGGATCGACAGCGGACGATTTCGGCTTGGCGATAGCATGAAGAACCTCACAAAATTGAAGTACAATCCCAACCAATCACCAAAACTAGGTGCCAAAACAAGCTCGCAGAAGGCAAAAACGACTCAGTCCCGTAACTTCAGGACAATCTGGACTTGCCGGGGCGACGCACATTGTCTGTCGTTTATAGCACGAATTTTCGTGCTATTCATAAATTATTTCATCGGCATCCCACGCGGACACTTGGCGAGGAAGTTAACATTACTTGGCGTGGATTTTCTTCTGTGTCTGACGTGAAAACTCCTTTGTTATGTGCAACAAAGGCGCGACTGGGCGTCTAAACGCCTCGCAACGGTCGTGGAGTGAACGCTACGCGCTTCCGGCTGTCATTTTTTCTTTCGGAGGGTACCGGAAGCCTTTTTTTCTTCAAGTTTTCTGGGTTTGGCGGCCGGCATCCGCTTTTTTGCGGCTTTCCTGGCTCCGGCCTTGGTTCCCAACTTGATTCCGGCCTTGGCTCCAGCTTTTTTTGCCGTCCTCGCTGTCTTCTTGACGGTCTTCGGGGGCGCTCCGGAAACAGCGCTCTTTGCGGGGAGCGTCTTTTTGCGCGTCTTCTTGCGGGCGGCAGCTACTTTTTCCACCAGAGATTTCTTCAACTCCTCCAGCGTCACGGAGTTGGCCGTTTTGCGCAGCCGCTCAATGTTGTAGGCCGCGCGCTGCTCCACCGCGAAGATGTGGATGACAAAATCCACGTAATCCAGCAGAATCCACTCCGCCTGGCGATAGCCCTCAACGGAATGGGCATAGGCACCAAATTCACGCTTCAGGCGCAGCTCAATCTCCTGCGCGATGGCTTGATTCTGGCGGCCATTGGCACCACTGCAGATCAGGAAAAAATCGGTGAACGCCGCATCAGCGGGGTCGAGTTCGAGAACGCGAATGTCCTCAGCTTTTTTTTCTTCGCAGGCGGTCAGGGCGGCCAGCACCATACGGCGGGTATCGGATTTTGACATGTATGCTGTGCGCTCTCCGGGCGCTTGCCTTATCGTAGCGGGTTCATTCCCTGCTTGCCAATGCCTCGCCTACCCATTCCGTAGTAACGTAGAGGCCCGTTTTGCGAATATATGCGGCAACCGGGGCAGGCAGCAGCGCCGTATCCCAGCGTTCGGCGGCGATGGCCTGGCGCAAGGCCGTAGCCGAGACATCCTCCTGCATCTGCGGTAGAAACCAGACGTTTGTGCTGTTCTCCTCGTCATGTTGCAGCCGGAGATACGCGCCGTGGACTGCATCCCGTTCTTCGCTCACGCGGATGCGGGCAGGCAGAGAGGACAGCGCCCCAGCCAGCGCGTGGCTGGGCGAATCCCCCAAGCCATAGCCGGGCCGCGCCGCCACAATCCAGTCGCAGAGCGCAAGCATCTGCTCCGGCTGATGCCAGTTGCGGATGTTCAGCCAACTATCCGCGCCCACCAACGTGAAGAGCGACGACGGCTCCCCAGTAATGTGGAGCAGCGCGCGCAGCCGCGCCAGAGTGTCCACAGTGTAGTTGGGATGATCCTGCTGCGGAGAAGGAAGCAGTGGCGCATCCAGCAGGGAGGGAAGCAGGCGCGCATCGGCCTGCGCCGCCAGCGCGGTCATCGCATAGCGATGCAGAAAATCTGTTCCCGCGCGTTCTTTAAGCGGTTGCATCCCGACAGGGGCCAGCAAAATCTGATCCAGCGAGAACGTATCCGCCGCTGCCAGAGCAAAGGCCAGATGCCCGCGATGCGGAGGGTCAAAGCTGCCGCCAAAAAAACCGATGCGCATAGCGCGCTCCTATTCTGCGGCGCTCAACTCCGCGCGCAGTTCGCGAACCTTTTCCCCGATAGCATACCGCAGCGCGTCTATGCCTGCGCCCGTGACGGCGGAGATGGGATAGAAGGCCAGCTTGCGCCGCTTGGCCAGCGTCTGGAGCTTCTTCAGTTTCTCTGGATTGGCGGCATCCATCTTGGTCGCCACCACCAGCATGGGCTTCGTGTCCAAGCCGTGCCCAAAGCTGGCCAATTCTGCCTGAATCACTTTGAAGTCCTCCACCGGGTCAGCGCGTCCGCTCCCGTCCGATACATCAATGAGATGCGCCAACAGGCGCGTGCGTTCGATATGACGCAGAAATTGGATGCCCAGGCCCGCGCCGAGATGAGCGCCTTCGATCAGGCCGGGGATGTCGGCGACGACGAAGCTCTCGTCATACGGAGCCTCGCCCACCGTCACCACGCCAAGATTTGGCTCCAGCGTCGTAAAGGGATAGTCGGCGATCTTGGGTCGGGCCGCTGAAATACGCGCGATCAACGTGGATTTGCCGACGTTGGGATAGCCCACCAGTCCAACATCGGCCAGCAGCTTCAACTCCATGCGGAGATGGAATTCCTCGCCTTCGCGCCCCGGTTCCGACTCTCGCGGAGCCTGGTGCGTGGGCGTGGCAAAGTGCTGGTTCCCGCGTCCGCCGCGTCCGCCGCGCGCAATCACCACGCGCTCGTCGGGAGCCTGAAAGTCGTGCAGCACCTCGCCAGTGGCTTCGTTGTAAACCACGGTGCCGACGGGAACTTTAAGGACAATGTCCGCGCCTGCCCGCCCAGTGCAGTTGGAGCCTAAACCGTGTCCACCGCGCTGGGCCTTGTGTTCGGGGTAATAGCGAAAGTGAACCAGCGTGTTGTGGCGCTGGCTGGATTCCAGAATCACGTCGCCGCCATGTCCGCCGTCTCCGCCAGAGGGGCCACCGCGTGGAACAAATTTTTCCCGGCGAAAGGCCACGCAGCCATTGCCGCCATTGCCTGCCTTTACCCGGATTCGTACTTCATCAATAAACATTGCGTCTCGTTTCGATTTTACTTTCCTAGTGTAGCCAACTCGCGGTACTCTCTGCGTAATATAGAAAAGCATCCCGGAAGAGCGAAAGAAAGAAAGATCGACTGAATTTTGCGGACGGTTGCAGGTCGCCGTGTCGTCTATCGGCGATATTGAACCAGAGTTGTCAGGAGATTTCATGCTGCGCTTGGTTTCCCTTCCAGGGCGCAATCTGCTGTTTTGCTGTTTGCTGGGCTGGCTCGCCTGTGCGCTGGCAGCACTGCCGCTGCGGGCGCAATCCACCACGGGCGGACTTGTGGGAACCATCTCCGATCCGGCCCACGCCGTGCTGCCCAACGCGCATTTTTTTCTGACCAATGAAACAACCGGAGCCGTGCTGGTTGCTATCAGCGATCATGCTGGCAACTACCGTTTTGTGGATCTGGCACCGGGCTATTACGGCCTGAGCGCCGACGCGCCGGGATTCGCGCTCTTCACCGCGCCCCACATTCTGGTGGAACTGGGCAGGCAGACGCGGCTGGATGTTCGACTGCGCCTTGCCTCCGCAAATGCAATCGTGCAGGTGGCTGCCACGGTCGCCCCCTTCGTAAAAACGGGAACGCCTGGATTTTCCACGAACTTCACCTCCACCGAACTGCTCAACCTGCCTACAGACACTCGACGCTGGTCGAGTTTTGCGCTGCTGTCGCCCGGAGTGGTCAGCGACCAAAGCGGACTGGGACTTCTCAGCTTTCGTGGCGTCAGCGTCCTGCTGAACAACAACACGGTGGATGGCGCGGACAACAATCAGGCATTTTTTGCAGAGGAACGCGGAGGCGTTCATGCGCCCTACTCCATCAGCAATGGGGCCGTGGAGCAGTTCCAGGTGAACACCTCCAATTACTCCGCCGCGTATGGACGCTCCGCTGGAGGTGTCATCAACACCGTCACCAAAAGCGGCGGCAACGCTCTGCATGGCGAGGCATTTTTCTTTGACCGCAACAACGCTCTGGCCGCCACCAATCCCTTTTCGACGCTCACAACCACCATCCCCACTGGAGGCTTTGCCACCAACCCCACCAATCCCGTTGGAGATCGTCAGCAGATGGGATTCGCGCTTGGCGGCCCCATAAAAAAAGATCGACTTTTCTGGTTTTATTCTTTCGATTCCATGCGAAAAAATAATCCCGCAGTTTCGCGCACGGGCAGTCCGCAGGCCATCTTTGCCCAGCCGCTGGCTGCGATTCCCACGGGCAATTACCTCGGTTTCCCCATCTCCTGCTCCAACCTGCCGCCGTATAACTCCAGTTCTTTTTATTCCAGCGTCTTTCAGTTTGAGGCGACGCAAGGGGCCTGCGAAGTCTACGATCGGCTGGATATGCAGAACTATTCCGCTGGCAAGGCGCAATATCAAAAGGGTTTGCAAATGGTTCTTTCGCTCTCTGGACTGGTGCCGCGCACCGGAGATCAGACGCTGAATTTTTCCAAGCTCGACTGGCAGATCAATGACCGAAACCGCGCGTCCATTGAGTACAACCGCATGGGCTGGAGTTCCTTCAACGGCGTGCAATCCCAATCCAACGCGCAGTACGGCCTGAATAGTTTTGGCAACGATGCCGAGTCCGTCAACTGGGTGATTGCGCGGCTTACCAGCTTCCTTACGGAAAATGTTGCCAACGAAATTCGCTTCCAGTACGGGCAGGAACTGGATGCAGAGACAAGTCCCACGCCTACTGGAGCGGAGGTGCCGCTGGCCGCCAATGCCTTTGGCTATGCGCCGGAGATGCGCATTGCCGGAGGCTCCAGCGGGGAAGGCATGGTCTTGGGGAATCCGGCCAAGCTGCCGCGTCCGGCCTATCCCGACGAGAATCGCCTGCAAGTTACAGACTCTCTTTCCTGGGTTCGCGGCAATCATGTGTTCAAGTTTGGCGTGGACTGGGATTACAACCACGACATGCTGGACAACATCTACGGAGGAGTTGGCGCTTACACCTACACCTCCTTCGGTAATTTCATTGCAGACTACTATCACGCCGTAAGTGGATTGGGGCCGCCACCACCATCTACTTACGTTGATGCCTATGCTGGATTCTCGCAGAGCTTTGGCCCGCCAGCCTTTTATCTGGTTACGCAGGATATCGCTGGCTTTGCCAATGATGAGTGGCACATCCATCCGCGCCTTGCCCTGACGCTGGGCATCCGGTATGACTATGAGCGCGTTCCGCAGGCATTCCTCGCCAATCCGCAGCTTCCCCAGACCTATAACTCCCCCGATGATCGTAACAACATCGGGCCGCGTGTCGGGCTGGCTTGGGATATCTTCGGCAAAGGCCGTACCGTCATTCGCGCCGGGACGGGAGTTTTTTATGGGCGCATCATCAATGGCACGCTTTTTTCTGTGCTTACTGGCTCCGGCTCTCCGCAGAGCCAGCGCACCTATCGGTACTCGTCACCTACGATATTCGGAGCGCCGCAATTTCCCAACGTCGGCACCAGCGCTCCCACGGGCGGAGCGATTGCCTCGCTGCCCAGCGCGCACTTCTTCGCTCCGGGCTATCAGGCTCCGGAGTCCGTGCAGGGCGATCTTATGCTGGAGCAGCAGGTTGGGAAGAATACCTCGTTCTCCATTTCCTATCTCACCAGCCTGGGCTACGATCTGCCAAACTTTATCGACACCAATATCGACAACGCCACCATAGGACTCCTGCGCTACACCATCGACATTCCTGGCCCGCCGCTGGGCAAGCCCAGTCCGCTGCCGCAGGGAGCTATCTACACCACGCCGCTCTATACTTCCATCCGGCCCAACTATCTCTATAGCAACATCACGGAGATGCTCAGCAATGTAAGTTCCAACTACAACGCAGGCGTTTTCCAGATACAACATCGCACCTGGCGCGGCCTTGCCTATGGCATGAACTATACCTTTGCCCACGCGCTGGACTACGACCAGAATGAGATGCTCTACAAATCCCCCACGAACATTTTGGAAGCAAACAATATGCGGCTTAACTATGGCAACTCCGATACGGACGTGCGCCAGCGGCTGGTTTTCCACGGAACATGGTGGCCCTTATGGCATCGAAAAGGTTGGCTGGGCAAGCTGGTGAATGACTATAGCTTTTCGCCTGTCGTTGCATGGCAGACGGGCCTGCCCTACACGCTGGGCGTGGGCGGCAATGCGCCGGGCGGCGCGTTCTTTGGCATCAACGGATCGGGCGGCCCATCGCGACTCAATATTTTCGAGCGCAACAGCTATCGCTTCCCAGCCACGCAAACAACCAGCCTGCGCGTCTCCAAGAACATCAGCTTTGGCAGGCGTACTTCTCTGGAGATGATGGCCGAGGCTTACAACCTGACCAACCACATTAACATCACTTCCGTCGATACGCTGGGTTATACCGCATGTTCCACGCCAATGATGCAGGGCTGTCCGGAACAATCCACCACATCGCATCCTTATCTGGAATTCAATCCCACCTATGGCATGGCCACCAATGCCAACAGTAACTCCAACTACACGCCGCGCCAGATTCAGTTGGCCATGCGATTAAAGTTTTAGATTGCAGTCTTAAATACGCTGGGTGCGAACATGCTCCTTGCGTCCGTAGGCAAGCAGGTGCTTGTCGCGAGTCAGCAGTGTCAGGTTGTGGATGCGTGCGGTGGCAAGAAGAATGCGGTCGGCAGGGTCGCCGTGGATGGTGCCGGGCAAACGCGTCGAAGCTATAGCAATCTCCGGCGTGAGCGGAAGCAACTGGATGCCCTCGTCGGCAAAGCTATCTTCCAACCAGGAATGAATGTTGGAATTGAGATGAATCCGACCTCGCGCTTCCAGCAGCGCAATTTCAAAAACTGAAATGACCGAGCCATATAAGCAGCGTTCCGCTTGCGCAGACTCGATCCTGGCAACGGAGTCCTTGGACAGTTTCGCATCCGCCTGCTGCATCCATATCCACGCATGGGTGTCGAGCAAATAGCTTTGCATCAATCCCGGTCGGCTTTCCATTCGTTGGGCAAAGGATTCACGATGTCGCCCAGAATTTTTATCTGGCCCTTGCTGCGTCCGTAAAGGGAGCGGAAGGGTTTCACTTCCGGCGTGGCAGTCACCAGCTTCGCTACGGGCTTGCCGTGCTTGGTAATAATCAACGGAATGCCAGTGGCCTTCACTTCATCCATCAACTGGAGACACTGCGCCTTAAACATTCCAGCAGGGATCGACTTGGTCGCATTCGCCTTCATGACCATAGTATATGACCATAATCGATCTACTTCCACAGTTTTATTTTCGCTGACATTGCCCGCAGATAATAATAGGAGTCATTCTGAACGAAGCGCAGCGCAGTGAAGAATCCAGACGGTATACGCGATGGAAGTCATGTTGACTGTTCGGAGATTCCGGTTTCCAATAATCTCCGAGAATTAGAGGGAAGACCATAGGCCGAATTGAATCAGGATATCTTTGGCTTCTGGTTTTCGTTGAATCAAGGCAGCTACACGCGAACCATACCGTGTCTGGTACTCAGCCGCCCGTTTCTTCTGCGGAGCCTGTCCACGATAAAGCAATCCGATCATTTCAGCAAGCGAATCATCGATTTCAGAAAAAATCCGGATATAGGCATGCACATATGCCTCATGCAAATCAGAGTCGTCGTCAAAATAACGCATATTTATACCCACCATGCGGTTGCTCTCATTTTTGCTAACGGACGTATTGCTCAGAATGTTTGTTGGATTGGGATGCAAGTAATGTGTATTGATCGTTGATAAAAGTTTTCTAAATTCTTTGCATTTTGGGAGACTATTGTTTTTGTCTAGTTCTTTCTGAAATTCGTTAATGTAATTTTTCTTGTTGCTGCCGTGATTTGTCCAGACTTCTGCAAGCCCTGGATTGTTTACAAACTTCCCAACGATAAGCATCGCCTCTAAGCCAGTTCTAAAATTCGACCATGCAAAGAAGCTTTGATACGGCATCAAGTTATCGAAGCCGTGCATAATCGAGCGCTGCGCAAACAGCAAATGCGGAATCAAGCCAATGTGGGATAAGTTCTGCAAATCCCTGTTGGTAGAAATTACTTTCAGGGCTTCCTCATATTGCTCCAAAAGCAGCGTAAACGTATTGTATTCATCTCTGAAATTCAACAGGAAACAATCGCGATTATATTGCGATCTTGAATTCAGTTCCAGCAAATGAAGTTGAGGTTCTCTCATAATTCTCTATTCACAAGCTGACGGACTTTTCTTCGAGCAGTTTTTTTGCTTTCGCGATAAAGTCGTCGAGAGAGATAGAGCCTTCGTCGCCTTTGCCGCGGGCGCGAACGCTGACGGCATTCGCTGCGGACTCTTTATCTCCCATGACCAGCAGATAGGGAATCTTCTGCATCGTTAGATCGCGGATTTTCGCGTTCATCTTTTCGTTGCGTTCGTCCAGAACCACGCGCAGCCCGGCTGCTTGTAACTGCGTCTGCACTTGTTTCGCGTACTCGACATGTTTTTCGCTGATCGGCACCAGACCGACCTGCACCGGAGCCAGCCAGAGTGGAAAGGCTCCGGCATAATGCTCGATGAGCACGCCGAAAAATCTTTCAACGGAACCAAACAAAGCGCGATGCACCATTACGGGCTGATGCCGCTCGCCATCCTCGCCAATGTATTCCAGGTCGAAGCGCGCCGGAAGGTTGAAGTCAAATTGCACCGTCGAAAGCTGCCACAGGCGGCCCAGCGCATCGACAAGTTTGATGTCGATCTTCGGGCCATAAAATGCCGCCTCGCCCGCGATGGTCTTGTAGGGAATGCCCTTGCGCTGCAAGGCGCGTTCAAGCGAGCCGATGGCGAGTTCCCATTTGTCGTCCGTTCCGGCGTAGCTCTTGCGATCCTTGGGATCCCACGTCGATAGCTCCACTTTGAATTCCGAAAATCCAAAGGTCGTTAGCACCGCCTGGGCAAAGTCGATGCAGGCGACGACTTCATTTTCAATCTGACCGGGCGTGCAGAAGATGTGCGCGTCATCCTGCGTAAAACCGCGCACGCGCAGCAGCCCATGCATCGTCCCGCTGCGTTCGTAGCGATAAACATTGCCGAGTTCGGCCAACCGCACGGGAAGGTCGCGATAGCTCTTCGGTGAATTTTTGTAGATGAGAATATGGCCGGGGCAGTTCATCGGCTTCAGACGGTAGTCGGCATCGTCCAACTCCATCGGCGTGTACATGTTTTGCGAGTAGAAACCCTCATGCCCGCTGATCTTCCACAGTTCCTTGCGCATGACGTGCGGCGTGTAGACCAATTCGTAACCGCGACGGATACATTCCTCGCGCATCCAGTCTTCCATCGTCTTGCGAATGATGCCGCCCTTGGGATGCCAGAAGATGAGGCCCGCTCCGGCAATCTCCTGAATGGAGAAGAGGTCAAGCTGCCTGCCCAGCACGCGATGGTCGCGGCGCTGCGCCTCTTCCAGTCGCGCAAAGTGCTCGTCCATCTCCTTTTTATTGAAGAAGGCGGTGCCGTAAATGCGCTGGAGCTGCGGATTTTTCTCATCGCCGAGCCAGTACGCTCCCGCAAGATTGAGCACCTTGAAGGCTTTGACGCGGCCTGTCGAAGGCACATGCGGGCCACGACAAAAATCGACAAACGCCCCATTGCGATAGAGGGAGATTTTTTCTCCGGGTTGCGTGAAGCGCTCGATGAAATGAACCTTCATGAAATCGTTGTCGGCTTTGAAACGCGCCAGACCTTCCTCACGGGGCTGCCATTCGCGGACAAATTTTTCATCGCGCGCAACGATTTCGGCCATCTTTTTTTCGATGCGCTCGATATCCTCCGGCGTAAAGGGCGTGGGCCGATAGAAGTCGTAGAAAAATCCGATGTCCGTGGCCGGGCCGTGGCCAAGCTTGGTCTCTGGAAATAATTCCAGCACCGCCGTCGCCATCACATGCGCGGCGGAGTGGCGCACCACGCGCAGCGCCTCCGCATCTTTTTCCGTCAGCAGGCGCAGCGCAACATCTTCCTGCAAGGGCTGCGAAAGATCGACGATCCGTTCCGCGCTGGCATCTTCGGTCGCATACATGGATGCCTCTGTGTGCGCCGCGTCCGGTTTTGTTTCCGTTGGAGATGCCGCGTGCAATGGGCGAATTTGGGCGGCAATCGCCGCAGAGGCCAGTCGCGGCGAGATGCTATGGGCAATATCAAAAGGCGTAGTCCCTGCGGGAACCGCGCGCGCGCTGCCATCGGGCAACTGCACCTGAATCGTTGTCGAAGATGGGTTCATAGTTTTATTTTGCAGCGTAATCTAAGTTTGAGGATAACTGGATTTGTTGTGGCCCATCGCGCTGGATTTCGCGCAGGCGGTTACCGGGCTTGCTTCTCTGCAAAACCCCTGCTCAACATTATGCTGATTCCGACGATGCCCGCGAAGAAGACAACCAGCGCTGCGTCGCCGCCGCTTGAAACTTTTCCAGCCCGAAACAGGATGTACCCGACGACCAGATTCAATAGTGCCCAGACAACATTCACTGTTGGAGAGGACAATCCTTTTCCGGGAGGGTGAGCGAATGGCGTTGGAAAGCGATTCCCGGAAATGCCATGCACGAAATGAGGCACGACATTCGTGAGAAACATTCCGGCAAAGAAACAAGCGAGGTAGTTATACCAATTCACTGTGGTTTTCCTTTCGATGAAATTCGCTAACCCAGCAGCTTTGCCGCTTCCCTGGCGAAGTAGGTCACGATGAAATCGGCCCCTGCCCGACGAATGGAGAGCAGCGATTCCAGCATGGCGTGGTCGCGATCCAGCCAGCCACGCGCAAAGGCCGCTTGCAGCATGGAGTATTCGCCGGAAACCTGATACGCGCCCATCGGCACATCGAAGCGCGCGCGCGCCGCGTGAATCACATCCAGATACGGCAATGCGGGCTTCATTAGAATCATGTCTGCGCCCTCGGCCAAATCCTGCTCAATCTCGCGCATGGCCTCGCGGAGGTTTGCGCCATCCATCTGATAACTGCGACGGTCGCCGAATTGCGGAGCCGAATCCGCAGCCTCGCGGAATGGCCCATAAAAGGCCGACGCAAACTTTGAGGCATAAGAAAGAATCGGTGTTGGCTCCAACTGCGCGGCATCGAGCGCAGCGCGAATGGCAGCCACGCGGCCATCCATCATGTCCGACGGCGCAACGATGTCTGCACCTGCCTGCGCCAGCGAGACGGCGGTCTTGGCGATCAACGCGGCACTCGCATCGTTTTGAATTTCGTAGGCTTCGGCACGGGTGGAGTTTTTTTTCACCACGCCGCAGTGGCCGTGCGAGGTGTACTCACAGAGGCAAACATCGGCGACCACGACCAGCGAATCCAGAGCGTGTTCATTTTTGATGGCGCGAATCGCCTGCTGCACGATGCCGTTGGCATCCCACGCGCCGCTGGCTTGCTCGTCCTTGCGCTCTGGCAGGCCAAAGAGCAGCAGGCCGCCGATGCCCAGCGCGGCAGCTTCCCTGGCTTCCACGATGGCTTGGTCGATGGACAGATTAAAGACACCCGGCATGGAAGAGATTTCGCGGCGCGCGCCTTCGCCGGGGCAGACAAAGATGGGAGCAATCAATGCGCCGGGGTGCAGGCGGGTTTCGCGCACCAGGGAGCGGAGCGCCTCGGTGCGGCGCAGTCGTCGCAGACGGGTTACAGGATAGGCCATCGTATCCATCGTATCTGGCCGTATCTGTAGATGCCAGCGCAATGCCATATCTGGCTTTTCAAACGCAGCCTTGCGATCTGAAAATCATTGGCGACCGAAGCGATAGACCACGCCCATCAGGAAGCCCTGATTGTGTTGAACGCTGCTGGAAAAGCTCTCAATCAACATTTGGGGCGAGAAGCGCACGGCCAAGCCGGGACTCAAATTGTAATCAATGTGAATGCTGGCAATGCCCCCCGGAACCACATCCGGTGGATACATGCCCACCAACTGGGGCTGAAAGCCATTGGTATCCGCGTCGAAATAGCCATAGACGATGCCGCCTTGCAATGCCGCGCTGACGGCGAAGTGCTGGCTCCGATAAAAACGGTACTGCGGCCCCGCCGTGAAGGTGAAGACGCTGAAGCTGGCGTTATGAATGTCGTAAGGATTGTTGATGGTGATGGCCGTGGAGCCGTAATATCCGCGCACATCGCCCGTGATGCCCCAGCGGGGTGTTAGAAAACCGGCCAGCCCCAGTTCCCAGCCACCAGTCCCGGCATTGTGAAGGTTCGGCCCCGGACGAAAGCGCAGGTACATGCCCCCCGTGTAAATCTCGAATCGGTGGCTGTAGGTATCCTTGACCACCTGCTGGATGCGCCGCTGGCGACTCTGCGCCCGGCGGGTCTGCATTTGCCGAATTTCCAGCCGCCGTTGCTGCCGTTCCTGCTGCGGTGTTTGTGGCTGTGGTGTTTGCGGCTGCGCCTGCTGGGATTCCTGGGCGCGCAGGCTGGCGGCGAAAAGCGCCATCAGCAAAACGGGCAGGCAGAGGCGAAGGACAAACATGAGTGGAACTTTGAACCCACCGCGCGGGATACGCGCACAGGCAGACCCTACGTTTTTTTCAGACAACACAATTTTCTCCTAAACTCCATTAAATCATTTGCAGCGCGTCTTCCGGGCTGTACTCTGTTTTTGACGGCTGCTGCGGCCCCGAATCCAGGCCGTGGCGATATTCTTTAATCCACTGGAGGAAATCTCGTGAAACATCTTCTGCTCGGCGTAATCCTCGGCCTGCTGCTGGTGCCCGTGGCAGTCTTGTTCTATCTTAAATTCGGAAACCCGCCCGTGGCGGTTGCCGACAAGCCTTTTCCGTTTGAAAAGCGGATTGTCCATATTGCGCTCCATGCAAGAATTGCGCGGGATATGCCTCGATCCGTCCCGCTGCAACCGACGGCGGACAATTTTCTGGCCGGAGCGCAGGTCTATCGCCAGAACTGTGCGGCTTGTCATGGCCTGTACAGTTCAACCTCGACCTTTGCCCAGCACATGTACCCCTGGGCACCACCGTTGTGGCAGGTGCATGGAACCCATCGCCATGTGGGAGTCAGCGACGATCCGCCGGGCGTGACCTACTGGAAGGTGGACAACGGTATCCGCCTGACCGGAATGCCCTCCTTCAACCAGATACTGACGCCCACGCAAATGTGGCAGGTGAGCCTGCTGCTGGCCAATGCAGATAAGCCCATGCCCCAGCCAGTCATGGACATCATCAGCAAGCCGCTGGTGTTTTAGAGAGGCTCTGCCCTCTATCTTCCCGCGCATAACGCGGGGAGATAGAGGGCATCCGACACTCGACACCCATGCAATGACCGAATTCGTTGTATGCTGCGGACAGCGCCATGCCTGCTCTTGACATCCTCGCCGGGCCTAACGTCACCGTCGGCCCAGTCGCCGCCGCCGCCGCACCCACCACTGAAGAAATCGAACGTCTCGACTCCGAATTATTCCACCGCTACCGCGCACGTACTAAAGTTGAATCAGATCTAAACCGACGCATCGTCAGTTTTCAAGCGAACAAACTGCGTCCTGCATACCGTTGGTACAAATACAAAGAGTCTTTTTCTGCCTCCCTGGTCGAATACTTGCTTTCCAGATACGAAATTTTCCAAGGTCGCATTCTTGATCCCTTTGCAGGGGCTGGAACTGCCATGTTTGCCGCAAGCGCTAACGGATTGGAAGCCGATGGAATCGAGCTTTTACCCATCGGGCAGCAGATCATAAAAACACGCCAACTGCTTATAAATGGCCTCGCCAAAGAAGACGTTGCGGCACTTCATACCTGGGCAAAAGAGCATCCTTGGCAGCACTCTGCCATTACTGGGAATCTACCAGCCCTGCGAATTACCGAGGGGGCTTATTCACCAGAAACATCCACGGCCATCGTTCAGTATTTATCCGCGCTTGAGTCAGAATCCACTTCCATAAAAACGATCCTAAGATTTGCTCTGCTTTGCGTACTGGAATCCATCAGCTTCACGCGCAAGGATGGGCAGTATTTGCGATGGGATGCAAGAGCGACGCAACGGAGAAGTAAGAAGCCCTTTCACAAAGGAAGCATTCCTTCGTTCCACAAGGCAATCTCTGAGAAATTACATGAAATTATTTCCGATGTGAATGTCGGAGATGGCAATGCTGGACTATTTCCCGCAAGCGCCCCAAAGGGGAGAATTCGGCTACTGGAAGGGTCTTGCCTGCAACTTCTGCCATCATTGGAAGCTGCAACGTATGATGCGATCCTAACCTCACCGCCCTACTGCAACCGCTACGACTATACGCGCACGTATGCCCTTGAGCTTGCGCTGCTGGGGATTTGTGAACATGAACTGTCCGACCTACGGCAAAACATGCTGAGTTGTACGGTTGAGAATCGCGCGAAAAATCTGCTGGCGCTGAACAAAAGCTGGGAACGGGCTGTCGTTGCCGCAGACAAGCAGGAACTCCTTCAATCCATATTGCGACATTTGGAGAGCTTAAAGGAGGAGGGAACGTTAAATAACAGCGGAATTCCTCGAATGGTACGAGGGTATTTCTATGAAATGAGTTGCGTAATTTTTGAATGCGCCAGGGTTCTTAAGCCCGGCGGAAAACTTCTCATGGTAAACGACAACGTGAAATATGCAGGCATCAGCGTATCTGTGGATTTAATCTTGACAGATATTGCAGAACAGCTAGGATTTCGCGTGGATCAAATCCTTGTTTTACCAAATGGAAAAGGGAATAGCAGTCAACAAATGGGCGAACATGGCCGCGAGGTTTTGCGCAAATGTGTCTATGTCTGGAGCAAAGCATAGATGTCCTACACCTCACATCTCAAATCCGCAGATAACCTGTTGACGACCTATGAACAAACCCGCGCCGGGTTTATTTCTTTGGCTTTGGAACGCAATCGGCGAGCAACGCCACACGTTAAGTTGGCACGAGCACTCAAAGTGACAGCATCAAAAGCATCTGCGCCATCCAAACTGCTTGGGATGAAAGAAATCAGATTATCGCTCATTGCGGCGGCTGGCATTTCAGATAAAGCAGCCAAGCATATGTCTGAAGAAAACAAAGATGAGGCGATTAACAACCTGATTGCTAAATTTCTGGAGCCTGCTGGCTCTGCATTTGTAGAAGAACTGGTTTACCGTTTTCTATTGACACGAGGAGATACGCTTGGTGGTTCGATGCGAAATGTTGGTGGTGCCTTGGCCCAGCGAAAGCTCACACGGGCAATGATTTCAGCGCTTGCAATCACGGGAATACGCTACAGGTGGCTACATAGCACCAGCGGCCAATGGTCAGATATGTTAGATGATGATAGTGACATTGAATTGCGGCTCCGAGGCCTCTCGTGGCATAAGAAAAACAAAGATCGAATGATCATATTTAACCTTACGGTACCCATTGTCAAACACAACGTGGATGTATGCCTGCTCGACTGCAATGAAAAAGAGCTTTCTGGTTGCAGAAAAAAACCGGAGTCCTACTTGGCGCTGGGCGAACTGAAGGGTGGTATTGATCCGGCAGGCGCTGACGAACACTGGAAAACAGCATCGAAGGCCTTCGACAGAATAAGAAAATCTTTTGCCGCACAGCATCAATCTCCCAAAACCTTCTTTCTTGGCGCATCCATACAAAAGAAGATGGCCTCAGAAATCTGGTCGGAACTTGAGGCAGGAACATTAACCAATGCTGCGAACTTTAGTGTGCCAGATCAAATAGCATCCCTTTGTAGCTGGCTTATATCCCTCTGAGACAAGCAGCCCTGTATGTTCCTACATCAGCGCAGCACGGACGAGTTCGCTGACCAGTTCGCCGTCAGCGCAAAGGTCTTCGGTTTGGAGACGCACCGATCGGAATCAAACGATCCGCCCACATGAACTGCAAAGAACGCGGCGCACAGGGAGCCACCCGGCGTCCATTATTTCCCCTTCAGGGACTGAAGATATGCAACCAGATTGTTCAAATCTTTGGAGGATATTGATGCAGGAATTGCAGGCATTCCAAGCGACACCTTTCCTCCGTGGAGAGTGTCCACAATCTGTTGTCGGGATAACCTGCTGCCAACATTTGCGAGAGAAATCATTTTAGGATCACCACCGACGCTGGTGGTATGGCACATCGTACACATCGCAGCATCGAAATACTGTTTTCCCGCATAAATGGCAGACATCTCTGTTGGCGGTGGCGCCGCCGCCGCTAACATACCGGAATGAGCTTCCGGCTGCGTCTTTTTTCCGGTGTAACTGACTCGCCACACCGAGTTGGAGGCATCGTCGGTAACCATTAACGAACCATCTTTCGCGACCGCCACGCCCACAGGTCGGCCCCACACCGAGCCGTCGGGAAGGACGAAGCCCGTGACAAAGTCTTCATACACTCCCGACGCATGTCCATGCTGTAACGGAACCATGAGGATTTCATATCCGGCGCGCCTGTTTTTGTTCCACGAGCCATGCTCGGCGGCAAAGATATCGCCGATATATTTCGATGGAAACTGATGCCCTTCGTAGAATGTCATCTCCAGCGAGGCAGAGTGGGGCTGGATCAGAACATCCGGGGTAATGACTTTGTCTTTTAGTTCCGGGTGCTTGCCCTGTAGTCTCGGATCCCAATGTCCGCCCATATAAAACCACGGCCATCCATAAAACCCACCCTCCTGAATGTGCGTGATATAGTCTGGAACCAGGTTGTTTCCCAGCATGTCCCGCTCATTGACAGAGGCCCAAAGCTGCCCGGTCGTTGGATTAACAGCAAGGCCGACTGCATTGCGGATTCCATACGCATAGATGCGGAAGTCTTTTCCGTCCGGGGTGTACTCCAAAATGTCAGCCCGATGCAACTCCAGGGGGTGGGTGTCGGGATCATCTATGTTGGAATGCGAACCCACGGATACAAACATCTTCGTTCCGTCCAGGGAAAAAGCGATGTCGCGTGTCCAGTGACCTACTCCGCGCGAGTTTCCACCACCCGGAAGGTCGGGAACAACGGTCTGCGCGGGGCCGGATGCCTTCATGTCGCCGTTGTGATACGGGAACCGCACCACGGAGTCAGTGTTGCCGACGTACAACCATCGCGGATGCGGCCCCAGTGGATAAAAGGCAATGCCGAAGGGTAAATTCAGGCCGCTTGCAAAAACTTCGGACTTCTTGGGTTTCCCGTCTTTTGTGATCCCGCGATAAACGCGGATGTCTCCGCCATGACTCTCGGCAATAAACATATCTCCATTCGGGGCCACGCGAATCAGCCGTGGCTTGTCGAGGCCTGTCGCGTATAGCTCGACCTTGAAACCGGGCAACGCCTGGAGCCACGCATTGGCGGGGCGAGGCACGATATGCGGCGCGTTGGCCACTGGCAACGTGGCGTATGGTTCGGGGAGATCCGCCACGGTAATCTTCCGCAAGACACCCGGCTTCTCTTTTTTCCAGTTGGTGAAAGCCCCCGGGCCAGTCTGGACTTGACTCGAACTTGCCGGACTCTGCGCCACAATGACTCCTGCCACCAGAAAGCACGCTGCCATTGTAAGAATGAGGGGTCGCAGGCTTTTCATAAATCATCTCCTTCCAAACTGCCGGGTGTTGGGAATCATCTGACCCTCCCACATAATTTCCGCAGGCTCTATCAAGGGAGCCATTCTTCCTTGGTAGAAGGATAACTCCCTTTTGACATCCAGCGCCGCCAGCAGAAATTCTGTTTTACGGCTTGAAATCTTCCCAGATCGCTCGTTTACGGGCAGGGTCGGAGACCCATAGAACCGATTCTGGATTTTCGACGAATTGCTGATAGATGCCGCGTCCCTGCGCCAGCCCCAACTCCGGGTATGCGCGCGCAGCATGTACATCCAACGGTCTGGCTCGATACGAGGGGTTCGCTTTCCACTCGATGGCATTTGTGGGTGTGAGCAGCGGGAACCAGGCGAGGCCGCCGTGGCGACGCACCTCGTCATACACAAAACCGTACTGCCGATCGCACCACGCGCCGAATACCATCCGCCGCGTTGGATCCGCATTGATGACGCAGTGCGCCCACGCGGGTGGGACGACAACCTGATCGCCCTCCTGCGCAACGACGGCAACGCATTTTCCGGGATCATCGTTCGCGCTTTGCTGCGCGTAAATGATCGCCTTGCCCTCCAGAATTTCAAATAGCTCCGGCGGCGACCAGCCGCTGTGCGGAGCGATGGCATGGACGTGCCCCTGACTGCGCGGAGGTTCCTGTCCCAGTCGCCCCGCAGCGTAGGCCACGATGCCATAGAGCAGCATCCGCTCCTGAAGCAGCGGCAGGTCACGCTCCCGCGCCACATCCATTGCAATGCCATAGACGGGATCCGGCCCGGAGCAATGCGGGTCGAGCAGGCTTGGGCGAATGGCATCCAGGCGGCGAAACTCCGCAACCGGGCCAACCACGCCCGGCCCATATTCAAAAGCAAGCTGGTCAGGCTTGAGCGATACATCCAGAATGGAACGCAACATCATCCGACCGCCTCCCGGACAAAGGCTTTCATCGTTGCCAGTGGCTGCTTCGAGGGGCTGGCCGGGCGGATGGTATAAGCGCCCACCTGCGCGGGTACGATAAATGTTTCCCCAAAGTGTACGGTGAAGGGCGGAAAGCTGCCCGATGGACTCTCCACGATTGCCTCTTTTCCCTCGACCAGATTGATGACGTTGACCGTGCCCGCCGTGTGGTGCGGCACGATCCCGGTGAACCAGTGGCGACGGGTTTCGATGAACTCCAATGCGTGCAGGCCCGTTTTTTCCTCTCGCCATTCCGGCGCGCTGGCCACGGTTGAAACCTGCTGGATGAGATGCTGGCGTACCCAGGAAGTGGTTCGATCCCACTGGATGTTTGCCAGGCCATGCTCCAGATGGATGGGGCGCGGATGTCCATCGAGACCCAGTCGGCCCCAGTCCCAAAGTTTGAAGGTAAAAATGTATGGAGTGGCGCTGATCTCCAGCACAACTCCATTTCGCCCGGAGCAATGAATAGTTCCCGCCGGGATCAGAAAATGATCGTGTTTTTTTGCGGGCCATGCGTTCACATATTTCTCGGCGGAAAAAGGCGCGTTGGCATCCTGCTGCGCAAGACGGAGATCCTTTTCCATCTGTGGTCGATCCACGTTTTCCTTCAGGCCAAGATACACAACGCCATCTTCCGCAGCTTCCAGCATGTAGTAACTCTCATCCTGGGTGTAATTCATGCCGAATTTCTCGCGGATGTACTCCCGCAGCGGATGTACCTGTAGGGACAAGTTCCCGCCACCCATTGTGTCCAGATAGTCGAAGCGAATTGGAAACTCCGCGCCGAATGCGTGATAGATGGAATCGCCGAGTAACTCGCGTGGACAGAATAGAACAAGATCGAGCGCTGGTATCTCCACGCGGCGATTGCCAAAACCCAGCAGCAGACTATTTTCTTCGGGGACACAATCGAAGCACCAGGCGTAGTTCGGCGTGCCCTCCGGTAATTGAAAGGCTTGCTTCATCCACTGCCCACCCCACGGCCCAGGATCGAAGAACGGGACGACGCGAAACGGTTGTTGGGATGCCAGTTGCAATCCGAGTCGAAGGTGTTTACCGGAGATCATCCTGGGTTCTTCGCTCACATTGGTGTCCAGCAGGTAATCCATCCGGGGAAGTAGATTGGCCTTCAGGCGATCTGCGGCGCGCCAGTCAAGAAAGAAGGCTCGTTTGTAGAGTGCTGCGGGAGAGGCGTGCGCGTTGTTGGCCCCAAGATTGCCGACCTGATGCGCGCGATAGCGTTTCTGAATCTCCCAGCGCGCGAGATCGGCATAGATCAGGCAATCCGGCTGCGGCGCGATTAAGGATGCTCCCGTGCCGATTACAAGAACACGTCCACGCAATATCTTTAGCTGGCCTTGTAAGTGACCCAGTTTGACTGGACAGAAAAAATCCTGAAGCTCCCACGGACGCATCCGCGCAAATACCGGGTCATCTCCCAGTGTTTGTCTGAATTTTTCATCCAACTCCGCTGGTGTAAGAAGAGCGTCTTGGCTCCGCAAGATGAGATCAGGCTTCAGCGCTGGAATAAGACGCGATTCTATGGCAGAGACATCGCATCCGGGATACATCTCCACCACAGTCAAATAGGGGGCAGGCGCAGGTTGAAGCGCGTCGCCGATGTTTTTCCATCCTGCAAAACAATCTGTGTCCTTATCCGTTACGCGGACGAAAGGAAAGCGGTCATAATTGGCATGGAATGCGTTCAAATGAAAAGCTCCCGAAGCAGCGGCACAGCACCGTAAAGAGCTGCCGAGGTTCCAAGCGCTGCGGGCCGAATCTGCGCGGCACCTCGCGGATTCCATGCGTGGCGCGTTACGTGTGCGCGGATGACAGGCAGAATGTCGCGCTCCCTGGCCGATATCCCGCCGCCGAACAACAACACCTCCGGCGAGTATGCGTGAATCAGTGCGACGGCCAGCACACTCCATACCTGGCAGCAGCGCGCCAGCACCGCCGTGGCCACGGCATCTCCCCGATCCGCAGCGGCAAACAGGCAGGCAAAGTTAATGGTTGGCGCGGAGGCCAGTTCGCTGCCTGAAAATCCGGGCCAATCCCGACAGATTTGTGGGAGCGACCAGGTGGAGGCCTCGGCCTCGGCACAGCCGATATTGCCGCAGGTGCAGGCGCGTCCCTCAAGAGCAACGGGAAGATGGCCACCGAGACAACCTGCCTGATTGTATCGGCCACGCAAAGGCTGGCCCGCGATCATGGCCGCAGCGCCGATGCCGGTGCCCAGCGTAACCAGAACCGCATCCTGCGCATCCACGGCTGCCCCCGCAAAATGCTCGCCCATCAGGGCAAGGCGACAGTCGTTTTCGATGGCAAAGCGAAGACCGAATTTCTCCTGCGCCCAGCGCGGCATATCAAACTCGACGGCATCGTCAAACTTGGCATTGGTGGAGATCACGCGCCCGCTGCGCGAATCGACGAACCCAGGAAATCCAAGCACCAGTCCGGCGCAATTCTTTGCAGAAACGTTAGCCTCGTTCAGCACGTCTCGCATCAGCTTCTCCAAAGCGGGAAGCATCGGGCGCAAACCCGACTTATCTAATTGGAGGGTCTGCTGCGCGAGGAGGGTTTCATCCTGCGCCAACGCGCAACTGGCGTGCGATCCGCCAAGCTCAAGAACAAGAGCAAGCATGCAACTATCCTCTGGGAACCAGAACGGGTTTTCCGTTGCGCTCCAACATGCGCGCGCTGAAGCCTTCCCGTTCAATGGTTTCGTAATCGTGTCCGGCATCGCTCGGCCAACAGGCCGCAAAAACCAGAGGCACGCTTCCGGTATTTGCCACGCGATGCGCAGTGTTGCCGGGAATGTAGTGCATCGAACCCGGCAACATTGTCTCGTATCGGGTTGCGCCCTGCTCGTCCATCAGCAACAATGCGCCTTCTCCGTGAACGGTGGCATAGTATTCGCCGCGATTACGCAGTCGGTGGAAATGTCCCTTGGTCATGTAGTATTCGTCGCCAACTTTTCCCGGATGGATTGTCGTGCTGCCCCAGAAAAGACCGCCCTCAGTGCCCTCGGCCACGGGCGCGAATAGCTGCACGCGATAGAGTTCCAACTCCGCAGGCAATCGGCTTGCAGCCGCCTGATCCTGAAAGATGGATCGTACCTGTCCCAGCGTTTTGCTGAAACTTTGTACGCTGTCGCCCGTCAGCACTCCCTTCGACCAATCCATTGCAAAGCCTTGCACGCAGACACCTCCGCAGGTAAACGCATCGCTACAGTTCGTCCAATATCCCGCTCAAAATGGCAAGACATTCCGAGTTATCAGCGATGGCTCGATCATAACATTGGGGAAATTGTGGAAATACATTGACATTCCATCGTTGGAGGCTCCAGACTACCAGCGGATACTAAGAATTGTGTGGCCACAAGACGTTGTGTCCCTTCATATTTCCACTTAGGAGACCTCACCGTGCAGCTTTCCAAGACATTGGGTTCATTTTGTCATCAAACTCCCATGCGCCACTTGGTATGGGTCGCTGCTGCAACGTTGGCTTGCTTATCGGCATCGCTCTTGCAGGCGGCTCCGATTGCCTCCGGGGAGTCTCATGCAAAAAATGTTCATCCGCAAAAGGTTCAACCGTGGATGAATACGTCGCTCTCTCCAGAGCAACGGGCCAATCTCCTGATTCGCGCCATGACGCTCGATGAGAAAATCACGATGGTTCACGGGGTTTCGCCGATCCCGATTCCGGGATATGTGGGATATGTTCCGCCCAATGCGCGACTCTCCATCCCGGCACTGCGGCTTGCCGATGGGCGCGCTGGAGTTGGGAACGATGCCAAAGGTGTGACGCTGCTGCCAGCCCCAATTGCCGTGGCCGCAAGCTGGGATGTCGCTCTGATTCACGCATACGGCAAGGTTCTCGGCAATGAAGAATGGCGCAAAGGAACGAATGTGTCGCTGGCGCCTTCCATTGATGTTGTTCGCGTGCCTGAGTGGGGACGCACCTTTGAAAGCTATGGAGAAGACCCATATTTCAACGGGCAAATGGCGGTAGCTGAGATACAAGGCATCCAGAGCCAAGGCCCGCTTGCCGACGCGAATATGTATCTCACGATGAATCAGGAGCAGAACCGCGAGAAAGAAGATTCTGTTGTCGATTTGCGAACCATGCACGAAATATATCTCCCTCCATTCCGCGCGGCGGTTCAAGAAGGGCATGTGGGTACATTCATGTGCGCGTATGTAAAAACCAATGGCATCTACTCGTGCGAGAGTCCATATCTGCTTACGCATTTACTAAGACAGCAGTTAGGCTTCGATGGCTGGGTGATGAGTGACTGGGGCGCAACGCACTCGACAATTGCCGCCGCAAAGGGTGGTCTGGATCAGCAGATGCCCGACGCAACCTACTACGGACAACCCCTGAAAACCGCAGTTGAGAATGGGAAAGTAAGTATCGCGACCCTGGACAAACATGTGCGGCGCATTCTAGTTCCAATGTTCCGCCAGGGACTCTTCGACAAGCCACAGACGGGTGCCTGGGCCACAGATGTACGCTCTCCTGAACACGCTGCTTTTTCGCGCAGCGTGGCGGAGCAAGGTACAGTGCTGTTGAAAAATGATCGCAACATTCTTCCTCTGTCTAATTCCATGTCGGTTGCCGTGGTTGGCGCTGCTGGCGGCAGTAAGCCAAAGGCCGAAGGGGATGGAAGTTCGGGCGTGATTGCTCCGTACATCATTACTCCGCTGCAGGGCATCCGTAAGCGCGCCGGAGGAAAAACGCAGATATCGTATGCCGATGGCAGCGACTTGAAGCACGCGGCTGACGTGGCGCGAGCCGCTCAGGTTGCAATTGTCTTTGTCCATACGGATGATACCGAAGGCACGGATCGACCCGACTTGACGCTGCCCGACCATCAGGATCAACTGGTTGCCGCAGTGGCTGCCGCGAACTCCAACGTCGTTGTTGTTCTCGACACAGGCGGCCCCGTGCTTATGCCGTGGATCAACAACATTCGCGGCCTTGTGGAGGCTTGGTATCCGGGACAGGAAGATGGAAATGCGATTGCCGCCATTCTTTACGGAGATGTGAATCCGGCAGGTAAATTGACGTTGACCTTTCCCCGCGCAGCCACGGCCATCCCGACCAGCACACTTCAGCAGTGGCCAGGAATCAATGGTATTTCCACGTACAGCGAGAAGCTGAATGTTGGCTATCGCTGGTACGATGCGACCCATGCCCAGCCACTTTTTCCTTTTGGGTATGGCCTGTCCTACACGACGTTTCAACTAAGCCATCTTTCCATTACCCCCGGCAATCTTCACAAACTATCCAGTAAGTCTAATCCAACCATACAGGCTGAAGTAGATATAACCAACACTGGAAAAATATCTGGAGCGGAGGTTGTCCAGGTCTATGTGGAGCAGCCCGCAAAGAACGGGGAGCCTCCCCGGCAACTGCGCGCCTTTGCAAAGGTGACACTGAATCCCGGCCAGACAAAACATGTCGTTATGGCCTTGGATGCGCGCTCGTTTTCCATCTACAATCCAACGGCTCATGCCTGGGAGTCTCCCGATGGAACCTATAAAATTCTGGTGGGAACCTCTTCGAGAGATTTGCCTTTGCAGGCCAAGGTTACGGTGGAAAAATGATCGGGCGGGGACTGCGGGCCAGCAGGTAGACATGTTTTTCCATGTGCAGTAGACCGCAGGGCTATACTGGATACCGTGGAGGGATTCGCCATGACACAAATAAGCAAACGAACAAAGACCACGAATGCGGGCAGGGTATCAAGGGCGAGGGACTCACATCCAGTTGACTTGGCGATGGACTCACATCCAATTGACTTGATGCGCGCGCTTAACATGTTGAATACAAAAACAAACGCACAGAACCCGTTTTTGCAGCCATCGGATCAGCCTCCCCAAGCGAACCAGCAACATAGGCAAGAGGGCGCTACGACCGACAGATCTGAAAAGTAATCTCCTATGGAATTCAGCTTTGTCAGCTTATTCGTTTTTGTTGTGTTTATCCTGCCGGGATTTCTTGCACAGAGATCACGTCAAACCCTCTTTCCTCGATCTTTACAGCCCGTTGGCGCACTGGGAGAGGCTGGTTCGTTGATACTTTCCAGTGTCCTTGTCCACTCTTTGCTTTGCGCCCTACTCTTGGTTTTTACTTCTGGTTCGGTCGTTCTGCTTCAATATGGCTCGCACGGGCTTGTCATGCTTCTCTGGCATCATCCTTGGAGAACACTCAGCTATCTCTGGACAGCATTGGTTCTGGGCTACCTCCTTGGATTTATTGAAGGTTGGATGTTGTTACGTCACCCTGTACGCAGATGGCTGTTCAAGTGGAACCGGCTCAGCCGTCTGGTTCACAGCCTTGGTATCACTAGATTGTTGGACGAACGTCCCGTATGGTTTGATGTTTTAATTCCCGGCGATTCTGACATCGTTTTCGTAGAAGCGGCGCTCAAAGAGAACGGCGGTTATTACACGGGCATCCTTGAGACCTACGCTATCTTGGATGACACGGAACGCAACAAGGACTTCTGTCTGACAGACGTTTATTTCAAAAAACAGGATACCGCCCGGTACTCCAAAATTCCCTGTTCCAAGCTTTTGCTCAATTTTGAAGATGTGTATTCTTTGCGCGTCTCATTTGAACCAGCGACATCGGGTGAACCAGCGACATCGGGCACTGCGCCCGCTGGGGGCGTTTTGCAAAATGGTTGATCCCGGGAATGAACATGCCATCTAAAGCTTCTTCCACGCTCCGTACCGCGTCTCAACCCGCGCTCCCGAATACTCTCCCTGGCGGCAGCCGCTTTGTGCGCGCCTGCCTGCGCCTTCCGGTGGATTGCGCTCCGGTCTGGTTTTTGCGTCAGGCGGGGCGATATATGCCGGAGTATCAGGCGGTGCGGCGCGAGCATTCGCTGCTGGAAATCTGCAAATCGCCCGCGCTGGCCGCTGAAGTGACCATCACGGCGGCAGAAAAACTCGATGTTGATGCGGCCATCATCTTTGCCGACCTGCTGCTGCCGCTGGAGCCGATGGGTCTGGACTTTACCTTCCAGGCCGGGGAGGGGCCAGTGGTGCATCGGCCTGTTCGCAGCGCGGCGGACATCACGGCGCTGCGCGTGGATCGCGTGGCGGATTTAGGCTATGTGGCGCAGGCCATTGAGCGCGTGGCAAGGCATTTTGGCGAGAGCAAGGGCATCATCGGTTTCTGCGGCGCGCCGTTTACGCTGGCCAGTTACATGATCGAAGGCGGCAGTTCGCGCAATTACATTGAGACCAAGCGGCTGATGTACTCCGACCCAGGGGCGTGGCAGGCGTTGATGGAAAAATTGGTCACAGTGCTGGCGGAGTTTGCCCGCCAACAGGTGGATGCCGGTGCCGACGCGCTGCAAATCTTCGATAGCTGGGTGGGCGCGCTTTCCGTTACCGACTATCGCGAGTTTGTTTTGCCGATGACAAAAATGTTGGTGCAGCAGGTACAGGCGATGGGCGTTCCGGTGATCTACTTTGGCGTGGATACGGCGATGCTGCTGCCCAGTATGCGCGAGACCTGCGCAGATGTAATTGGCCTGGATTGGCGGACACCACTCGATGCAGGATGGAGCGCGTTGGGCCACGGCTGCGCGGTGCAGGGAAATTTAGACCCGATCACGCTGTTTGCGCCGGAGATGCTGCTGCGCGCGCGGGTGGAGGAGGTTCTGCGTCAGGCCAACGGACGCGCCGGACACATCTTTAACGTAGGGCATGGCATTGTGCCGGGAACTCCGGTGGAGAATGTGCAGCGCGTGGTGCGATGGGTGCGAGAGATCAGCGCGGAGATGGCCGCAGCCAGCGAGAGCGGCAAGCCATGATCGACGGGAGCGAAACCGCTGCGGAGAAGGCGGCGCAGGGTTCAAAGCGTGCCGTGCTGCTGCTGGCGCATGGAACTCCAGAGACGGTCGAAGAGGTTCCAGAGTATCTGAGGAATGTTGTCCGTGGACACGCGCTGCCGCAGGCGGTGGTGGAGGAGATTCAGCGCCGTTACGCGCAGATTGGCAAAAGCCCGCTGACGGAGTGGACGCTGCGGCAGGCGGAGTTGCTGCGGCAGGCGCTCGGCGTGCCCGTTTATGTGGGAATGCGCAACTGGGAGCCAACCATTGCCGAGGCCGTCCGCGCCATGCGCGACGAGGGCGTGACCGAGGCCGTCGCGATCTGTCTGGCACCGCAAAACTCGCGCACCAGCGTGGGACTCTACCGCCGAGCAGCCTATGCCGAAACGGGAGACACGATACGCCTGCACTTTATTGACTCCTGGGCGGATCATCCTCGGCTGATGGATGCCTTTGCCGAGCGACTGCGTCCGGTTTGGCAGCAAGTCTGCCACGCATCGGGCGCGAGGATTCCTGTACTGTTTACGGCGCACAGCGTTCCTTGCCGGACGATTCAGACTGCGCCTGTCCAAACCATGCCAGCCCGCGTTCCGCAGGAGACGGATTCCTCTCCCGACCCCTATGCGGTGGAGGCCAAGCGCACTGCTGCGCTGGTGGCCGAGCGGCTGTCCAGCGAGGGATTGACCGAGCGCGATTGGTTCTTCGCCTTCCAGAGCCAGGGCATCTCCGGCGGCCCGTGGATTGGGCCGACCGTGGAAGAGACGCTGCAAGCCATCCGCAACGAAGGCCACGCCGGAGTGGTGCTGCAACCCATCGGGTTTCTCTGCGACCACGTTGAAATTCTCTACGACATTGACATCGCCTTTCAGTCGCTGGCGAAGAAGATTGGATTGAAGCTTTGGCGGCCAGAATCGCTGAATGCCTCGCCGTTGCTGATCGCGGCGTTGGCCGATCTTGCTGCGCCCTACTTGAGCGGACGGCGGGCAAAGTAGAAGAGCGAACCGGCAAGCAGCGCGAACATGCCCACGGCAACCCAATCGTGGTACAGGGGATTGTGGTGGGACATCTGGAGGAGATCGTATCGTCCAGTGGCCGATTCGTAGAGCCTGAGAGCCACGCCCAGCAGCCCGACCACGCCCCCGGCGGCAATCAGGCCGCTGGCGTAGAGCGATCCGGGGCTGATCTCGCTGTCCGTCTCCTCCTCCGTGCCGCCGCCATTTCGCGCCACGGCCTGATCGACCATCCAGCGCGCAACCCCGCCGCAGAAGATGGGAAGCGTTGTCGCTATCGAAAGATAGAAGCCCACCGCAAAGGAGAGCGAGCGCACGCCCAGCAGCTCCACGGCCACGACCAGAAAGACGCCCATCAGAATAAGTCCCCAGGGCAACTGGCGGGTCAGAATTCCGTGGATGACCGTGGCCATCAGACGCGCCTGCGGCGCAGCGGCACGTTCACTGCCGATGCCTTGAATCCACTGGGCAACGATGCGTCCGGTTTGTGGATCGTAGAGATATTTTCCGTCGGGCAACTGGCGCGAGCCAATGGCGTTGAGCAGCATGTAGTCTGCGCCGTTCAAAGCGCGCTCCGTGTGGTCGGCCATGCGGATGCGAAAATGCCGCCGCGAAAAATGCTGCTGCTCCAGGGTGATGCCATCGGCGGGCGCTTGCAAATTCCAGGACGGAGTTACGGGCTGGTTCATGGCGTGAAATTCTTCAAGGCCGCGATTCATCGCGTTGAGCGTAACTCCAATAGCAACGGTGGAGACGCAGGCGCCGATCAACAAAGCCACCTGCTGCTTCCACGGCGTTGCGCCCAGCAGATAGCCGGTCTTCAAATCCTGCGAAGTGTCGCCCGCGTTGGCGGCGGCAATGCAGACCACGCCGCCAATCGTAATCGCCAGCGCGCCAAAGGCCGGAGCCGTCCATCCCTTTACCAGAAAGATGGCCGCCGTCGCCATCAGCGTCGCAATCGTCATGCCGGAGATGGGATTGGCCGAGCTGCCAATCAACCCAACGATGCGCGAGGAGACCGTAACAAAGAGAAACCCAAAGAGCGCCACCAGCAGCGATGCGGCAAGATTGGCGGCGAGGCTGGTCTGCGCTCCGGGAATCGGTTTGAAGGTGAGAAAAAGAAACATGCAGATGACCAGCAGAACAGAACCGCCCAGAACGATGGAGGTGGGCAGATCGCGCTCTGTGCGGCGGGGTTGGGTTGTGTTGGCCGCGCCGCGCATCGTTCGCAGGCCGGAGCGCAGCGCGTTGAAGAGTGTGGGCAGCGTGCGCAGCAGTGTCAGAATGCCTGCGGCGGCCACGGCTCCGGCCCCCATCGGGCGCACATAGGCCGCCCACAAATCGCTGGGCGACATTTGCGCGATGGGCAAAATGCCGGGATAGATGGCTTGCGGAACATGCGCGCCGAAAAAATGAATCGCGGGCAAAACCACCAGCCAGGAGAAGACGCTGCCAGCAAAAATAACGCACGCAACACGCGGCCCGATGATGTATCCCACGCCGAGATACTCCGGCGTGGCATCGGCGCGGAGGGCGGAGCCGGGCAGCCAGCGCGGCTCGTAATTGGGCGTGCTGGGCCAGGCTCCCAGCAGATTTTCATTTTGAAAGAGAGTGTACAGTCCGCCCAGACCCAAACCCCAGAAGACGCGACTGGCAAAGGAACCGCCGCGCTCGCCTGCCAGCAGCACGTCGGCGCAGGCCGTGCCTTCGGGATAGGGGAGTTGGGCGTGCTCCTGGACAATCAACTGTCGCCGCAGCGGAATCATAAAAAAAACGCCGAGCCAGCCGCCGATCAAGGCCAGGACAAAAATGCGGAAGGATTCGAGATCAAAGCCCAGAAAGATGAGCGCAGGCAGCGTGAAGATGACGCCAGCAGCGATGGATTGTCCGGCGTTACCCGTGGTCTGGACGATATTGTTTTCGAGGATCGAAGCGCGGCCCAGAGCGCGCAGCACGCTGATCGACAGCACTGCGATGGGAATGGAAGCAGCGACCGTCAGTCCGGCGCGCAGGCCGACGTAGACCGTGACCGCCCCGAAGAGAATGCCAAAGAGGCAGCCGAGGAAAAGCGCGCGGAAGGTCAGCTCCGGGCGCGACTCGCTGGGCGGAACGTAAGGGAAAAATCCATTGCCCGCAGCGGGCGGACGATGGCCGACGGTATCCGTCACAGCGCGGGCCTCCGAGGAAAAATCTGGAATGGGTTGAGTGTACGCGATCCGTTTATGCAGAGGAAAGCGATGGCGGAGATTTCCAAGGGCAGGGTTTCGCCACGCCATGCGGCTGTACCCAGACGACCACGCCATTGTATGCTTGAGCTATCTGCATTGTCCGCTGGTACAGGCATATTCCATCCCCAGGTCATAAGGAAATTTTTGTGGAACGAAAGATATATACGGCCCGTTTATCGAAAAAAATCCTGCTCTCAGAGAGCGCGCAATGCTTTCATCTACGGTTTGCAGTGGAGGGACAGTCGGCATTTGATTTTTTAGCCGGACAATTTATCTCCATGATCGCGACGGACAGTCACGGCAAGCAACAGACACGCGCCTATTCGCTGGCATCGGCATCCCGCGGCAATCAGTTTGACCTTTGTGTCAATCGCGTGGAAGGCGGTTTTTTCTCCAACATGCTGGCCGATCTGAACCTCGGCGAGACGATTCAATTTCACGGGCCGCACGGTCTGTTCACGCTGCCATCCCCGTTGACGGACACGATCATGATTGCAACCGGAACGGGCATCGCGCCCATGCGCGGATTTGTGGAACATCTTTTTCCCCCTACGCAGCCGGATCGCAGCGAAGGGCGCTCTCTTTGGCTGGTCTATGGCACGCGGTATGAGACGGAGATCTATTACCAGGATTTCTTTAAGAAGATGGCCGCCGAGCATCCAAACTTTCACTATCTGCCTACACTGAGTCGCTCCCAGGAAAGCTGGAAGGGGCTGCGCGGGTATGTGCAGGATTATGTGCGCTCAGTATTGACAGAACACGCCAGCCGCAACGGCCTGACCACTGCGAGCGCGTCCCAGCAACTGCACGCCTACATCTGCGGGTTGAATAACATGGTCTCGGCGAATCGGGAACTTTTGAAGGAAATGGGTCTGGATAAAAAACAAATCCACTTTGAACGCTACGATTAAGGCGCATCGTCTGCCAAAGGAGATTGCCGACCTGTCGCAGATCAATTCTTCCGCAGATCAATAGATCAATAGATCAATTCTGGCCGCCGCGCAGCCGGGCGGGGAGATTGTCGCTGGCAAGATCGTGACCGCAATATGTGCAGTACACATCGGTGGAGCGCACCCCGTTATGACAACTGCCGCAATTGGCCGCCACGCGGTACGCGCATTGCGGACAAAAGTGGAAGTCACTCTCAATGCGTGAACCGCAACTGGGGCAGGCGGAGAGCAGTGGTTGCCGCAAAAGAAAATACAAGATTGGCCCGATGCCCCCCTGCAACACAATGCAAAGCAGAATCCAGAGCCACTTGCCCATGTTGCGGCGCGGAGCGTCTTCGCTGATGTAGCCGATCATCAGCATATACACGGCAACCAACGCCGCCCAGGAGGTGCTGAAGTAGATGCGCAGCGGAACCGGAGCGCGGTGCAGATGCGGATGCGGAAACACATAGTAGAAGAGATACTGCATGCCGACGAACGCAACCACGGCCAGCGCAATCGACCAGCGGGGAATTAACCGCAGCTCTTCGCTGACCGAAAACGACGAACTGGAATCCCGATAGCTCATGCTGAGTGTTGGGCGCTTTTTGTGGCGCGCCCAGCGCCTTTCCTCTTACTTTATCGGACGAGCGAAACCAGGCCCCGCGCCGATTTTTTCAAACGCGCGCGCAGAAAAGCGACAACCAGCGTAACCAGAGTGATGGGCAACAGCCATCCAGTCCAGTACACCATCTGAAACTCCGAATCGGCAAAATGCTGCCAGCCAGCAGATTGACTGTAGCCACCCCAGACGATGGGCGTCAGCAGCAGCCACATCAACGAGAAAGCCAGCAGTGTCAGGCCGATCCGCTGACGCACCTGCTTGCGGCGCGCGGCCAGCCCCAGAGATCGCTCGCGCACGCGACGCTGCGTCTGGCGTATTAGCGCGCGGTCGGCAACAACGCTAACGGATCGCAACGCCACCAAGATATTTTCTTGCTGATCGCGCTTCATGGCTGCGCCTCCATTGCGATTGCGCCGGGCGCTGCACAGAGCGGCTGCGTTGATTGCAGCCACGGTTCCAGTGCCGCCATGCCGCGATACAGGCGAGACTTCACCGTGGACAGTGGCGCTCGCGTTACGCTGGCAATCTCTTCCAGCGACAATTCCTCGTGAAAGCGCAGAACGAGAACTTCGCGATACATCGAGTTTAATTGCAGCAACGCCTGACTGACCCGCGCCGCATTTTCGCGGGAAAGAAAACTCTCGAAAGGCGAGGGATCTCCGCTGGGAATCTCCATTGCCTGCCCGCCCTCGGCGGAGATTGGCTCATCCAAACTTTTCAGGGTACGCTTGCGCGTATTGTCCAGCATCAAATTGCGCGCGATGGCGAAGAGCCATGTATCAAATCGGGCGCGACCGTTGTACTGCGCGCCCCGCTCCAGCACGCGCAGCCATGTCTCCTGGAACAAATCCTGTGCCAGATCGCGATTGCCGGTAAGAAACACCAGATAGCGCAGCAGGCGATGTTGATAGAGTTCGATCAACGCTTCGACCTGCTCGACATCCTGCCGCTTCAACCGGGCGGCAACCTCCGCATTGGCTTGTTCCGCGCATGGAAGCGCGACGGTATGCACATGTTCCATACCCTTGCAGACGTTGCCGGAAGAAGAAAAGACGCGCAGCATAGAGGATACTTTTTGCAGACAGCGCCAAGACATACCGTAAGGGTACATCCAGAAACGCGAAGAATACAGCCCGGATCGCGCCTGCGATACGGGTTCTGACACGGGTAACTTCAGTTGTATCATCCAGTTAGACGCTCCTGCCCGTGGCGTACACTGGAAACATGGATGTTTTGTACGGGCTGCATCCGGTCGAGGAGGCTCTTCGCGCCGGAAGCCGCCGTCTGGAATCGGTCTGCATCTTGCGCAGCCGCCAGGATGCCCGGCTGCAACGGGTGATCGATGCCTGCCGACAGGCGGGTGTCCGCCTGCGCTTTGAGCCGAAGGAGCAACTGAATCGGCTGGCCGGAACGGAGGCGCATCAGGGCGTGGTGGCCGTGGTGGCCGGGCGCAGCTACGCCGACCTGGACGATCTGCTAACCCCGAAGGGAGAGCATCTCTTTCTGCTGGCGCTTGATGGCGTGGAAGACCCGCACAACCTGGGCGCGCTGCTGCGCACGGCGGATGCCGCTGGCGTGGATGGAGTTTTGCTGCCGGAGCGCCGCGCGGCGCAGGTCAATGCCACGGCGGCCAAGGTCTCTGCTGGGGCTGCGGAGCATGTTCGCATTGCGCGTGTCACCAACATGGTTCGCTCACTGGAAGAACTGAAGCGCAATCATGTCTGGTGCGTGGGACTCGACGAGCGCGGCACGCAAAATTACGATGACTTTGATTTCCGCGCCCACTGCGTTCTGGTGCTGGGCCGCGAGGGCGCGGGATTGCACGATCTGGCGCGCCGCACCTGCGACCATCTGCTGCGTATTCCGATGGCAGGCAAGGTGTCCTCGCTGAATGTGTCCGTGGCCGGGGCCGTCGTGATGTATGAGGCCATGCGGCAACGGCGGCAGGCCGTTCTTGCCCAGGGAAAACAACCGGAGGTCAAAGCTCCAAAGCGACAAAAGGGACTCGGCTCATGAAATTTTTCTGGCTTCCGGCGCTTGCGTGTACGTTGAGCCTGTCCACATACGGTCAAACTACGCCGCCATCGAGAGCCTCCTCCGGCAACACGGTGCTTTTTTCGCGGCACGATGCTCCAATAAATGCGCCAACGAATGCTCCCAGCGTGTTCGCGTCGCAGGCAGGCGCGAATCATGCGGCGGCGGCTTCTGCAAATGCAACCATCACAGTTACAAATACCGAACGCGCCTCTCTGACCTTTCTTTCCTACGACGCGGAAGTGCATCTGGTGCCATCGAAGCACTCCCTCTCTGCGCGGACGCAGATGATCGTCCGCAATGATAGCCCGCAGCCGCTGCATCGTATCGCGCTGCAAATTTCCTCTGCTTTAGCTTGGTATTCCATTCACGCGAATGGAAAATCCGTGCCTTTTGTTGTCCACAGTATTGACAGCGACATCGACCATACAGGAAAGCTGGAGGAGGCCGTCCTCACGCTGCCGCAGCCTCTGGCCGCAGGCGCAACGTTGTCGCTGGATACGATCTACTCCGGCAACATTGATTTGTCGGCGGAGCGGCTGCTGCGCATGGGCGCGCCGCAGGATGTTGCGCTGTCCGCAGACTGGGATCGCATCGCGTCGGGGTTTATCGGGCTGCGTGGCTTCGGCAACGTTATCTGGTTTCCTGTATCGACGCAGCCCGCGCTGCTGGGTGAAGGAGCCAGGGTCTTTGACACCATTGGGCAGTGGAAGCTGCGCCAATCCAACGCGCGCGTGCGCCTGCACCTGCTGGTGGAGTATCGCGGTCAGGCTCCGAATGTCGCAATCCTGAATGGAAGAGTCGTCCAGCCCGACACGTTGCCGGACGCGCATCCGGCAGTACCTTCGGCTGCGAGCGCGTCTGCTCCCACGACCCCGACGGGAGTGTTGCGCGTGGCCTCCTTCACACTGCAATCGGAGCCGCTGGGCTTTCATTCCTTCGGCCTGTTTGTGCTGACACGCAACACAATTGCAGTCAAGGGAATTACGATCTACGCGCTCCCCGGCGATGCAGGCGATGCGACGAACTACCAGCAGGCGGCGGAGTTGGTTCGCCCCACAGTGGAGCAATGGCTGGGCAGCCAGCAGAAGCGCCCCGTGGTTCTGGTTGACCTGCCGGAAAGCGACGATCTGCCGTATGAAGATCGCAACGTTTTATATCTGCCGCTAACGAAGGATTCGGCCAAAGACCTGACGCCGCTGCTGGCGCACATGTCCAGTCACGCATATTTTATTTCTCCGCGCATCTGGCTGGATGAGGGCGTGGCGCAATTTATGACGACGCTGTGGACGGAGCATGTGGCCGGACGCGACACCGCCATCGAACAACTCGATTCCTACCGCGACGCGCTTGCGCTCGCGGAACCGGCGAAGCCCGGCATGGGCGTGGGGCAAAGCCTGGTGGAGGCTTACAGTGATGTCTACTACCGCGACAAGGCCACCTTTGTTCTCTGGATGCTGCGCGACCTGGTTGGCGATGGCGCGCTTGGCATCGCATTGCGCAGCTACAATCCTGCATTGGATCACGAGCCGAGCTACTTCCAGCGCCGCGTGGAAGATGCCTCCCATCACAAGGATGAAGAGTGGTTTTTTGATGCCTGGATTTACCGCGATCAGGGTCTTCCAGACCTGAAGATCGCCAGCATTTACTCTCGTCCGCTGCTGCACGGCAACGTCAAAAATTATCTGGTGTCCGTCGATGTCGCAAACGAGGGATATTGCGCGGCGGAGGTTCCAGTTGAGGTGCAGGCGGGCGCTTCCGATCAAACCAGCAGACTGAAAGTGCCCGCCCAGGGCAAAGCTGCGGTGCGCATCCTGATGCCGAACCCACCGGATACTGTTATCGTCAACGATGGAACGGTTCCGGAGGTTACAACCCGTACCCACCGGCAGGCTGTAAAAGATTCACAGAAAACGCCGTAAACACCAGTTCTGCTACTGCGCGGCCTTTCCAGACGGCTTTTGTGAATGCTCGCTCACCGTGGGATGAGCCAGGGTTCCCTGAATTTGTAACTCTGACGGTTGCAAATGGAGATGGATTTCGCCAGAAAAAGCTACTGTCCCGGTTACAAATGCGTGCAGCGGCGGAGCCAGCAACACACCACTTGCAATTTGGAGCGTCTGGTTCCGTATCGTTCCTCGCAGCGAGCATCGCTGAAAAGATGCGAGTGGAGTTGCCGTCAATGCCGGAGCATTCCATCCGCCGCTCTTCCATTGCGCGGTAAAGTCTCCTGCAGTATGTTCCATGAAACTGTGGGCGGTGAATCCCTGGGTTGTCAGGTCGAGATGTACATCGGCGCTCCCGTGGCCCCAGGCGGGAGATTGCAGCAACGCGGCCACGGCATTGGGCTGGAGGTTGTGCAAGGCAAACTGCCCCTGATAGGTTGGCGTTCCCGTGGCCCAATCCACAGAGCCACGCCCCTGGAGCGCGCCGCCCAGGACATTCCCAGAGATGGAGGAGGCGGTCGCCTTCTGGCCGTCGATTTGCAGCGCCAATGCGGCATGATTTACCGTCAGCGCTCCTACAGAAAGATGATCCGCGAGAATTTTCCCCGTGCAAGCGGGCAGGGATGGCATGTTGCCCATCCAGCGTTGAACCATGTCCAGCAAGCGCGACGAGGGAGAACTCTGCGCCAAAATCTCCATTTGCAGGCGTTCAGGGTTCAGGTTTTCCACATGGAAATGAAATTCGCACGGAGAGGATGAATTTGTAACCGTAGAAGTTACATATTGAAGCCCACCGTCGAAATTTTCCTTCTGATAGCTGCCGCGAATGTTTTGCCAGAGAACAACCCCTGGCGTTAGATGCAATGTTGCCGTGGACAAGCGTAGTGTCCCCGGCCAATCCGCAAGCGCCATCTTCGTTTTTTGCAGTTGCAGCGTAGCTTTCCAGGCGGGAGGCGCAGAGACCGTGGCCTCGGCGACTATTGGCGCAGGAAGCCATGCGCCTTGCAACGCAAGTGTCAAAAGCGCACCCCCCTGGGCGGATCGCACCATCGTCGGAAAAGCCGACCATCCCAGCGCGCGTGTCATGGGCATCAGGAAATCCAGTGTAGTCGGGCCTGCGATGGTCACGCTATACCCTTGCGGCGCAAGCGTGCCCGTGATTGTCGCGGGGGGGGAAGCGCCGAGCGCAACAGAAACAGGAGCGAGGACAAATCCAGACGAGGAGGGTTTTTTCTTTGACCCGAATCGAAGACCTCGCAAAAACTTTTCCATTGGGTTCGCAGCGGGCGCAGGATGAGCGGTACGCGCAATATCCAGCGATGAGAAGGCGAGAGGTCGCGTAACTCCAGGCAAGGTCAGCGTCCAGGGCGCGGCATGGACGGCTCCGGCACACGGATTGCCTGCGTTGTTCGATACCCATTCGCAATCAAGCTGGCCATTGAGTGTCCCATTTGCGGAAATCTGCGTGGAAATTCCTCTATGCACATGGCGCAATAGATTCAGAATAAATTCTGCGGGGACGCTGCGAAATGTCGCTTGAAGATTCGACTGCACAGAGCCTGCAGGCTGCGGATGCAGAAAGAGGGATCCCGCAAGATGCAAGGTTCCGCTATCGAGAGGCGCATTGCACACAATGGAAGAAAGCTGTGTTGTGGCGCGTTCATAGTGCGCTCCGCACTGCATTTCTCCGTCCATATTGTCAGCGGGAACAAACTCCGCCCTGCGAAAACCTTTCACCCGTGTATCGGTGGCAAGATCAACCGCAGCCAGATTTCCGGTGACATCCGCCACCATGTTCACCGTGCCCCGCCAGCCGGTATCGTGTCCCAGCAGCAAGCGGCTAATCTCTCCAAGCGGCGCTTTGCTCCATTCCGCGTGCGCGGTGATTGGTCTCTGGTCGGAGGATGGCGCATAGCGCAGAACTGCCTCGGCGCGCAGTTCTCCGGTGTCCGTTAAATCGAGATCGGTGCGAACGGGCTGTGCCTTCAGGCGCAGATGCCACGGGCCGGAAGACTCCTTCCACAAGGCAAGATCGGCATCCATCAGGGAAAACGGCTGTTTCTCATTGCCGAACTTAAAATTGATGCGCGCGCCGGATGCCTCTACATAGGGAAATCGCTCTGTCCTGGACGAGGGGTTCATCCCAGACATGCGCGGCGTGGCGGTGCGCCGCAACACAGAATCGAAGTCCCATTGCCCGGCTGGATTGTGCGCCAGGTTCAAGCTGGGATCCTCCAGACTAAGCGTTGCCACTTCAAACCGGGCGTGCCACAGACTGCTGATGCGCAAGGTCGCCGTCACCGTGGCTGCGGTCATCACCGGCTCTGCGCCAAAGGCCGGGTCTTCCGCCACGGAAACATCGCTGAGCACGAATGCGGGCTGCGGAAACAAACGAAACGACACCGCGCCAATCTGCACCGGCCTGCCAATGCCTTCGCTGATGGAGAGCGCGATCCGCCGCCGGAAGCGGCTGACGTTCATCCAGGGCGCGGCAAAAGCCGCCACCAAAAACAGCAGAACGAGGGCAGCCGCAAGCCCACGAACCATTGCGCGCCGCGTCCAGGCTTGAAAAAAATTCCCGGCTCGAAAAAATTTTCGGCCCATGCTACTGCACCCGATGGAAGGTTCGATTCCAGCGCGTCTGGCCGAAGAAATGGATGAGAATGTGTCCCATAAAGGCCAGACGATCCCCCACTCCCGTCTTCTCCACCTGATCGGCTGGAGTAACAAAGGACCAATAGATGAAGAGAGGCCGACCCAGGATATTTTCGCGCGGCACGAAGCCCCAATAACGACTGTCCAGGCTCACCAGCCGGTTATCTCCCATTGCGAAATAGTGCCCTGCCGGGACAACCAAGTCTCCATTTTGAAGATAGCGTGGCATATCCACGGCCCAGGTCGCCGTTACATCGCCCGTCATTGATGGCGCAATCGCGGGGAAGTCATCGCGATACGGAAAGTACGCCTGATTGGGATCGTCATTCTCCGCGCTGTTATCTGTGGGCATGGACGCATAAGGTTCCTTTTGCGGCACGCCGTTCAGGTACACGATGCCATGCTCCAGATGAATATGATCTCCGGGAATACCGACGACGCGCTTGACCAGGATTAGATTCGTCTCCTGCGGCTTGATGAACACGATGATGTCGCCCCGGTGAACCTTGCTGTAATGCACAAACGGCGCCCAGCGCGTGCGCGGAGAGAGGCTGATGCGATCCACCAGAACATGGTCGCCAATCAGAATTGTCTTTTCCATCGACGAAGATGGAATCTCGAAGTTCTGAAAAATGAAGGTGATGATGAAGATTCCAATCACCAGAACCGAGCAGATGGAGGCAAAAGACTCCAGTGGTGTTTCCTCGCGCGGCGCTTCGTGCTGCGGATGCAAAGTTGTTTCGATGCGTTCTGTACGGGCCAATGCCTGCTCCATCAAAAAAGTTAACGAATAATGTGAAACGTTCGATCCCAGCGCGCCATGCCTGCCAGTTGCGCCCACCAGTTGTGGCCGTGCGTCAGTCTATCATCCGGCAGGCCTGTGATCTCCGAAGGCGCGGTTTCGCGCAGGGAAAAATATACAAGAAAAGGCTGGCCAACAATGTTCAAACGCGGAACAAACCCCCAATAGCGGCTATCCAGGCTGTCATTGCGATTATCTCCCAGAACAAAATACATGTTTGCCGGAATGAACAGTTCGCCATCGTGGACATCCCGATGCAGCTCGATCCACCACTGCGTATTGACTCCCGGATCGGTGTAGAGGTGGGAGGGAAAGTAGTCGCGAAAGACGCTGGGAAAGCTGCGCGTGTAAATGGCAAATGGTTCCTCGATCGGCTGGTCATTGACCAGCGCGTGCCCCGCAAATACACGAACGCGATCCTGCGGCAGGCCGATAACGCGCTTGACCAGATAGGTTGCCGGGTCCAGTGGAAAGTGGAAAACAATTACGTCATTGTGCTGAATGTTTCTGTAAGGCAGCAGCGAGTGCCAGATGCCGGGCGTGGCGTACACCACCTTATTGACCAGCAGAAAATCTCCCACCAACAGGGTGTCTTCCATCGATGCGGAGGGTATCCGATAGGGCTGCGCCAAAAAGGTGAGAATAAACATCGCAATGACAAGAATCGTCAGCATGGTCTGCGCCACGCCAAGAAAATCCGGCGCGCTCTTCTGCGCGGCTGGCTCCATCGTCATGTGCATCGGGTCGTCGCTCATGCCCGGTCGTCCTCGGCAGATGGAGGCGTTTTCTCTGGATGCGCTGCCGTCTGTTGCAAAGATTCCAGCGCCTGCCGGGCGGCCTCCTGCTCGGCATCTTTTTTTCGGGAGCCGCTGGCGCAAGCCAACAAGCGCTGTTCGCCATTAGGCTGCAATATCTGAAGCGCGACAACAAAAGTTTTCTGATGGTCGGGGCCGCTCTCTGCGGTCACGGCATATCGCGGCTGGCCCAGCCCTCGCGCTTGAAAATACTCCTGAAGCGCAGATTTGTGATCGCCCACCGCGAGGCCGGAGCGGGAGGCATCTGCCAAAGTTTCGAGCTTTCCTGCCAACAACCAGCCGCGAATAAATTTGGCGGCTGGCTCCAATCCGCCGTCGAGATAAATAGCGGCAATCAGCGCCTCCAGCGCGTTGGAGAGAATGGCCGCTTTTTTGCGTCCGCCGTTGTGCTCCTCGCCGTTGCCCAGGCGCAGCGCCTCTCCCAGCGATAAAGAACGCGCAACCTGTCCCAGATGCTTGCGGCTGACCAGTTGTGCCCGCAGTTGCGTCAGGTCGCCCTCATTCATCTCCGGGTAGGCGCGGTACAAATGTTCCGTCACCACCAGGCCGAGCACGGCATCACCCAGAAATTCCAGTTGCTCATTGTCATCCTGCGGTGTCCGCGCCTTTTGCTGTTCATAGGCCAGAGAACTGTGCGTCAGCGCCTGCTCCAGTAATTGCGCATCGCGAAACAGGTAGGCGATGCGCGTTTGTAGCGCGTCCAGGGGGCCGTCGGAGGATGTGCCGATGGAAGGCCGCTGGATGGATGCGGATTTGGATTCGGATGCGGTGACGCGCTTACTCAAGAGTCTCTCCTGCGCAGCGCTTACCGCGCCGAACCGTCAGGTGGCGCACCTGTCGGCGCTGCCGAACTCGACGGCGCATCGGCGGCGGTTGGCAGATGATAGGGCTGCTTCAATCCCTGATCGGCGGCATGTTTGGTGTCTGGGCGGCTATCGCGCGATTGCAGGGCTGCCTTGTATTGGATCACCGCATCGTCACGATTGTCCTCCACGTCGTCGATGCGCCCCAAATAGATGTGCGACCACGCCACAGTGCGCGGGTCGTGGGAAAGTTGGATTGCCTGCTGAAAGGCTGTGACCGCAGCCTCCGGCTTGCCGCTGAAAAGGTCTACCCGCGCCAGAATAAACTGGGCGCGACCAGCGTGAGGCGTATGCTGGGCCAGAGCTTGCTGAGCCAATTTGCCTGCCGCCGCCGTATTGCCGGAGGCAAGATTCAACTCTGCCTGATCCAGCAAATCCGGGCCGGAGTTGGGCCGCTCCACAACATCCTCCTCCACATGATCCGAGAAAACGAGTCGCTGCACGCGCGCTTTTTCCGCAGGCACGTCGATGCTGTAGACCATTTCTCCAACCGCCTCCTGCAAGCTGACGGGATCGGACTCAAAGATGGCAAGCTGGTCGTAAAAGTATTGCGTCAGAATATAACCCTGCTCCATATCCTGCTGCACGAGCTTCTTGCGCACCGCCGCCACCTGCCGATCATGCGCGTTGATCAGATTGTTCACCGCAGATAACTGCGAGCGATCCACATGTGCGGGCGGCGTATAGTTGGGAACGCCTGTATCCATCGTGCGGGCTTCAATGGCGCGGATCAGGCATTCTGTCACCAGCGCCACAACATCGCTCTTGTCCTCAAAGGGGAGTGGGGCGGTCTGCACCCGTTCCAGCAGCGGCTGCAATTTGTCGATGGCGGGGGTGCGCGCATAGAGCAGGGGTTCCAGCTCATAGTGCAGATAGGTGTGCTTGATCTCCTTCATCCGCACCACGCCGTTCACCGGCGAGGCCACCACCACGTAATCGCCGCCATAGACGCGCGCGTTGACCTGCCCCGGCGCAATCAGCGGCTCCAAAATCACAACGAAGCGCCGATGACTGTACTGGCTGGGCGGCTGCTTCAGATATAAATCCATGTCCAGGATCATCTTGGTCATGGGATCGTGGAGCGTGCTGACCTCGGCGTCGTAGGCAGGCCGAAGTAACGCCCAGATCAGATGCAGATTGACGGCCTCGGCATACGTCCGCAGAAGCGAGGCATACTCGGCGAGTGGCTCCGCATCTGGAGGCAGTTGCTCCGTTGGCAGGCTTGGAGTGAGCGCTGGCGGAGGATTCAAATACAGCGCCAGCGAAACATACTGCGCCAGATTGTGCCGTGGACTGCCCAGCGTATGACTGCGAACAAAGCTGCACAGATTGTCACGGGCCGCGCGCGCCGGCTCCGATTGCGCCAGCGCCTGATTCATCAGGTCGCGCGCCTTTTGCCGCGCAGGATCAGAGATGGACAATTCTTGGTCATAGCCGCAGGCATTGAGTCCCGCCATCACATCGAAGACCGCCTCATTGGTCTCCAGCGCAACAGCTGGCCCGGTTGGGTCGAGCGCAGGCGGTGGAGCCTGCTCGGTGGGTTTGCCGGATGGCGCAGCCGCATCGCTTTGGCTTGCCTTGGGCGCGGACGAAGATGTAGATGGCGGCGCGGACTGGACGGTGTTCTGCCCCCAAAGCGCCGAGCAGGCAAGCGCGCCTGCTCCGAGCAAAACCAGAGCGCTGCGGCAGCGGAAAACCCTGAGGAAAAACGGACTCGCCTGCATGAGGGACACCCAAAAAACACCCGTTTTCAGTCTATGCACCCGGAGACGGCAGGGTCAAACGTTACTCTTGTTCAATACAAGATGAGCCTGAAGGCGGTCATTGATTCCAATACAAGATGAGCCTGAAGGGTCGGTCATGCTGGGTAGTGAACATCCGCATGGTTCGATCAGAAGAGTTGAGTTTGGAAGCGATTGGCCG
>JAJZIJ010000016.1 GCA_021810625.1 Acidobacteriota bacterium
GGACTTCCTCGCTAGCCGTGACAAAACGGCCAATCGCTTCCAAACTCAACTCTTCTGATCGAACCATGCGGATGTTCACTACCCAGCATGACCGACCCTTCAGGCTCATCTTGTATTGGACAAGAGTCCCCCTTGCATTTTTGGGGCCAAATGCTGCATAATGGAAGGAAGCGTCCCTGTGTCCAGCGATGGACTGGGGGAACGCCAAACATACCACGGCCGGACGGTCGCTCCGAAACAGAAGTTGAAGACAAGCAACACGGGGCGATTCAGCGGAAACCAAGCGCTGCAAGGTTCGCGCGGTGGGAGACAGAGGAAGTATGTCGAGAAAAGAAGGAAAGAATATTGCGAAGGCGCGTGCCCAGATGCAGCCGCGTCCCTACCTGTTGACCGAAGCGGTTCCGCTTCTGCAAAAAGTGAAGTACGCCAAGTTTGATGAGACCGTCGATCTGACGTTGCGCCTGGGCGTTGATCCCAAGCACGCCGATCAGATGGTGCGCGGAACGGTTGTGCTGCCGCACGGGCTGGGCAAGACCAAGCGCGTGGCCGTGATTGCCTCCGGCGAAAAGGTGCGCGAGGCCGAGGCCGCTGGCGCCGACATTGTGGGCGGCGAAGAGATGGTCGAGAAGATTCAGAAGGAAAGCTGGACGGATTTTGATGCGCTGATCGCCACGCCGGACATGATGCGCTCGGTCGGTCGTCTGGGCAAGGTGCTCGGCCCGCGTGGTTTGATGCCCAATCCGAAGACGGGAACCGTGACCACCGATGTTGCCGCCGCCATCAAGGAAATCAAGGCTGGCAAGGTGGAGTTCCGCACGGACAAGACGGCGCTGGTGCATGTTCCGGTGGGCAAGCTGTCGTTTTCCGCAGAGAAGCTGATTGACAATGCGATGACGGTCATCACCAGCGTGCTGAAGGCCAAGCCGTCGGCGGCCAAGGGCAAGTATGTGAAGGGCATTACGCTCAGCTCGACGATGGGGCCGGGCATTGCGCTCGACAGCGCGGTTGTGGATGCCGCTGGCAAGGCGTAGCGCGGATTTCGTCGCGAGCTTGCCTGGACAGAAATAGCGCTCCGAATATGGGCGGAACGTAAAAGCGTACTGACATCCAGTACAAAATAGCGCTCCGAATATGGGCGGAACGTAAAAGCGTACTGACATCCAGTACAAAGGATTGGAAGCATTATGGCACTGACAAAAGCCAAAAAAGCAGAAAAGGTCGAGTTGTTGACCAGGGAATTGGCTGGCTCGACGACGGCCATCATTGGCACCTTCGCCAAGTTGACGGTGGCGCAGGATTTCGAGTTGCGCACCGTGGTGCGGAATGCGGGCGGACGCTATCGCGTGCTCAAAAACAGGCTGGCATCGCGCGCCTCGCAAGGCTCCAAGGTGGAAGCAGCCTTGCAGGGATTGAAGGGCGTTTCTTCCGTGGCCTACACCAGCGGCGATCCCGTGGTGTTGACCAAGGCGATTTCAACCTGGGTGAAGGAGAACGCGGAGTTCACCTTCAAGCTGGCCATTGTGGATGGCAAGCTGCTCAATGTGGCGGAGATTCAGCAACTGGCGACGTTGCCGGGGCGCGAAGAACTCTTCTCGAAGCTGCTCTATCTGATCAATGCTCCGGCGCAGCGTCTGGCGACGGTCATTAACGCGACGGGCCGGGATATGGCCGTGGTGCTGGGTCAGGGCGTGGAAAAGGGCAAGTTTGCCGGGGCAATCGCGTTGTAGTTGGAGTGGCGCGGCGTTTGTTTTGTGCAGGGTTGCAGGGTTTTGATGATTTTTGCTGTCCTGTTCTGGGTGCTTGTCTGGGCACAACGGAACCGGAATGGGCGGCGGTTCGGAGCCGGATGGCTTCCGAATGATTTCAGGGCAATAAAAATTTAGATCGAAAATGAATTGGAGAAGAACATGGCGGATTTACAGGTATTGGAAGAGCAAATTGTAGGGTTGACGCTGCTGGATGCAGCGGCCCTGGTGAAGAAGCTCGAAGAGCGGCTGGGCGTTTCGGCGGCAGCGGCGGCTCCGGTGATGGTTGCTGGCGGCGGCGCGAGTGCGGCGGCGGTGGCTGAAGAGCAGACCGCATTCACGGTCATCCTGAAGGATGCCGGAGCCAACAAGATCAACACCATCAAGGTGGTGCGTGAAGTGACGGCGCTCGGCCTGAAGGAAGCCAAGGACCTGGTCGATGGCGCTCCAAAGACGGTGAAGGAAGGCGTTACCAAGGAAGAGGCGGAGACGATCAAGAAGAAATTCGCCGATGCTGGCGCAGCCGTCGAAGTCAAGTAAGGCTGTATTTGCTTGTCGGGCGAATCTGCGCTAGCCTGTACACAGGTCGGTTTGCGGTTCGCCCGCAAGATTCAAGCCAGGTGTCCGAGGGGTCGAAGAGGGGCAGTTCGAGGCCGCGGATGCGAAACGCCCAGAGTAATCGGGGCTTGATACTCGAATGTAGGCGGAATCAAAATTCATTTCTCTAAACAGTGCACAATCCGGTTGTGACGCTCGCGGGACGATGTGTCTTTCGCGGGTATTTTGCTGTTTTAGTGGTGGATTTGGTGGCCATTTGAGCATGATGAAGAACACGCGGGGCCGAACGGCACGCGCAGGAAAATAAACTTGGAGCGGGTTGGGCATACATGCCCGCAGCCCAATGTTCCAAGGACGACAGATTATGGCGGACAGCCATCCATTGCGATGGAGGGCAAGGTTGTTCGCAACTGCTGCGGGTCATTCCGCAGTCCAAGCTGCAAGGCACATGAGCCAGGAGTAAACATGCCGAACGAGAACCGCGCGATTCGCAGCCGACTCGATTTTTCCAAGATTCCGACGGAAATTCAGATCCCCAACCTTATTGAGGTGCAGCGCCGCTCCTACGAGCGATTTTTGCAGATGGACAAGCTGCCGAGCGAGCGCGACGACATGGGCCTGCAATCGGTCTTTGCGTCGGTGCTGCCCATCACTGATTTTCGCAATCTCTCGCAGTTGGATTTTGTCGATTACGCCATCGGCAACTGGGAGTGCAAGTGCGGCCACTTGAAGGGGCTGCATCACCTGCGCACCACTTGCGTCTGCTGCGGAGCGATGGTCATTACTGACCCGTTTCATCCCGGCGAGGTGCTCTGCGAGAAGTGCGGCACCTACAACAAGAACACGCCCGACTTCTGCAATAAGTGCGGCGATCCTGTCGGCCTGCAACTGAAGTACGACCAGAGCGAATGCGAAGAGCGCAGCATGACGTATTCCGCGCCGCTCAAGGTTACGATTCGTCTGACCATCTACGACAAAGACCCGGAGACGGGAGCCAAGACCATCCGCGACATGAAGGAACAGGAGGTCTTTTTCGGCGACATTCCACTGATGACGAAGAACGGGACGTTCCTGGTGAATGGAACCGAGCGCGTGATTGTCAGCCAGTTGCATCGCTCGCCCGGTGTCTTTTTTGAGACGGCGAATAACCGCACCTATTTCCTAGGCAAGATCATTCCCTATCGCGGCTCCTGGGTGGAGTTTGAGTACGACCAGAAGAGCACGCTCTATGTTCGCATCGACCGCAAGAGGAAATTCCTCGGCACGGTCTTCCTTCGCGCCCTGGGATTGAAGTCGGACGAAGAGATTCTGAAGACCTTCTATACCGTCGATACCATTGTGCCGAGGGATGGCAAGCTGTTCTGGACGATTGATCCCAACAGCGAGAAGCATACGCATTTGCTGGGAGCGAAGCCGGCGCATGCGGTCATCGTCAAGGGAGAAGAGATTGCACACTCCGGGCGCAAGGTGACGCCCAGCATTCTGAAGGCGCTGCGCGCGGCCAAGATTAGCGAAGTGGAAGTCGAAGCGGCAGAGATGGATGGCGCGGTGACGGCTGCCGACGTGATTGACACGACGACCGGCGAGTTGCTGCTGGAGGCCAATCAGGAACTGACCAAGGAAAAATTCTCGCAGATTCTCGAAAGCAATGTGACCTCCGTCGAGGTCTTCTTTCCGGAGCGCGACGATGTGGGCAACATCATTTCGCACACGTTGCGTCGCGATACGGTGCGCAAGCCGGAAGAAGCGTTGATTGAAATCTATCGCAAGCTGCGGCCCGGCGATCCGCCAACGCTTGATACGGCCACGGCGCTGTTTGAAGGCATGTTCTTCGATGCGCGCAAGTATGATTTTTCTCGCGTAGGTCGATTGAAGTTCAATATCAAGATTTACGATCAGCAGGATATTACTCCTCTGGATCGGCGCACGCTGACATCAGAGGATTTCTACGCAACCATTCGCTACCTGCTGAAGCTGCGCAGAAACATCGGCGCAGTGGACGACATCGATCACCTGGGCAATCGCCGCGTGCGCGCTGTTGGGGAGTTGATGGAGAATCAGTTCCGCATCGGTTTGGTGCGCATGGAACGCGCCATCAAGGAAAAGATGAGCGTGTATCCAGACATGTCCACGGCCATGCCGCATGATCTGATTAACGCCAAGCCGGTCATGGCGGCCATCCGCGAGTTCTTCGGCAGCAGCCAGCTTTCGCAGTTTATGGATCAGACCAACCCGTTGTCGGAGATCACGCATAAGCGGCGCCTCTCCGCCCTTGGGCCGGGCGGTTTGAGCCGCGAACGCGCGGGCTTTGAAGTTCGCGACGTGCATCCGACGCACTACGGACGCATCTGCCCGATTGAGACGCCAGAAGGCCCGAACATTGGATTGATCTCATCTCTTTCCTGCTTTGCGCGGATCAACGAGTATGGATTTATCGAATCGCCATATCGCCGCGTGCGGGAATCTCGCGTGCTGGATTACGTGCAGGTGACCAATGCTGGCGACAGCGGCCTGCGCGTGGGCGACCACTTGGAAAAAGAAGAAGCTCGCAAGAAGAATGCGCAGCTTGTAAAGGAAAAGAAGCGTCCGATGGAGCTGGCTCCATTCAGTTTCTATCTTTCGGCCTGGGAAGAGGACAAGCACACCATCGCGCAGGCCAACGTCGAATTGGACGAGAAGCTGAACATCGTTAATGAGCTGGTGAATGCGCGCCGCCAGGGCAACTTTGTTCTGGTGAATCGCAGCGAAGTGGACTACGTGGACGTTAGCCCGAAGCAATTGGTCTCGGTGGCGGCCTCGCTGGTTCCATTCCTTGAGCATGATGACGCGAACCGCGCTCTGATGGGAGCCAACATGCAGCGCCAGTCGGTGCCGCTGTTGGTGTCAGAGGCTCCGTTCGTGGGTACGGGCATGGAAGGAGTAACGGCGCGTGACTCTGGCGCAGTCATTCTGGCTCGTCGCAACGGCATCATTGATTCGGTGGATTCCGAGCGCATCATCGTGCGTGTTGAAGGCGAGCACCATCCCACGCAGTTGTCGCGTGAAGTGGGTTCGGATATCTATCAGCTTGTGAAATTCAAACGCTCCAATCAGAACACCTGCATCAATCAGAAGCCGATCGTCCGCAAGGGAGATCGCGTTTTGAAGGGGCAGGTGATTGCCGACGGCCCCTGCACGGAGCAGGGCGAGTTGGGCCTGGGCCGCAACGTTCTGGTCTCCTTTATTCCGTGGCGCGGCTACAACTTTGAGGACGCCATTCTGATCAGCGAGAAGCTGGTGCGCGAGGATTACTACACCTCCGTGCATATTGAGGAGTTTGAAATCGAAGCTCGCGACACCAAGCTGGGGCCGGAGGAGATCACACGCGACATTCCAAATGTGTCGGAATCCGCGCTGCGCGATCTGGACGAGAGCGGCATCATCCGCATTGGGGCCAAGATCAAGCACAACGACATTCTGGTGGGCAAGGTGACACCGAAGGGCGAAACGCAGTTGACGCCGGAAGAGAAGCTGCTGCGCGCCATCTTCGGCGAAAAGGCCGGTGATGTGCGCGATGCCTCGCTGACCTGCCCTCCGGGCATTGAAGGCACTGTGGTCGATGTCCGTATCTTCTCCCGCAAAGGGCAGGAAAAGGACGAGCGCGCCAAGCAGATTGAAGCCGAGCAAATTGCGAAACTGGAAAAGAATCTGGAAGATGAGATTCGCATTCTGACCGACGAGCGGCTGAAGCGACTGGAAGGAATTCTGGGAGCCAAGGAAGTTCAGGCCGATCTACATGATGAGCGCACCAACAAACGCCTGCTGGTGAAGGGAGCGTTGCTGGATCGCGACACCATCGAGTTGATCTCGACGCGCAACCTGAAGCGCATTAAATATGCGGACAAGGATCCGCGCGTCAACGAGCAGATCGACGAGATTGAAGAGATGACCTCGCGCCAGATTGACGTGCTGCGCAAGATCACCAACGACAAAATCGGCAAGCTGCAAAAGGGCGATGAACTGGTACCGGGTGTCATCAAACAGGTGAAGGTCTACATCGCCATGAAGCGCAAGCTTTCTGTGGGCGATAAGATGGCCGGACGCCACGGCAACAAGGGTGTCATCTCCCGTATTTTGCCGGAAGAAGACATGCCGTATCTGCCCGATGGAACGCCAGTGGAGATTGTGCTGAATCCGCTGGGTGTGCCTTCCCGTATGAACGTGGGACAAATTCTGGAAACACACCTGGGCTGGGCCGCGCACGAGTTGGGCAAGCAGGTCGCCGAGTTGGTCGAGCGCAATCAAAAGGCGAATGAAGTTCGCAAGCTGATGGAAGAGCGTTTCGGCAAGACTGCGCTGCTGCGCCAATTGCTCGATCTGGATGACGAACAATTGCTGCGCGTTGCTGCGGGCATGAAGCGTGGCATCTGGTTTGGCACGGCAGTCTTCGACGGGGCGAAGGAGGAGGAGATCAAAGCGTTGCTGACAGCAGCCGGTCTGCCCGCCTCTGGGAAAACACCTCTCTTCGACGGTATGACAGGCGAGCAATTCGAGCAGCCAGCAACGGTGGGCTACATCTACATGCTCAAACTGTCGCACTTGGTTGATGACAAGATCCACGCGCGCTCCATCGGGCCGTATTCGCTGATTACGCAGCAACCGCTGGGCGGCAAGGCGCAATTTGGCGGCCAGCGCTTTGGAGAAATGGAAGTCTGGGCGTTGGAAGCCTACGGCGCTGCTTACATTTTGCAGGAATTACTGACGGCGAAATCGGACGATGTCTATGGTCGCACCAGGATTTATGAGGCCATCGTCAAGGGCGAGGCGGCCATTGAGCCGGGGGTGCCCGAATCGTTTAACGTGCTGGTGCGGGAACTACAAGCCCTGTGCCTGGATGTGGAGTTGATTAAGATCAACCCCGATAAGAAATTGCCAACGCAGGCGACGGTCGCCGCGGATTAACGCGGCATCGCTGGAATACACGCTGCTGGAATTATTGCGGCTGCCGCCGAGAAGAGCCAACGCGCTCCCGGGACGGGCAGGCAGCCGAAAAGAAACCATACCGGGAACGCGATTGCCGCTTCTGTTCCGAGGAAAAACGGACAGGGAGCGCGGTACACGGAGGTCGTCTTGTTTCGCTCCAATCCATTTGAACTCAGCAGCCCGATTACAGATTTCGACGCGATTCGCATCTGCCTGGCATCGCCAGAGAAGATTCGCAGTTGGTCGCATGGCGAAGTCACCAAGCCGGAAACGATCAACTACCGCACGTTCAAGCCGGAGCGCGACGGCCTTTTCTGCGCCCGCATTTTTGGCCCGGTCACGGACTGGGAGTGCCTGTGCGGCAAGTACAAGCGCATGAAGCATCGCGGCGTTATCTGCGACAAGTGCGGCGTGGAAGTGACGCTGTCGCGCGTGCGGCGCGAGCGCCTGGGCCACATCGAACTGGCCTCGCCCTGCTCGCATGTCTGGTTCTTCAAGGGGTTGCCTTCACGCATTGGACACCTGCTCGACATTTCCCTGCGCGAGCTGGAGAGCGTTCTTTATTTTGAGAGCTACGTCGTGGTCGATCCGGGTGATGCGCCCGTGAAGGAACGCGAGATCATCAAGGACGAAGTTCGCTTCCGCGAACTGGATCAGCAGTATCGTCCCACGGGATTCAAGGCCATGATGGGCGCGGAAGCCATCAAGGAATTGCTGAAGCGCACCAATGTCGATGAGCTTTCCGTGGAACTGCGCGACCGCATGAATATGGAGACCTCGCTGCAAAAGCGTCTCAAGCACGCCAAGCGGCTGAAGGTGGTGGAGGCATTCCGCAAGTCGGGCAACAAGCCGCAGTGGATGATCCTCGACGTGATTCCGGTCATTCCGCCGGAGTTGCGCCCGCTGGTGCCGCTTGATGGCGGACGCTTTGCCACCTCCGATCTGAACGATCTGTATCGCCGTGTCATCAATCGCAACAGCCGGTTGAAGAAGCTGATGGATTTGCACGCGCCCGAAGTGATTGTGCGCAATGAAAAACGCATGTTGCAGGAGGCCGTGGATGCGCTCTTTGACAACGGTCGCCGTGGCCGCGTGCTGCGCGGCGCAAACAATCGTCCGCTCAAGTCGCTCTCCGATACATTGAAGGGCAAGCAGGGACGCTTCCGCCAGAATCTTCTGGGCAAGCGCGTGGATTACTCCGGGCGCTCGGTCATTGTGGTTGGGCCTGATCTCAAGCTGCACCAGTGCGGGCTGCCGAAGAAGATGGCGCTCGAACTCTTCAAGCCGTTCATCTATCACCGGCTGGAGCAGACGGGGCACTGCACCACCATCAAGCAGGCAAAAGAGATGGTGGAGATGCAAGACCCCATCGTCTGGGACATTCTGGAAGAGGTCATCAAAGACCATCCCGTGCTGCTGAATCGCGCTCCAACGCTGCATCGCCTGGGCATCCAGGCCTTTGAGCCAGTGTTGGTGGAAGGCAAGGCGATTCAGATTCATCCGCTGGTTTGCACCGCGTTCAACGCCGACTTTGACGGCGATCAGATGGCTGTGCATATTCCGCTGTCGCCAGAGGCGCAGGTAGAGGCCAGCGTACTGATGCTGGCATCGCACAACATTTTGTCGCCAGCCTCCGGCCACCCGATCACCGTGCCAACGCAGGACATGGTGCTGGGCCTCTATTACCTGACCAAGGCCAAGGTGAACGCCAAGGGGGAGGGCCGCGTCTTCGCCAATACCGAGGAAGTGTTGATGGCGCTCGAAGCCAAAGAGGTCGAGACGCTGTCGCCGATTCGACTGCGCTATACCGGCCCTGTGCTCGATATGACCACGGCCTACGACGATCAAGACTTGATCCACACCGAGCCGGTGCAGTATGAGAAGCAGTTCATCTCGACCACGGTGGGTCGCGCCATCTTGAATGATGCGCTGCCGGAAAAGATGCCCTACATCAATGGCCTTCTGAAAAAGAAGGGCATGGGGCAGTTGGTGAATTATTGCTATCTGAACCTGGGGCTGGAGACCACGGTGCAGATGCTGGATCACATCAAGGAACTGGGCTTCCAATACGCGACGCGCAGTGGCTTGTCCGTGGGTCTGGACGACATGGTGATTCCTGACAGCAAGTACGGTGTTGTTCACGATGCGGAGAAGCAGGTCATCGCCGTGCAACGGCAGTATCTGGATGGCGCAATCACCAACGGCGAGCGCAACAATAAAGTGATTCAGATATGGTCTTCCGTTACTGAACGCGTGGCCGATGACATGTTCAACAACATGAAGGCCGCCGATAAGGCCGGTGCCATGAATCCGATCTACATCATGGCCGACTCCGGCGCTCGCGGATCGAAGCAGCAGATTCGCCAGCTTTCCGGTATGCGCGGATTGATGGCCAAGCCATCAGGTGAAATTATCGAAACGCCCATCACGGCCAACTTCCGCGAGGGGCTGACCGTGTTGCAATACTTCATCTCCACGCACGGCGCGCGCAAGGGCCTGGCGGATACGGCGCTCAAGACTGCCGATTCCGGCTACCTGACCCGTCGCCTGGTGGATGTGGCTCAGGATGTGATTGTTAGCGAGAATGATTGCGGTACGGTTGAAGGCATTTACGTGACGCCAATCATCGAATCCGGAGAAGTGATTGAGCCGTTGCGTGACCGCATTGTCGGGCGCGTCTCGTTGGAAAAGATCAAGGATTTCGAGGGTGCCGTCATCATCGAAGTCAACCAGGAGATCAGCGAAGATGCAGCCGTCGCAATTCAGGCGGCGGGCATTGAGAAGGTGAAGATTCGCTCCGTGCTCACCTGCGAATCCAAGCGCGGAGTTTGCGTGCTTTGTTATGGCCGCAACCTTGGGTCAGGCCGTTTGGTGGAGTTGGGCGAAGCCGTTGGCGTGATTGCCGCGCAGTCCATTGGCGAGCCGGGAACGCAGCTCACCATGCGCACCTTCCACATCGGTGGAACGGCCTCGCGTGTCTCTGACCAATCGCGGTTGGAGGCCAAGAACGCAGGTACGGTTCGCTTCATCAATCTGGCTTCAGTTCGCTCCAAGCAGGGCGATCTGGTGGCCATGAATCGCTCTGGCGCCATCATCATTATGGACGAACGCGGACGCGAGAAGGAGCGCTACGCCATCGTCTACGGCGCCAAGCTGAAGGTGGAAGAAGGACAGCAGGTCACGCAGGGCCAGGTGCTCGGCGAGTGGGATCCGTATACCTTTGCCATTCTGACGGAAATCGGCGGCACCGTGCAATTCAAGGATTTGCATGAAGGTACCACGCTACAGGAGGAAGTGGATGAAGTTACGGGCCTGTCGCGTCTGGTGGTGGCGGATTCCTCGGATGAGAAGCGTCAGCCGACGATTATCATCAAGGGGGCCAAGGGAAACAAGCGGTACTTGATGCCCAGCCGCGCCCACCTGATGGTTTTGGACGGAGATGAAGTCCATCCTGGCGATATCCTCGCCAAGATTCCGCGCGAAACGACGCGCACCAAGGACATCACCGGCGGTCTGCCGCGCGTTGTCGAGTTGTTTGAGGCTCGCAAACCGCATGAGACTGCCATCATTAGCGAAATTGACGGCGTGGTTCGCTTTGGCGAGGTCGCCAAAGGGCAACGCAAAATTTACGTCACTGCGGACAACGGCGAGGAGAAGGAATACTCTGTCCCGCGCGGCGTTCACATCAACGTGCAGGAGGGAGAACGCCTACGCGCTGGCGAGCCGCTGATGGATGGGCCGCTGAACCCGCACGACATTCTTGCCGTGCTTGGCGAAAAGGAACTGCAAGCCTACATGGTGAATGAAATTCAAGAGGTCTATCGGCTGCAGGGCGTGGCCATTTCGGACAAGCATATCGAGGTGATCGTTCGTCAGATGCTGCGCTGGGTCAAGATCGAAGAGACCGGAGACACCAGTTTTCTGCTGGAGCAACAGGTGGACAAGTTCCGCTTCCGCGAGGAGAACGAGCGCGCCATTTCCAATGGCGGACGTCCCTCCATTGCGCGTCCGCTGCTGTTGGGCATCACCAAGGCCTCGCTCTCCACGGATTCCTTCATCTCTGCGGCATCCTTCCAGGAGACGACCCGCGTACTCACCGAAGCCTCCATCAACGGCGCGGTGGATCATCTGCGCGGACTCAAGGAAAACGTCATCGTGGGCCGCCTGATCCCTGCAGGAACAGGCATGGAATACTACCGCAATGTCCAGCTTTCGCAGGAACTGGAAGATGCAGCCAACCGCGTGCAGCAGGAAGTGACGGAGGCCATCGAGGCCGCCGAGCGCGAACTGGAAATGATGCGGCAAGAGGGCGAAGCCGAGGAAATGGCCGCGGAGTAGTTTATGTAGCCACGATAGTTACAAATGCGACGGCGGACTTGAAAAAGTCCGCCCTTGTGTTTGTGTAGGGAATCAGGGGGCAATCTTGCAGAGAAATTTCAAATCTTCATTGCATGTTTTTGCGTGTTTTGCGCTGGCAATTTTCCCAGGGTCGATGTTGCGGCTTCATGCCCAGACTGGATCAGCGATCATCTACTCCGATACGGCGGACGCGAAGGCGGAGATTCGCGCAGCCATTGCCAGCGCAGCCAGCGGGCATAAGCATGTGCTTCTCGATTTTGGCGCGAATTGGTGCCCGGATTGCCACTTGCTGAATATCTATTTTCACGATCCCAGCAACGCCGGTGTACTCCAGACCAACTATGTCCTGGTCGATGTCAATGTTGGGAACTACGACAAAAATCTGGATGTCGCGCAAAGGTATGGCATCCCGCTGGCCAAAGGCATCCCTGCGCTGGTGGTGCTGGACGGCCAGGGGCGCGTGTTGTACGCGCAGAGAAACGGCGAATTTGAAAAGATGAGCAAGCTGGACACCTCCGACGTAATGGCGTTTCTGGAGAAATGGAAGCCAAAGGCGCGGCAAGTTCTGAAGCCAGGAAGTCCCGTTGCAAAATCTGTAGAGAAATAGGGGCATGAAATGAATCGATATTTAGTCGTGGCGATTCGCAAGCCAGAGTTTCAACCATCCATCATTGAGCAACATCAGGCTTTCCTGGATCATTTGAGGCAGCAGGGAAAGATCGAACTGTCCGGCCCTTTTACAGACAAGTCGGGTGGCGCTTACATTGTCAGAGCGGAGACTTTTCAGGAGGCGCAGTCCTTGGTCTTCAACGATCCCATTCATATTACAAATTCTTCGACTGTGACAGTCTATGAATGGAATGCCAAATAAGTTGCTGATCGATTTTTGCGGGGAATGACGCTCAATCTTCTGGCGGAGGGTGCCGTTGCATTTCCCGCGACAGGCGTTCCTCATGGCGGCGACTGGCCTGCTCAAACATATTCGTGATGGTGCCGACCAGGCACGTCAGCGCGGAGCCAAGGAAGAAAAATAGCGCCAACATGCGCCACATTTCTCTCTCGTCGGGGAGGCCGGGTTCATGCGCGCCGCGCGTCCAGGATATGCCGAACGCGACAAGCGCGAAGAGCAGAAAAACTCCGGCGAGAATGTAAAAGTTGCGCGACATAACGGGAGCAAGAAAACTCCTGCCTACAGTGTAGCTGCAAGGCGAGAATTATTTTGTCGTGGGCAGCGTACTGAAAAAATCTTCCACGTCGGACAGCCGTTGCGTCACGCGATACGGCGGCAGGCTTTCCATAAAGACGCGGCCATAGCGTTGGCGCTGCAAGCGTGGATCGAGCAACACCAGCGCGCCACGGTCGTTGAGTGAGCGAATGAGGCGACCAAAACCCTGCTTCAGCGTGAGTACGGCGGTGGGAATCTGATACTCCGCAAAAGGATTGCCGCCGTTGGATTCGATGGCCTTCATCCGCGCTGAAACCACTGGATCGCTGGGCACGGCGAAGGGAAGTTTGTCGATGATGACACAGCTCAACTGCTCGCCCTGCACATCCACTCCTTGCCAGAAAGAGGAAGTGCCGAAGAGGACGGCATTCGGTGTGATGCGAAACTCGTCGAGCAGCGCATTGCGCGGCGCGGTGCCCTGCAACAGCAATGGGAAGCCAACCATTGCCAGCAGGCGCTCGTGTACTTCGCGCATCTGGCTGTAGCTGGTGAAGAGGCAGAAGGCGCGGCCCTGCGTGATCTGGAGCACCTCGCGGATTTTTTCCGCAGCCGCCTCGGTAAAGCCTGCGTCGCGGGGATCGGGCATCTCCGGCGGTAAATAGAGCAAGGCCTGCTCGCCATAGTGAAAGTGCGAAGGCACGACCAGTTCGCGTGTGTTGGGGATGCCGAGGCGTCCGCGTAGATGCTCAAAATTACCCTGCACGGTCATGGTGGCCGAGGTGAGCACGACGGAGGGAACGGTCTCGAAGAGTTGCTCGGTGAGCATGGCGGCAATCTCAATGGGCGTGGCTTGCAGCCAGGTGTTGCGCGCGCTTTGGCGCAGGCCGCCTGCGCTGCGGCGCTCGATCCAGAAGACGTAGCTGCGGTCTTCAGATTCCAGCAGAAAGGTGAGTTGCTTGAGCAACTCCAGCGCGCGCTTTTTCAGGCCGCTCGCTTCGTCCACGCCGCGCAGACGGTCGAGTTCTCCCGCCAAACGTTCCAGCATGTTACATACGTCGAGGTACACATCGCCGGAATTCTCCAGAAATTCCTCGCGGTTGGGAAAAGGAATGCGACCATCGGCGCTGGCACCGCGTGCCTCCGGCAGCGCGACAAAGAAGAGGCGCGCGCGCTCGCGCAGCAACTGCGCCGCATCGGCCAGACCGGACGAGAGCGCCTGCTTGGCACGCAGCAAAGACTCCACGTCACGGGCCAGTTCTTCAAAACGCAGATTGCTGATGCTGACGCCGAAGTAGCTGGAGGCGATGTCTTCGAGTTCATGCGCCTCGTCAAAGATGACAGCGGCGGCCTCTGGCAGAACGCCTGCGTCGGGCGCTCCCTGTGTTTGGTGGCGCAGCGCCATATCTGCGAAAAAGAGATGATGATTGACGATGACGATGTCGCTTTCGAGTGCGCGACGACGCATTTGCGTAATGAAGCATGGCTCGAAATTCGGGCAGGTGGAACCGAGGCAGGCATCTGTGCGCGCATCCAGGCGCGTCCAGAGCGGGCTGTTCTCCGGCAACGTGGACAATTCGGCGCGGTCGCCCGATTGGGTGCGCTGCTCCCAATCGCGGATGGTCTGGTACTGGTCGATCATTTCCATGCCAGAGAGGATGGGTTGGTCGCGCAGCGCGTAGAGCTTGTGGCGGCACAGGTAATTCGAGCGGCCTTTCATGTACGTCACGTTCAGCGGGCCAAGCAGCGATTCGAGAAAGGGAATGTCTTTGAAAAAAATCTGTTCCTGCAAATTGCGCGTGCCGGTGGAGATGATGACGCGCTGGCCCAGTCGCAGCGCGGGTAGCAGATAGGCGAGCGTCTTGCCGGTACCAGTTCCAGCCTCGACGATCAGATGGCGTTTCTCTGTGAGCGCGCGCTCGACGGCGCGTGCCATCTCCAACTGGCCGGGTCGATACTCATACGGCAGGCCAGAGGTGGAGAGCATCCCTCCCGGCGCAAAAAAGTTTTGCAGCGAGGGTAAGGTGCCGGGAGTGAGGGAGTCGTTAGTCACAAATACGTTAAGGAGCGCTGCTTCCTATAATAGTGAAGCACGACAAAGGCAGAAGAATGACGACAGCAGCAAATAAGAAGAAAACAAAAAAAGCGCCTGCGACCGGAACGCGCCAGATTCAATCTGCTGTGGCAGGCTCAGCTTTGCCGCTGATTGCCATTGTAGGTCGGCCTAATGTAGGCAAATCCACGCTCTTCAATCGGCTGACGCGCTCCCGGCGCTCCATTGTTGGCGATGAGCCGGGTATAACGCGCGACCGCATCTACGGCAAGGTGGAGTGGATGGGCCGCAGCGCGCGCCTGGTCGATACCGGCGGCATTGTTCCCACGGATGAAGCCCTGATTCCCGCAGAGATTTTTCGTCAGGCGCAGGTGGCGCTCGGCGAAGCGGATGCCATCATCATGGTGGTGGATGGGCGCACGGAACTGGCTGCGCCGGATATAGACCTGGCGCGACTCCTGTTGCGCAGCGGCAAGCCGGTCTTTCTTGCGGTGAACAAAATGGATGCCGATGCGCTGCTGGCGCAGGCGGAAAATTATCGTCGCCTGGGATTCAAAGAGATGCTGCCTGTCTCTGCCGAACACGGCCTGGGCATTGCGGAGTTGATTGAAGCAGTCTTCTCTGTGCTGCCGATGGTTACGGACGCGGAGATTGCGGCGGCTGCGCCGGAGACGCTGCGTGTTGCTGAGGATCGGCCTCCCATCGAGAAAACCGTCGGTGCCGACAAGTCTGACGATGGGGACGAGAAGATTCCACCCGCGTTGCCGCCACGCGAGGTGAAGGTCGCCATCATTGGCCGACCGAACGTCGGCAAAAGCACGCTGCTCAATGTGCTGACGGGAACCACGCGGGCCATTGTCTCTCCCATTGCCGGAACCACGCGGGATGCCGTTGATGAGGTGGTGGAGCATAAGGGAACCGAGTTCCGTTTTATCGACACGGCGGGGATTCGTCGCAAGGGCAGGACCACGCTGATGGCGGAAAAACTTTCTGTTGTGATGGCCCGCAAGCATCTGGAAGCTGCCGATGTCTCGCTGCTGATGATTGATGCGACCGAGGGCGTGGCCGCGCTGGACGCGACGATTGGCGGGTACGCGCATGAGAGTGGTCGATCCGTTGTTGTGGTCATCAACAAGTGGGATTTGGTGACGACGGCCCGCACCGACGGCAAGCCCGCCGCCGACCGCAGCGTGTTTGAAGAACAGGCGCGCCGGGCATTGAAATTTCTGGGCTATGCGCCGATGGTCTTCATCTCCGCCTTGCAGGGCATGAATATCGACCGCCTCTTTCAGTCTGTGCGCCATGTCGCGATGGAGCGCAAAAAGCGCGTGACCACCGGCCAGATGAATCGCTTTATAGACCGCGTGGATTTCGAGCGGGCCTCTGTGCCGATGTCGCGCCGGATGCGCATTTTGTATATGACGCAGGCCGCTGTTTCGCCGCCTCTGTTTGTGCTGTTCACCGATCGCGATGTGAAGATGCACTTTTCCTATGAGAGATTCTTGGAGAATCAGGTTCGCGAGGCCTTCGGTTTTGACGGCACGCCGATTCGCTTCAAGATTCGCGCGCGCAAGAAAAAGTCAAAGCGGTAACTTCCTCGTCCCACCCTTTGCGATGCAAAGGATGGGATTCCCGACAGTTGCTCTACTTTTAGATTGTCGTTGTGTTCATCGACATCGAAGACGCTTTCGTTCTTTGGAGTGTATTTCGCACTACGTCCTGATATTCTTCCTTGATTTGGTAATTGTCCTTTATCTGCCCATGCCTTTCTCCACCATCAAATTTGATGATCTGGCGTAGATGTGTGTTCTTTGGCTTGGTCAAAAATTGGGACAAGTTGCTCAAGAACCTTCCTGCTTGCCCAATGTCCCTGCCGATTCCACAATTCAGCAAGGCTTCTTTCACTTCTTCACGCCCAAATGCACGATCCTCTGAGAGTAATATCTCAAGGAATTTCAAGAGACGAGGTGTCAGGGCTGAATCACTTTGGTTTAGCGTCTTCAAAAGCCGCTCAGACAACCCTTCTGGCGAAAGATTCTCCACTGCGAGTGAAAACACTGTACGTTCATGCTCTGGGTTTTTTCGTTGTACCTGCTCCTTCGCCTCTTTGCGTGTCGTATAATCCTCTGCCTCTGGAAGCGGAATGATGACCTCAGGGTTGATGAAGAGTGTTCCATCATCATCTACAAAGCACTGAAATCGGATACATCTTATGTCAACCCCATACTCCCGAAGCCACAAAACAGAAGAAATGATATAGGGATGGAACTCACCAGCCAATAAAATGATCCTCTGATCCTGGTTGACAGCGCTCAGGTCTTCGTCCACGAGTTCCTCATCGATAAACTCCTTAATGCGTAGTCGGGCGCTATCTGTACCGATATTTTCCCGTTTTGCTAGGAGATCACTTAATTGATCTACCGTTAGGTTCGAGCAGTATGATGCATACTTTACTGCCTGCCAGTCGATGTTATCCCCTGATTTATCACGCTTTAGTTCAATGATGACTAAGTTGGCATCGGTGTCGAGTGCAAGAATGTCAATCCGAAGGTCGCTTGGCAGCGTATATTCAGTTTGCAAGACCAACAAATCTTCGCCGAGTACATCCGGGGAATCAGCGATCCACTTCTCCAGATCGAAACGTTCGCGCAGACCTTGCTCTGTGAGCGAAGTTTTTGTCAGTTTCGTAAGCTGATCCTGATTATTGTTTCTATCCAATTTATACATTGGGTCAGTTCCTTTGATGTCCATTTAACCACACTGGATAGCAGGCAACGATGCTTGCTCCTGTTGCCACCATCTGTCGAGCTCAGCTAGTGCGCGTTCGCATTGCAGGCGATGGCGTTCTTTCTTGTCGCGGACTCTGCGCCGCGTCTCCTCGTCGAGCGGCTCCAGCAGATCAAAGGTGATGTTGGCTGGCTGAAAATGTTTCGGATCGGCGTGGGTGATGTAATGCACCAGCGATCCCAGGCCGCTGCCACGCGGCAAAGGCTCCGGCGTTTTGCCGTGGGCCAGCGCGGCGGCAAAAATTCCCGCCATCATGCCGCTGGCGATGGATTCGGTGTAGCCTTCAACGCCGGAGAGTTGTCCGGCGAAAAAAATCGTTGGATGCGCGCGCAGTTGCAGGGCCTCATTCAATAGCGTGGGCGCGTTGATGTAGGTGTTGCGATGGATTTGCCCATAGCGCAGAAACTTTGCATTCTCCAGGCCGGGAATCAGGCGCAGCACGCGAGCCTGCTCGCTGTACTTCATGTGATTTTGAAATCCCACCAGATTATAGGCATCGGCGCGTAAGTTCTCGCTGCGGAGCTGCACCACGGCGTGCGGAGTTTTTCCTGTGCGCGGGTCGCGCAGGCCGACCGGCTTCATGGGGCCAAAGCGCGGGGTGTCGCGCCCACGGCGGGCAAGCTCCTCAATGGGCAGGCAGCTTTCAAAGTAATTCAGTTTCTCCCACTCCTTCTGCGTGGCGGGTTCGGCGGAGATCAAAGCATCGTAGAAGCGGTCGTACTCCTCGCGTGTCATCGGGCAATTGATGTAATCCGCCGTACCTTTGTCCCAGCGCGCCGCCATGTAGACGCGCTCGCGGTCGATGGAGTCTGCCTCGACGATGGGGCTGATGGAATCGTAGAAGGCGAGATGCTCGCTGCCCGTGAGTGCGGCGATGGAAGCCGAAAGCGCGGGCGAAGTGAGCGGGCCAGTGGCCAGAATGGTGATGCCGTCGGTGGGGTCAAGGGTCGTGACCTCTTCGCGATGGACGATGATGTTGGGTTCGGCGGCAATGGCTGCGGCGACAAGGCGGGAGAACTCGGCGCGATCGACGGCCAGCGCGTGTCCGGCGGGCACGGCGCTCCGATCCGCAGCGGCCAGCAGCGCGGAGTGGGCGCGACGCATCTCCTGCTTCAGCAGCCAGGGCGCGGTATTCTCGCTCTCCGATTTCAGCGAGTTGGAGCAGACCAACTCAGCGAAGTCGGCGGTCTGGTGGGCCTCTGTGGAGCGCACTGGGCGCATCTCGTAAAGATCAACGTGACAGCCCCGGCGAGCGGCTTGCAGTGCGGCCTCCGGGCCAGCGAGTCCGGCTCCTAAAACACGAATGTTGGGATGTAAGGCCATATCGAATTATCATCTTCGCGGAGAGGAAGCGTAAAGTTGGCAGTAGCCAACTCCGCGCGGTATCAGGATTTTATGTTGCTCTACAGTCTGGGCTTGCTCTTCGTATTGCTCGTCACAGCGCCGTACTGGTTGCTGCACATGCTGCTGCATGAAAAATATCGCGCAGGCTTGGCGGAGCGAATGGGGCGCGTACCGCGTCGCGTTACGGATGTGCTACGGGGTCGCCGCGCAATCTGGGTTCATGCCGTCTCTGTGGGGGAACTCATCGCGGTGAGTGGCGTTGTGCAAGCCCTGCAACAGGCCCATCCAGAGATGGGCCTTGTCATTTCGACGACGACGCGAACCGGGCAACGGCTGGCGCGGTCGCGCTTTGGAGACGCGTGCGTCTTTTATTTTCCACTGGATTTTTCGTGGATTCTCCGGCGCTATCTGCGGGCCTTGCGGCCAGTGCTGCTGGTGCTGGCCGAGACAGAGATGTGGCCGCGCCTGCTCCATGAGGCGCATCGCGCAGGAGTCGGCATTGTCGTCATCAATGGAAGAATCTCTGACCGCTCGCTGCCGCGATATCGCTGGCTGCGCTGGTTGTGGTGTCCTTTCTGGAGCAAGCTGACGCGGGTGCTGGCGCAGAGTGAGGAGGATGGGCAACGATTCGCTGCCATCGGTGTTCCCTCCGACGTGATCGAAGTGGTGGGCAATCTAAAGTATGACGTTCGCGCCGCGCAGAATATGGAAATCACGCGCCGTCTGCGCGCGGCGCTGCCTGCGAATGCCAAGGTGCTGGTGGCGGGCAGCACGCTGGAAGGCGAAGAGTCAATGCTGCTGGACGCATTTGAACACGAGAGCCGACAGACTCCTGGATTGGTGTTGATTCTCGCGCCGCGTCATCCAGAGCGATTCGATGCCGTGGCAAGTTTGCTGGAGCGGCGCAATCTGCCCTGTGCGCGGCGTTCGGCTTGGACGAAGGGCAATCCCAAGCCGCTGGAGCCGGGGAGCGTGTTTTTGTTGGATTCGATTGGGGAGTTGGCGAGTGTGTATGCGCTGGCCACAGTTGCGTTTGTCGGAGGCAGTCTGGTTTCAGCAGGCGGGCACAATCCGCTGGAGCCGGCGCAGTTTGGCGTGCCGATTATGATGGGGCCGCATACGCAGAATTTTCGTGGTGTCATGGAAGCGTTGATGATGGACAATGCCGTCGCCGTGGCCATGCCGGAGAATCTGGCGCAAACGCTGCATGACCTGTTGACCTCTCCCCACGCTGCGGAGATGGGCCAGCGCGCCTATACTGTCTTCGAGCAGCAGGCGGGCGCGACGGAGCAGACGCTGGCCGTGCTGGAATCCCTGCTGCAAGCGAAGGAATCTTTTACCGTGCAAAGGTCGAAAACGCGATGAAACCTTCAGGGATATTCCGACCGCTGGTGCCGCTGTATGCGGCGGGCGTTGCGCTGAAAAACAGGTTCTACGATTTCGGATGGCTGCGTCCACGACGGCTGGCATGGCCGGTGGTAAGCGTGGGGAATCTCTCCGTGGGGGGAACCGGCAAGACTCCTTTCCTGTGCGCATTGGCGAGCGTATTGCAGCAGCGCGGATGGTCTGTGGATGTGCTGAGCCGGGGGTATGGACGGCGCGGCAAGCAGACCGAGGCGGTCGATCCAGAAGGGTCAGCGCAACGGTATGGCGACGAGCCGTTGCTGCTGGCGCGTCGCGGGCTGGCTGTATTCGTGGGCCGCCGGCGGTATGACGCAGGCGTGTTGGCCGAGGCGTGCCGCGATGCGTCCCGCATGACATCGCGCTCCCTGCATCTGCTGGATGATGGCTTTCAGCATCGCAAACTGGCGCGCGCGGTGGATATTGTTCTGCTGGAGCGGCGCGATCTGGCCGACGACCTGCTGCCTGCGGGACGATTGCGAGAGCCGCTGACAGCGTTGCGGCGGGCGGATATCTGCGTGCTGCATGAGGAAGATCACGATTTGGCCGCACAGGCAATGGCTGCGATGCAGACGCAGGATACAGCGCGGGTTTGGTTGCAGCGTCGTGTGACCTCCATAGAAATAAAAGACGCGAATGCGCCGGAGACGCGGCTGCAACGCGCAGTCGCCTTCTGCGGGATTGGCAATGCAGCGCAGTTCTTTTCCAGCCTGCGACAGGCGGGGATTTTGTTGGTGGCGGAAGTCGCGTTTGGCGATCATCATGTCTACTCCGATTACGATGTAGATGCGCTGGTGGAGCGCGCAAAGGCGTGCCATGCCGACGGGTTTGTGACCACGGAAAAGGATGGTATGCGGCTGGAAGGCGAACTGCGCGAGACGCTGGAAGCGTTTGCGCCGCTGCATATCGCCCAGCTTGCCGTAACGCTGGTGGAGTCGGAGCGCTGCCTCGCGTATATGGAAACGCTTCTACATTCACGCCTGGGCGTGCGATGATGAAGGCTTGCTGGATCAAAAACAAAATCTACGAATCCTAATCGTTCGCTTGGGCGCGATGGGAGATATTCTGCACGCGCTGCCCGCAGTAACCGCGCTGCGCGCTGCGCTGCCCGGAAGCTGGATGGGATGGGCCATCAAGCCGCAGTGGAGCGCTTTGTTGCAGGCTTCTGGAAGCGCATCTTCGTCGGGGCGCAGCCCGCAGATGCCTGTGGTTGATCGCCTGCATCTGGCAGCCGTCGAGCAATGGGCGCGTCGCCCGCTCTCTGCCGCCACGCTGCGGGAAATTTCTACATTGCGGCGCGCATTGCGCGAGGAGCAGTACGACATTTGCCTGGATTTGCAAGGTGCTGCGCGTTCGGCATGGATCGGGCGTATGGCCGGGGCCGCGCGCATGATTGGAGAGGCGGAACCGCGTGAAAGATTGGCGCGATGGTTTTTCTCCGAACGGATTGCGACTCAGGGAAGGCATGTTGTGGAGCAGGCGAGGGAAGTCGCCGAGGCTGTGTTACATCAACCGTTGCCGAGCGTCCCAGCCGCGCTGCCACATGATCCTGAGGCGGAGCAGTGGTGCCGGCAATGGCTGGCGGAACGGAAGATTGAGCGGTATATTTTGATGAATCCTGGAGCGGGCTGGGGCGCAAAATGCTGGCCAGCCGAGCGCTACGGTCAGGTTGCGCTGGAGATGTCCCGCCTGGGGTATGGCACGGTCGTGAATGTTGGCCCCGGCGAGGAGCGACTGGCGCGGCAGGTCTGCGCTGCCAGCGCAGGACACGCAATTGCGATGATCGGCAGTGTGGGCCAGTTGATTGCCTGCGCGAGGAGCGCCCGTTTATTTTTAGGGGGAGATACTGGCCCATTGCATCTTGCCGCCGCATTGCAGCGCCCCGTGGTGGGCATCTATGGGCCGACTGATCCGGCGCGAAATGGGCCGTTTGCAACGCGGGCGCGGGTGCTGCGACATCCAGAGAGCCGACGCGATCATGCGCGACGCAAGAATCCGGAGGCGGGATTGCTGACCATTCGCGTGGAGGATGTGGTGCAGGAGATGCAGGAACTTTTGCAGGAAGAGGAGGCCACGGCGTGAGCGCTCCAACCGGATTGACGATCTGGCAGAAGATTGCAAAGCGGATTCGTGTTCCCCTGGGATTTCTATTTGCGGGAACGTATTTCTGGATTGCGCGTCCGAGCGGGCACTCCTTGTTGGCCAGTTTGTTTCTGGTGCTGCCGGGCATCGCGTTGCGCGGATATGCCTCTGGATACGTTAAAAAAAATGCAGAGCTGACGACGACCGGGCCGTATGCGTACACGCGAAATCCGCTCTATCTGGGTTCCATGCTGATTGCCTTTGGTTTTGCCGTGGCATCGCGCAATCCGTGGATTGCGTGTGCGCTTGCGGTTCTGTTTGCGATGATCTATGCGCCCACGATTCTGGGGGAAGAGGCGTACCTGCGCGCGCGGTTTCAGGAATTCGATGCGTATGCCAAAAAGGTTCCGCGCCTGCTGCCGCGCTTGTCCTTTCGGAAGCAGCCAGGCGAGACGGCATTGAGAGGACAATTTTCCTGGGCGCTGTATCTTCTGCATCGCGAGTACAATTCCGTTTTAGGTTCTCTTATTCTCTACTGCGCTCTCATAGCGCGCATGTTGTGGTGGCGTTGACATTGCGATGCAAACACGGAGGGGTCGTCTGCTGAATCGAAAATTTTTCCTCGCGCTTCTGCTTGGATGTGCCGTCGCGGGCGGGCATAGCGCTGCGGCGCAGATGTCCAACATGCCGCCTCCGCAGCTCGCAATCCCACAACAGCAAACTCTGAGCTATAGCGTGGATTGGCGCGTCTTTCCCGCTGGCACGGCCACCTTTCATCTTCAGGCAGATGGAAATCGGGAACATGTGCGCGCCACGGCTGCTTCGGTGGGCGCGGTGTCTCTGTTGTTTCCTGTTTCCGACCGATACGATGGTGTCTTTGATCGTACAACGGGATGCTCGTATGAATATCAGAAGCAGATACAGGAAGGATATCGTCGTCTAACCGGGCAACTGAAGATGGATTACGCGCAGCATGAACAAATTCTGAGCGAGAAAAATCTTGGCAACGGAATTTCCAAGCAACTCTCTGCGCCGATTCCCGGATGCGTGACCGATGTGTTGTCTGGAATTTTTTATCTGGCTTCGCAACAACTGCAAGTGGGGCACGATGCCACCTTCCCCTTGGCCGATGGCGGGCATGTGGTTGCCGTGACCGCCAAGGTGGAGGCGCGGGAGCAGGTCATTACGCCCGCGGGCACCTTTGCAACCGTGCGCGTCCAGCCCACCGCCGATGCTGGCGTGGTAAAAAATCGCGGCAATATATGGATTTGGTACACGGATGATGCGCGACATCTTCCGGTGCAGGTGCGCGCGCACCTCTTTTGGGGAACCATTACGATGCGACTGACCCGCGTGACGGGACAGTAGGCATAACATGCTGGCCATGTAGATTGAGCGCATGCTATCAAGTTGGGTACCGATGACAACAGATGGAGGCGTGGATAGTGTACAGTGAGAGTGTCTGCCGTGAGAGGTATATGAGATTCCCGACAAATTGGCCGCAGGGATGCCCTCCACAGGATGCGAGTGATGCCGAAGGTTGCTTCTATCGTTGTGTTGAATCGTCCCCGCCGACCGAAGTTGATTTTAAGTCGGCAGCCGAACTTGGAAGATGCCCCACAGCGCCAGCGTGTCAAAGGGTTGGGCTATCATTGCTCCCGACAGTGGAAGATGCCAAACATCAGATGCAGCTTTTTCCGGCGAAGAATAAATACATCGCTGAAGGCAAATTGTAGCCTAGGCATGGGAAGATAAAGAAAACTCCAAGCGCTAAGCAGCCCAAGCATTACACTTGGTGGCCGTTTGAAGATGTGAAACGAGAAGAAATGTTTATCGTGTGTGAGCCACAATGAATTGGGAAATGCCAGGAGAAAAAGACGAAATACTCTATCTGGAGCAGATAGCCCCAGATAGTGTGCTTTATGACTTCGATGGCCCGCGTATATTTACCTTGAAAAGTAAAGCTGGGCTACTCCTTGCTTATCTGTGTGATGAGGATGAAAACTCATCACGTTTTGTGCTGGCTCCTACTTCTGATCGCGTTGTTAGCGATCTGGAGTCGGGCAATCAATCAGTTCGCGATGCGCTAGATCAACCTTGGATATGGATAGCCGATGTTGACAGTACGGGTAAACCGACTTCTATTACGCGTAGCCAGATTAACGAATTACCTCCTGAATGCCTTCCAGGTAGAGATGTAATGTTGCTCCCGCATCTTCAGCCGATTCTTAGTATTAGGATGATTGGCAAGGAACTACATCAGGGAAGTATTCCGTCTAGTGTAATTAAGCAAGCTATTGATGGTGTCTCTACTGCGTTGAAGCGGATCGCAGAGCTATCGCAGGGCACACAGGGGTCAGGTCGGCCAGAAAATTCCATTCGCTGGTTCTCTGATTTGTCAGCTCAACACTTTGGATTCGCAAGTTTTGAAATTTCTTTCCGCGAGCCGAGTATGTCTCAAATGCCCATATCATTTGCTGGCGATGGAAGTATTCATGAGCGACTTCATGATATTGGATTACGGTTGAAAGAAGCTCTTGATTGGGCGACGCTAGATACAGAGGGAGACAAGGATATAGACCTTGACCTTCTCAAGGCTCTTGAACGCCTTGTACCTCAACAAACGGGAGTTGTGGAAGAGGTTGAAATTAAGGGAAGACTACTAGCAGGGCGACTTGAAGATTCCGGTTATAAGCTCACGCGCAAGATTTCAAAAAGAGTTAGATTGAAGCTATCCGCCGAGCGGGATCAACAAGAGGAAATCGTGGTAATTTCAGGAGTGATCCGAGAGTTCGATAAGGATAAGCTACAATTTACCCTCCGTGAAACAGACGATGAGAAGGATAGGATTTGTTCGATTGAAAACGATCTTTACGATCAAGTCATGGAACTTTTCTCAGAGGATAGTCTGCGCGTAACGCTGTCGGGGAGAGAGTTGAAACGGGCAGGGAAAATGGAAGTTTCTGTTATTTCCGGACAAGTGCTCAAAGGAGAGATTACTCCGAATCCGGAAGTGTAAAAAACGTCTATACACGAAGAAAATATCAATTCTGACTACAGTTTGATATCGTGATTGGCCAATCTATTAAAAAAACTCAATAGGCATTATTCTGAGCTTTGCGGCACTTCTTCCGGCTGCACCGTGTTTCCATTCAACAGAAATGTGCTTAGGCCCAGCGTGTCTGTGCGATACACGCGCACATGCGCTGCGGCCAGCGCGTCCAGAACCGATACGCGAGGATGTCCGAAGGGATTGTGCCGTCCGGCGGAGATGACAGCATACGACGGCGCGACGGCGGCCAGAAATGCGGGCGTGGTGCTGGTGCTGCTGCCATGATGCCCCACTTTCAACAGCGCAGTGGACGGGATTCCATTGGCAACCATGTTTTGTTCGCTGGGCGCTTCCGCATCGCCTTCGAGCATCACTGCGGTTTGCCCGTATGCCATGCGCAGCACCAGAGAGTCGTCATTGGAGGGCTGATCTCCCGGCGCGTAGCCTGCTGCGGGTGCCAGCACGCGAACTTGCGTATCTCCGAAGGGAAACTGCTGGCCCGCGTGCCAGCTTTCAACGGCGATTCCGTTGGCTTTGGCTGTCGCCAATAATGCGCGGTACGCTGGCACCAGAGGATTGTTTCCCACCCACAAGGCATGAGGTCGAAAATTTTCCAGCACGGCGGGCATTCCACCCATGTGGTCGCTGTGCGCGTGCGTAAGGGCCACATCGTCCAGGCGGCGAATGTGGCGCGACCAGAGATATTGCGAGACCACATCCTCACCCACGTCAAAATTGTTTTCTGTTGATGTGCCAGCGCCAATGGGGCCGCCTGCATCAATCAGCAGCGTGTGTCCATCCGGAGTGGCGATGAAAATCGAATCGCCCTGGCCAACATCCAGCGCTGTTACTTCCAATACGCCGGGGTGCAGGTCGGGCCGCTGCGGAAGGATGATGCAAATGGAGCCAGCGAGGATGAGCGCGAGGCCCGCAACTCTCCAGCGCGGCGCAGCGCGTACCATCCACAACGCCAGTATCCATACGGCCAGAAAGCACACGACTGCCCAGACCGGAGGGTCGGGAATGCGCGCGCCAACGGAGGAAAATGTATTGAAAATTCCGACAAGGCCAGTGATGGCGTGCAAGAGAAGCGCAGTGAGCGCGGCAAAGGGAAGGGCCAGCGCGGTCGCAAGGCATCCCAGCAGAAAGGTGAGCAGTGCCAGCGGCAGCAGGATGCCGAGCAAGGGCAGGCCCAGCAGATTCGCAGGCAGCGCAAAGAGCGTGAGGCGATGAAAGTAGATGGCCATTGGCAGAATCATGGCCATCTCGACGACGAAGGATACGATTAGAGCTTCAGCAACGAGCAGCGTCCAGCGCGACAGTGTAACGGGCAGGCGCATGGCCCAACGTTTTCCTGTCAGCGGTCGCAGATGCTCGCTCCACAGTCGCAGCGAGACACGCATCTGCGTGATGCGCGGCGGCAGATGCGGATCGAGGCCAGTCAGTTGGATCGTGCGCAGGCCGCGCAGATATGGCCCAACCGTAGCCTCAATGAATGGCGCGGCGATGCCAGCGATGGAGAAGACGGCGAGAAATGTCATTTGAAAGCTGGCATCGAAGAGCGCCGAGGGAGTGCGTATCAGCACGCCGAGCGCGGCAATCGCGATGGCATTCATGGCGGCGCGCTCGCGGTAGAGGATGCGGCAGAGCAGATATACGCCGCTCAACCAAAGCGCGCGCTGCACTGGCGGAGCGAAGCCCGTGAGCACGGCGTAGGGCAACGCTGCGCAGAGCGCGATGGCGGTTGCGGAAATCTCTCCCATCCCTGCCTTGCGGGCGATCCAGAAAAACAGCGCAATCACGATGGTGACGTGCAGGCCGGAGACAACCAACAAATGAAAGGAACCCGTGCGTTCAAAGCTGCTGCGCAGCGCATGGCGTAGATGACTGCGGTCGCCAAACAGCATGGCGCGCAAGATGTCGCTGTCATTCTTTTGTAGCCGCAGTGATGCAGGCAGCCACGCCAGTGTTGCGCTGCGCCTGGCGATGCGCTCCAGCCGCGTGCCTGCCCACATCTGCGCGGCGGTGGCAAAGCATGGCAAAGAAAACGCGCGCGCCGCAGGCAGAATTGTGATCTCCGCTGCGTTCGCGCTGTCCAGAACATCCACGCCATGCTGGCGCAGATAGGCGGGGTAATCCCAGGCTCCGGGATCGAGATAATACTCTGGCGCGTACATGCGCGTGGTGACGCGGATGCGCGCGCCGCAGGCGAACGACGGCAACGCTTCCCCAAGCTTTGCATGGATGGAGAGACGCAGACCTCCGTGAATTGGAATCTGCGCATCGTGGTTGCGGGTGAAGTCTTCCACCGAGTCCAGAGCCAGATCGACCTGCGTAGTTGTCTCTGTTTGCTGCGCCGACTGGAAGGATTCGTTGTGGGTGATGGTTTTTTCTGGATGCAGCGCGACGATGGTGCCGATCACCTCGCGTTGCAGCCTGTCAGCTAAGCGCAGCAATTGCGGAGATGCGGCGTGCGTGGGAGCCACGTAGACGGAAAACTGTCCAACGGAAATCCAGACCAGAAGCAGCGGCAGGAACAAGATGCGTTCCGCAGCGCGGCAGGCGGCGAGTGTCAACAGAGCGCCGAGCGCGGCGGCAAGCAGTGCAAACAGCGGCGGGTGCCAGACCCAACGCGCATCGAGAATTCCAAGAGAAAAACCGACAACGGCCAGCAGCATGGGCGCGGCGGCAAAGTTGAGCGGAGCGCGCAGCGCATGGCGGCGCGTAGCGCGCAAGGGTGCTGGCCGATAGCCACGCGGTGAGCGCGTGGCCGCAGGCATCGCCGTGGAGGAGTCGGAGATGACCATAGCAAACCGATGCTGCTGAATTATCGCACCAGTGTGGCGACCGTTTCCTGATGGTAGGTTTGCGGAAACATATCCACTATGTGCAGACGATCCAGACGGTAGCCGGATTCTATCAGTGCCTTCAAGTCTCGCGATAGCGTGACCGGATCGCAGGAGACATAAACGATGCGTCGTGGGCGACATCGCGCCAGCAAATTCACACCTTTCATGCCGAGACCTGCGCGTGGCGGATCGAGAATGGCGAGGTCAGGAGAAACGCGGCGCTCGTCGAGAGCATGTTGTAGGAAGCTTTCCGTTGTTGTCGCAACGACGGTGGCCGGCAAGCCTGCAAGATTGTGTCGCAAATCTTCCACGGCAGCAGGAGCTATCTCCACCGCAGTTACATGCGAAAAACTTTCTGTCAGCACGCGGGCAAAGAGTCCAACTCCGGAGTATAAATCCCATGCCTGCTGGCCGCGCTCACCTTCTGTGACCAGCGTGACGAAGGCGGCCAGCAACGAAGCATTGACTTGAAAAAATGCGCCGAGGCTGATGCGATAGCTGTACGCGCCCACGCGATAATGCAGGCTTTGCGTCTTCCAACGCAGCAAGGTCTGCGCCTCTGGTGAAACGTTGCGGCCTGTGCCGCGTTGTAGAAGAGTAGCTCCAGCCAGCTCTGGAACCTGTGCAGCCAGGGCAGTAAAGAAGGTCTCGCTATGCGCTCGAAGCAGAGGATCGTCCTGCAATGTGAAGGCGCGAAGCAGGATTGTTGGCGTGTTGGGATTCGCAAACAGTTCAATCTCATGGATGCCTTCGGAAATGGCCCCAGCTTCGCCAAGAGCGCGGAGCGTGTCCAGGCAGCGTTCGAGCAGAGGCGTAACGATGGAGCATTGTGCAATGGGGACAAGGATGTGCGCGTGTTGCTCACGATATCCGATGGCGAAGTTGGGTTGCGCTTGCAGGTGCAATCGCATTCGATTGCGATAGGCGAGGGGATCGCCGCATAGAGCAGAAATTTCTGGAAGGTGTTGCAAGCCAGCGCGTTCCAGCGTCTCGCGCAGCACGCTGCGTTTGATCTCCACCTGCCCAACATACGTTGCGTGTTGCAGATGGCAGCCGCCGCAGCGAGTGAAATGCGGGCACGCGGGCTGCGCGCGCAGCGGGGATGCTTTCTCCACATGCAGCAAATGCCCAGACGCATGTCTGCGATGACTTTGTCCATGCGTCGATGGGAGAAGATCGACGGAGACCTGCTCGCCGGGGAGCGTGAACGGGACAAAGATGCGTTTGCCAGCCTGCGTGCCTTCCGACTCTGGAATGCGCGCCAGTCCCTGGCCGCCGTAGATAATTTTTTCAATCGCGAGCTTCATTGCTGGGCCATATAAAAAAGACTGAGACGCGGAATATGCAGCCTTTCAAAAAGTTGGCGGCGTAGAAATTGCTGCTCAATCTGCCGAATTTGCGCGACCTGCAATCGACTGCGATAGGGAGCCAGTTCCCGCGTGGATTGCTCGCGCAACGCAACAAGCATCTCTTCCGGGGCCGCAGTCGTCAGCAAGGAAAAAAGCTTGTCCTCCAGCACGAGAAGATTTTGCTCCAGAGATTCCATCGCGGGATGTTCCGGGGCGCGGTTGTCTGCGGCCTGTAAATTTTCTGAAAGCTGCTGTGCCGCGAGTTCTTCGAGTCGGCTGGAGATTTCATTGGCGTTGGCGCGGATGGCCTCTGGAACCTCTGCGCCGCGCAACTGCGCAGCCGTTGCTTGCAGATGGAGCGCGACGCGTTCGCCTTCAAAACCACTTTCTTCGTTTCGTGGATGGGTTGCGCGTGGCGCTCCGGTCGCGGCCTCGTGCATGTCTTCGACGGCGCGCAATACTTCCTGCGCGCAATAAGCAAGGCCGTTGATGCGGCGCGCGCGCGCCTTTCCTTTACGCGCATCATGTTTGTCGAAGGTGGCATCGATGCCGCGCAGCACGGCTTCCAGCGGAAAGCCCGCCTCCTGCCAGGTGGCAATCAGCGCCCAATCCAGCGGCGAGAGCAGGAGCAGCGAGCCACGCCGACGCTGAAAGTGCTCTTCGATCTCCGTAAAGTAATTGAAGTAGTTCTGCAAGGCTGTCTGCTTACACTTCTTTTGCCGCGTGTTCTTTGCGCGGGCGCTTGTGCGGGGAATGATTCCGCTCGTAGACCAGGCGCAGGCCGTCGAGCGTCAACCAGTCATCCACTGTGGTAATAAAGCGCGAGTCCGGCGCAATCTGCGTGGCCAGGCCGCCGGTTGCGACGACGTGCGTCTTCTCGCCAAGCTCCAGGATCATGCGCTCTAAAATGCCGTCAATCAAACCGAGGTAGCCGTAATACAGGCCAATCTGCAAGGTCTCGATGGTGTTGGCGCCGATCACTTTTTCCGGACGGCGAATGTCCACGCGCATCAGCCGCGCAGCCCGCGAAAACAGCGCATCTGCGGAGATGCCCAGGCCCGGCGCAATGGCTCCGCCGAGAAATTCTCCCTGCTTTGAAATCACATCAAACGAGGTTGCGGTGCCGAGATCGACCACGATACATGGCCCACCGTATTTGTGAAAGGCGGCCACGGAGTTGACGATGCGATCCGCGCCCACCTCCGCCGGATTGTCGGTGCGAATGGAAATGCCGGTCTTCACGCCGGGTTCCACGAAGAGTGGTTGATGGCCAAAATAGTGTTTGCACATTTCTCGAACTGTGGAGTCGATGGGCGGCACGACGGAGGAGACGATGATGGCATCGACGGCAGAGACCTCAATGCCGCGCAGAGAGAAAAGATTGCGAAAGAGTACGCCGTATTCGTCCACCGTCTGCGCGCGATGCGTGGTCAACCGCCAGTCTGCAATGCGCTCGCCAGTTTCGCTGAAGAGTCCGAGAACGGTGTTGGTATTGCCGATGTCGATGGCTAATAACATGATCCCACCCTGATCCTGATTGTCGTTTATTTTTTTGCTTCGCGCACACCGCCGGAGATCACCGTGTGCAGGCCGTCTGCGGCGCGTACCTGTAGAAAGCCCCGCGCATCCAGTCCTGCGGTAACGCCCGTGTATCCACCAGCTTCTTCGACGCGGACGTATTTCCCTTCAATCCATGTGGATGTTTTCGCGATGCGCTCCAAAATGCTGCGACTGGCTGAGGCAATGCCGCCGGGCGCAAGCAGCGCAGTGATCTCCGCGTGCATGGCTGTCATGAGCGCGGCAAATAATGTTTCGCGCGGCCAGGTACATCCCGATGCGATGCGGAGCGAGGTGGCCAGATCGCGCAGTTCCGGTGGAAACTCCGTGTGGTTTACGTTGATGCCGATCCCAATGACGACAGCGCGCGCGTGTGTGGCCCCCGCGTTCATCTCAGCCAGGATGCCGCAGAATTTTCTCCCATCCAGCAGAAGATCGTTGGGCCAGCGAATGTCGGCGATTAACGCGGTGGTCTGCTGCACGGCGCGTTGCACGGCCAGTCCCGTAGCCAGCGAAAGCCACAGCGCATCGGCAGGAGCCAGTGCCGTGGGTGGGCGCAGCAGCAGGCTGCAATAGAGGCCAGCGCCGGGTTCGGAGTGCCAGGAGTGCGCGCCGCGCCCACGCCCGGCGGTCTGCTCCTCGGCCAAATAGATGGTGCCGTGCGGAGCGCCTTCGGCAGCCTCGCGCATGGCCTGGAGGTTCGTGGAGTCGAGCGTGGAAAAATAACGCAGCTTGTCTGCAAAGAGCGTGGCATCCAATGCGCGTGTGTATGCGTCCTGGGTTTCCATGAATCTGCGTGCTCAGTAGATATCCGAGGTGATGCGCATACTCAGATCGACGGCGGGAACGGAGTGCGTCAGCGCGCCGACGGAAATATAATTCACTCCCGCCTTGGCGTACTTGCGCACGGTTTCCAGCGTCATGCCGCCGGAGGCTTCAATGGGTATCTTCGCGTCGCGCTCGCGGACAATTTTCACGGCGCGGCGTACCTCGGCTGGCTTCATGTTGTCGAGCAGCAGGGAATCGGCTCCGCCATCAAGAGCCTGCGCCAATTCCTCCGCCGTGCGAACCTCGACCTGAATTTTCTGTCCCGCTTTGCGCAACGAACGCGCGCGCGCCAGCGCCTTGGCCAGGCCGCCACCCAGTGAGATGTGATTGTTTTTGATGAGCACGCCATCGGCCAGATCCATGCGATGGTTGGCGCCGCCGCCGCAGGTGACAGCGTATTTATCCAGCAGGCGCAGGCCGGGAACGGTTTTGCGCGTGTCAAGAATAACCGCGCCAGTGCCTTGCACGGCATCGACGTACTGGCGCGTCAGCGTGGCGATGCCGCACATGCGTTGCAGCAGATTCAGAATAACGCGCTCGCAGGCCAGAATGGCGCGCGCATTGTGACGGATGACGGCGACAGCCTGCCCTTTGTGGACGCGCACGCCGTCGAAGATTTCCGAGTGCGAAATGACATCAAAGCGACGCGCAGGCTTGCCCGTGTCGAGATGCGCGAAAATATGGAGTACACGCGGAACCAGCCCCAGCCCGGCCAGAACGCAATCCTGCTTGGCCAGAATGGTGGCCGAGGCGGGCAGGTCTGGGTCAATGGTCAGAGCGGTGGTTGCGTCGGCGGTGACGTGATCTTCGAGGAGCGCCTGCTCCAGAATTGCGGTGGCGCGCTTGCTTTTCCAGTCCATAATGTTTGCTCTTCAATCTGTTCGCGGTCAAAAGTTACTATAGCGTAAAAAGACGAGGTGTCATTCTGAGGTCGATCCAGCGACCGCAGAATCCAGAAGGTACCCGCTTTGTCGAAGCGGCAATCATTCTCTGGATTCTTCGCTTCCGCTGGTCGCTCAGAATGACTCTCCTTCTGGAATTAAAATCTTCCCTGCATCAGCGAAGCTACTTCTTGCCGACAGCATCGAGCGAATCGAGCGCGGCGCGCGTTTTTTCGATCAGCACGGTTAGCTCGTTGGCGCGGGTGCGCAGACCTTCAACGATGTTCGCCGGAGCCTTGGCCAGGAAGCCGTCGTTTTGAAGCTGCGCCTGCTTGCCTGTCATTTCTTTTTCATACTTGGCCAGATCCTTGGTCAGACGCTCACGCTCAGCGGGAATGTCGATGGGCTTTTCGTAGTTGATATAAATGTCGGTCGGCCCAGCGTTATACCAAGCTAGGTTTGCATCCCCTAGGTAACGCTCCTTCAAGTCGACCCACGTAATTTGTGAAATCTTAGCAAGCCCTCGAAGTAGGTCAATATTTTCGTTCACGACCGTCTGCTCTTGATTGAAATGCATAATTTTTATTGGAACAGAGGTTTTCTCTTCAACATCCAATTCTTTTCTACGGGCACGTATTGCCTTAATCAGGTTTTTCAAGACGATTATTTCGTTTACCGCAGGTTGGTTGTTTAATTGATCCGCAAATTGAGGATACTGTGTGAGTGCAATTGATTTCGTATGTGGATTGCCATCATATAGCGCCTGCCAGATTTCTTCCGTAAGGAATGGCATGAAGGGTGAGAGTAGGCGCAGGGCTGCTTCAAACACGCTGAGAAGCGTGGTCAGCGCTGCGGTCTTCGCCGCTACATCGCCGGTCTCGCTGAAGTCCAGCCGGATTTTTGCGAACTCCAAATACCAATCGCAGAATTCTCCCCAAAAGAATTGATAGATCGTGTTGGCCGCATCGTCAAAACGATAATATTCCAGTGAAGCTCGTACATCTTCAGCACATTGGTTGAACAGCGAAACAATCCATCTCGCTTCGAGTGGAGCATCTGCTGCCGGATGCAGTGCCGCGTCGAGATTTTTCAAATCAACAACAATGCCTGCTTCTTTGGCGCGGTCGATCTGCATGAAGATGAAGCGGGCGGCATTCCAGATTTTGTTGGCGAAGGCGCGATAGCCCTCGGTGCGGGCCTCGCTGAAAGCGATGTCCGTTCCCGGCGAGGCCATTGCCGCCAGGGTGAAGCGCACCGCGTCGGTGCCATAGCGCTGGATGATGTCGATGGGGTCGAGGACGTTGCCCTTGGTCTTGGACATCTTTTGCCGCTCGGCATCGCGCACCAGCGCGTGGATATAGACATTCCTGAAGGGGACAGAATCTTTGAGCGGGCGCGGGCTGCCATCGGGCAGCGGCATCTTCTCCATAAAATAGCAGCCGAGCATAATCATGCGCGCGACCCAGAAGAAGAGAATGTCGAAGCCGGTGAGCAGCAACTGCGTGGGATAAAATTTTGCCAGATCGGCAGTCGCGTCGGGCCAGCCGAAGACGGTAAAGGGCAGCAGGCCAGAGGAGAACCATGTATCGAGTACGTCCGTCTCCTGCGTCAGGCGGTCGCTGCCGCAGCGCGCGCAGGCCGACGGCGTTTCGCGGGCGACGGTGATCTGCTGGCAGGCGGCGCAGTGCCAGGCGGGAATGCGATGGCCCCACCAAAGCTGGCGCGAGAGGCACCAGTCGTGGATGTTGTTCATCCACTCGAAGTAGGTCTTCTCGTACATCTCCGGTGTAAAGCGAATTGCCTTGTTCCCGTTTATATCTGGCTTTACCGCAGCGATTGCAGCCTCCGCCATAGATAGTTCACCTGGCTTCGGCTGTTTATTTACGGCAAGAAACCACTGGGTAGACAGGCGCGGCTCAACCACGGTTTTACAGCGGTCGCATTTGCCGACGGAGTTTGCGTGATCCTTGACGGCGACCAGCAGACCCTGCGCCTCCAGATCAGCCAGCACGCGCTTGCGTGCCTCATAACGGTCAAGGCCGAGGTAGGCTCCGGCGACGGTTATGTGCGCGGTGTCGTCGAGAATGCTGATCGAGGGCAGCTTGTGGCGCTGGCCGATGGCAAAGTCGTTGGGATCGTGCGCGGGCGTGACCTTGACGGCTCCTGTTCCGAACTCTGGATTGGCCCAGTCGTCGGTGACGATAGGAATCTCGCGGTCGGTGAGCGGCAGGCGCAGCATTTTTCCATGCAGGTGTGTGTAGCGCGTGTCGGTGGGGTTCACGGCCACGGCCACGTCGCCAAGCAGCGTCTCCGGGCGCGTGGTGGCGATGGTGATGGCGGCGTTCTTCTCGCCAACGACGGGATAGCGAATCTCGTAGAGCTTACCAGCCTGCTCCTCATGCACAACTTCAAGATCGGAGAGTGCAGTCTGGCAGCGCGGGCACCAATTGACGATGTACGCGCCGCGATAGATCAGGCCATCCTCATGCAGGCGGACGAAGGCCTCGCGCACGGCGCGGGAGAGATTGTCGTCCATCGTGAAGTATTCACGCGACCAATCGACGCTGGCTCCCAGACGCTTCATCTGGCCGAGGATCGCGCCGCCGTATTCTTTTTTCCATTGCCAGACGCGCTCGACGAAGGCCTCGCGTCCAAGCTGCTGGCGGCTGCTGCCTTCGCTGGCGAGTTGACGCTCGACCATCATCTGCGTGGCGATGCCCGCGTGATCCGTGCCGGGAACCCACAGTGCCGTGTCGCCGCACATGCGTCGCCAGCGGATGAGAATATCCATCTCCGTCTGGTTGAGCATGTGGCCCATGTGCAGGCGGCCCGTGACGTTGGGCGGTGGCAGCAGGATGGTATAGGCGCGGGCAGGGTCGATGGTTGTGGGGTCTGGCGCGGCAAAGATGTTCTGATCCGGTGCCGCCCAGTATTCCGCCCAGCGGTCTTCAACGGCGGTGGGGTCGTAGGCTTTGGGGAGTTCTCTGGACATAGTTGTGAGGGGCTGGCGGGAATCAAAAGGGGCCAAGCTTCACGATAGCATAGCGCGGGCAGGGAAAAGGGCCGCCGTTGGGCGACCCTTTCGATTGCAAAGCCACGGCGCGCCACGCGCTTCCGGTTAGAAGGGATTCAGCTTGTCGAGGCCCTTCTTCTTTTTATGCTTGCTGGAAGAGGCATCTTTGGAGTTGAACTTTGGCTTCGGACTTTTCTTTTTTCCAGAGGTGGTGTTGCTTTGATCCGCAGTATTGACGGCATGGCCGCTGTGGGTCACGTCATTAACTTGGTTGGGAGCCTCTGTCGGAGCCTGCGTTGCTGGCAGTGGAGTATTGTTCTTGGGCGCGACGGCTGGCAATCCGCCATTGGGTTGTGGAGCCGCGCTGGGCCAGGACGCTGGCGTAGATGCAGATGCTGGCGTAGGCGCCGGGGTGGAGGATGTCGGGGCAGCCGCGCTCACTCCAGCCGCCTGAATGTTGTTGCCTGCCGGGCCAGTGGATTGTGGCGCTGGAGTTCCTTCGGACGATGGCGCAGAAACGGCCTCCGTACTCGATGTGTCTGCGCCGCTGTTGGTTCCGCTGGAAGCCCCAGAGACATCCTGAAGTTGCAGGCTGTTGTCTCCAGATGTAGTTGCGCTGGGGGTTACGGTATTTCCAGAGGCATTCATGTTCTCTGCGGGAGCAGCCGTTCCGTTGGCGGGAGCGATGGCATTGGAGGCTGCGGCGAGAGTCGGCGCGGGTTTGCCGTCGGGATGTTGTGCCCAGGTCACGTCAGACATTGCCTCTTTGACCAATTCCGGGGCAAGGACGGGCTGGGGGTCGGTCAGCAAGGGTTCTCCCGTGCGCGCGGCTTGCAAGGTGGAAGGCCGCGCGGTAATCAGCAGAACGAATTTGTCCTTCAAGTTGACGAGTTCGCGGCTTTGCTCCTGTGCCTCGCTCTGGGCGATTTGCTGTTTGGATGGATTGGGGATGGGCTGGTTCAGCGCCTCCAGATGGTCGCGGGCATCATCGGCGTGTGGCATCATCGGGTATTCGAGGATTACGCGGTCGTAGGCCTGCGCGGCGCGTTCGGTGTAGAGTGCGCTGAGACGTTCCCTGGCGGCGGCATCCAGATGCAGTTGTTGCGCGGTGCGGGCCTGTGCGGCGTAGGCATCGCCAATATCCAGTAGAACCTCATCTGCGCGGCTGTAGAGCGGATAAGAATCAATCAGAGATTGCAGGCGGGCAATGGCAGCCGAATCGTCGTTCCGCGAGAGGTAATAGCTGCCAATGTCCTCTTCGTGATCTGCCAGCACCTCCTGCACTTCGCGCAGTCGCTGCTTGGCTTGCGGGATCAGGGTCGAGTCGGGAAATTGCAGGATCATCTGCCGATACTCTTCCTGGGCGCGAATGGCCTTGGTTGGGTCGCGATCCGGCTTTGCCATCTGCTTGTAGTAAATGTCGGCCACCTTCATCTGCGCTTCGGCGGCTTCCGGCTGGTTGGGGAAGAAGGTGATGAAGTCCTTGTATTCGGATTCGGCCTGCTCCATTGCCGCAGAGCCGCCTTCTTTGAACCATGTGTCTCCAATGGCCAGCTTGGCGCGCATCTGGTATTCGGAGTCGGGATAGGTGTTCAGCAGCGTTTGCAGGTCGAGCCGCGCAACATCATACTTCCCCTTTTTGAGCGCGAGCATGGCGCGGTCAAAGAGCGCCTTGTCCGGCTGCTGCGAGTTTACGCTGGCCAGCGCGTCATCGGCGGTTGTGAGGGGCTTGTTCTTGTGGTGGAAGATGCCAGCCTGGGCCACGGTCGCGCCCCATGTCAGACCGACAAGGGTCAGCGCGTTGATGGCCACATAACGATATATATTCCGATGCATACAACCTCAAATCCGCAGACCGTGCATGTTCTTTTGCGATGGATCGGAGTGGCCTGCGCGTACTCCAAACCCTGCTTATCTTGCGACGCTGCCACACTGCCAGCGCCATGCAAATTCTATTTGCCGTCAGGCGGGCTGCAATTCTCCAGCGGCCACGCGCGCCGTGCGCAGCAGGCTTTGGGCATTCTGTTCTGCGTGCCCATTGTCAAAGATGGCGCTGCCAGCCACCAGCAGATCGGCGCCAGCTTGTACCACCTGCGCGATGGTGTCCTGCGCGATGCCACCATCGACCTCAATTCGAAAATTCAGCCTGTACTCTTTCCGCAGCTCGCGCAGGCGGCGAATTTTGTCGAGCGTAAAGGGAAGAAACTGTTGGCCGCCAAATCCTGGATTCACACTCATCACCAGAACGTGATGCACCATCGGCAGGATGTCGATCAGCAGATCGACGCGCGTGGCCGGATTGATGACCACGGCGGGTTTCATGCCATGCTCTGCAATCAAATGGAGCGTGCGATGCAGGTGGCGACATGCCTCGTAATGCACGCTCACCCAGTCCGCGCCCGCTTCGGCAAAGTCGGGAATCAGCGCGTCGGGATGCTCGATCATCAGATGGCAATCCAGCGGCAACCGCGTGGCCTTGCGTAGGGATCGTACCACTGGCGGGCCAATCGTGAGATTGGGCACAAAATGACCATCCATCACATCCACATGGATGATGGTGCCGCCGCCCTGCTCCGCCGCCTGAACCGCATCGGCCAGGTGAGCGAAGTCTGCGGAAAGAATCGAGGGTGCCAGTTCGACCACAGCCAACCTTTCTGCGAGTGCTTATAGTCTATCAGCGCAGATGCGGTTCATGCGGCACTGCGGGCGGCAAAGCGGGGCAGGGCGACGCTGTGGTCGAAGAGAGGATCGAAATGGTCTGGGCAACCGCCAGATTGCGTGCCCGGCAGGGCAGCGCAACATAGCGCGGCCTGGGGCCGAAGGGATTGGCCACATCGCTGCCCGGAACGATGCCAACGATGGGATAGAGGGTTCGCCAATTGGCAGGCAGCCAGGAAGCAGCGTCGATCTCCTTTTGTGGCGCGCGGTCGAACACGATGGCATTCGGGGACTCGTGTTCCATCGCCTGTCGGATTTCGCGCAGCAGTGGGCGATTGGCGGCAGGATGGCCAGGGCGCAGCGCGTCATGGATCGCGGCCTCGTCGGGATGTGGAAGCTTGCCAGCCAGCACCGCTTCATAGGGATGGGCCGGAATCCATACATCGCCGGGAAACAGGCGCAGCCAGTCCACAAATTGCTGCTGCGAAGCGTGTACCTCCGATGAAGGCACGGAAAGTTTGGGCGAGTAAAGTTGGCTGGCAAGCTGAGTGCAGACAGCCAGCAGCAACAACGTTATCCCAGCGCGGGCGCTTGCGGTGGAAGATTCGCGCAGCCAGCCCAGCAATCGCGCAAACGCCACGCCGAAGGCCACAGCCAGCACCGCATAGAGGGGCATGGCCGTGTTGAACGTCGCCTGCGCATGGGCGATCAAAAACCAGCAAAGCAGCAGGAGCGATCCTCCTGCCAGCAGATAAAATCGCGCGCGCGGGCCGCTCCAATGCACGTTGGTCAGCAATAAAGCCGCGGCGATCACCACCAGCGCCACGCCGAACGGAGCGAATAGATTGACGGAAGGAAAGAATACCGTCGGGTGCAGGCGCAGGTCGGAGTTGGCAAGGGGCACGGTGAAAACGTAATAGCCGAACCAGTCGTGGGTCGAGCGATTCAGCCATGTCGCGCTGCCAAAGCTGGCGAAAAGGAATGTTCCCACGCCAGCCAGCACGCGACGGGGCCGTTTCCAGTCAAAACAGAGAACGATCAGCGCGACGGGCGCAATGGTTTGCTTAGCCAGAAAGGCCAGCGTCCATGCCAGCGCAGCCAGTACCGGATGCAGCTTGCGCGTGGCCAGCAGAGCCAGCAGCACCAGCAGGACGTAGAACGAATCCACGCGGCCCAAGTCAAACCAATGTCGCGTGACGGGATAAGCGGCGGCGTACAGGCCCATTCCGGCCAGCGCCGCAAGACGATTTTTCGTCTCGGTTGCGACGAGCGCGTAAATGACGGCCAAACAGCCAAGCGTGCTGAGAATAGAGACCAACCGCAGCGCGAGAAATCCAGGGCCGAAGAGCTTGGCAACGAATCCGGCAACGTAAAAATACGCCGGGGAGTACATGTAGGGAATGAAGCTGAAATTCGGCTGCGCATAGAGCGGCAGACCATGCGCGACGCGGGCCACGGCCAGCGCCATTGCGCCTTCATGCTGCTCCAGTGGAAAAGGATAGCGGAGCCGCCGCAGGCTGGTGATGAGAAAAAGCAGAATCATCCCCAGAGCCAGCAGCGCTACAAGAATCATCAGAGGCCGATGAACGCGCTGCGAGAGAGGAGTGTTGGAAGGCTGCTGCGGCTCCGTGGGGATGTTCGGATTCATCCGCAACAGTATCGCACGCGGAGTCAAGGGAGTATTGGAATTGTGGCGGCCTCCGCATCCTCTGGATTCCTGGCTCCGCGAGCCACACGCGAGATGCCGCGCAGGATTTTTGGCAACGGAAAATCGCTGCTGGCATCGCGAAAGAAGATTTCTCCCGTTCGTTTGGCGGCAGGTCGATAATACCAACGGGCCAGCAGCGCCAGATGATCCGCAATGCGGTCGGAGTGCGGTCGGCTCGCAGACGCCTGCATCTCCAGTTGCCTCAGAAGGTCGCGCAAGCGGTCTTCCAGCAGGCCGCGCGCGGCTTTGGGAGCCGCAGTTTCGCTTGCCTGCAACGGCGTGGGCATCTGGGCGACAGGATGTGCGAACAGGGAACTCGACCCCGATTGTTCGTTGGGATGCGCCATGCCCTGCACGGAATAGAGCGCTGGCCCATAGAACATTCCAGCGCGGATGAGAAAGACCGCGACGTGCGCGGCATGGCCAGTAGAAGACATGTCGGGGGCGGACATCTCGTGCATGGAGAGCGCTGCCTGGCTCGCATAGAAAGCCGGTTGCAAAATCACGGCATCCAGTTGCGCCAGCGGATGCACGAGCGGCGCGGCCTGCTGCGCGATGGCCTTTACCTTCTGGATGCGCGCGTGCAACTGCGCGGCCCGTTCAAAGTCAAGCGCGGCGGAGGCGGCGTTGCGATCCTGCTCCAGCGCGGTCAACAGCGATGCGCCGCGCGTGGCGAAGTAGGCGCGGACGGCTTCGGACTCCTCGGCGTAGCGCGCCTCGGTGCAGCCCAGAAAGCAGGGGGCCAGGCACATCTTCATCTCGGAATAAATGCAGCCGGGAAAGGCAGGATCGGGATGCAGATCGTCGGTGCAGCGGCGCAGAAAAAATAAATTGAGTGAGTCGTCGAGAAAGCGCTCGGCAGCCACACGCGACGGAAACGGGCCAAAGGTGTGTTCGAGGGCGCGCAGCGCAACGCGATTTGTCGCGTAGACGCGGGGATGGGCATTCTCCCAGGCCATGCGCAGTAGTGCGGGTGGACGCAGATGGAGCCGCTTGCGGACACGATCCCCGAAGGCGTGCCGCGTCGCGGTGTAGAGCAGCAGCGCGGTTTCCAGATCGGAGCCAGTTTCGGTATAGGAAATCCTGCTTACTCGGCCCAGAAGGTTGAGTCGTTTGGAGGCTGTGGTATCTGGCGACAGCAATCGCTTGAGGCGGCGGCGCAGATTGGCCGTCTTGGTGATGTAGGGTTCGTCGTCAACCTTATCCGAAGGCCCATGCAGCGCGAAGACGGCGGCGCTGGCGGGCAGTTGCTGCCAGAGCGCATGCCAGTCGGCTGCATCATCGTCTGTCGGAATGAGAATCGAATGCGCGAACACAGAGTGATTGTAGCCAATGTCATCGACGAGTCATTCTGAAGAAGAACTGGACGATGCGGGCGTGGAAGAAGACGACGTGCCAGACGAAGTCGATGCAGAAGGCGCATCCGAAGAGGAACTCGGCGCGGAGGCCGAAGCGCTTCCGCCAGAATCTTTGCTCGATTCCGATTTGCCGGAATCTGCTTTTCCTGTGTCCGAAGATTTCGCCTCGCTGCCGCTATTCGTCGCTGGCGATTTTGCGCCAGACTTGGCGTAATCATTCACATACCAGCCCGCGCCTTTGAACTGGATGGCAGGCGCGGTGATGACACGCTCCAGCGCGCCGCCGCAATGCGGGCAAATTGTTTCCTGGGCATCGCTGAAGCGCTGAATTTTTTCCAGGTGGCGATGGCATTGCGTGCATTCATATTCGTACAACGGCATGGAACAACCTCAATCAAAATCTTGTCAGAGAAATCGTTCCGCGCTGCGCGGCACGTCCAGCCAGCCTCGCAGCGCGCAGTCTTCCCGTGCTACTTCAGTTTGACCAGGCCCACGCGCAGCACGGCATCCACAGATTTGAGCGCCGTGATTGCCTGAGCGATGCCAGCGTGGTTGTCATCGGCATCAATCTGGATGACGGCCATTGCCTCACCCCTGGCTTTGCCACGGTTGGCATCGGGGCGTCCCAGGGTAAAGTTGGCAATGTTGATTTTGTGCTCGCCCAGAATGGTGCCAATGCGACCAATCACGCCGGGGATATCCTTGTTGCGCAGAAAGAGCAGCGTACCGTGCAGCGGAGCTTCAATGTCGATATCCTCCATCGAAAGCAGTCGCGGCGACGTGCCGTGCAGCACCGTCGCGCTGGCCGTTAGATCGCCGCTGGCGCTGTGCAGCGTCAGCTTCAGTACATTGGCTGCGCCTCCGGTGACGGCCTCTTTCTTTTCCTCGTGGACGCGAATGCCGCGCTCGGCGGCAATGGAGGCTGCGTTGATGCGGTTCACCTGCTCGGAGGGCGAAAGCACGCCACAGAGTGCCGCATTGCGCAGCAACTCCGTCCGCATGGAGGCCAAGCGCCCGCTGTAGACAATCTCAATGCTTTCGACAGGCTGCGCCTTCGCGGAACCCGCAGCAATCTGCACCAACAGGCTGCCCAGACTCTCAGCCATGCCGATGTAGGGAGCAATCTCGGTGTACTCCTCATGCGAGAGCGAGGCCACGTTGACGGCATTCTGCACCACGCCCAGCTTCAGATATGCCTTGACCTGCTCGGCAATCTGCACGCCGACGGCCTCCTGCGCCTCCGCCGTGGAACCGGCAATGTGCGGGGTTAGAATCACGTTGTCGAGGCCGAAGAAGGCAGAATCTTTGAGTGGTTCCTTCTGGAAAACATCGAGTGCCGCGCCGCCAATGTGGCCGGAGCGCAGCGCCTCCGCCAGAGCCACTTCGTCGATCAATTCGCCGCGCGCGCAGTTGACGATGCGCGCGCCCTTCTTCATGGTGGCCAAAGTTTTCGCGTTGATGAGTCCTTCGGTCTGCGGGGTCAGGCCGACATGCAGCGTCAGGTAATCGGCCACGCGCAGCACCTCATCTACAGGAGCGAGCCGCACGCCGTTCTCGCGCGCGATGGCGGCGTTGACGAATGGATCGTGGCCGACCAGTTCCATGCCAAAGGCGCGGGCGCGACGGGCCACTTCAAGCCCCACGCGACCCAGTCCCACGATACCCAGCGTCTTGCCGCGCAGCTCCACGCCTTGTAGCGATTTCTTCTCCCACTTGCCAGCATGCATGGTGGCATTGGCGCGCGGAATCATGCGGGCCAGCGCGACCATCAGGCTGAGGGTTAATTCGGCGACGGCCACGGCGTTGGCGCCGGGCGTGTTCATCACCACGATGCCGCGTCGCGTTGCCGCCTCGGCGTCAATGTTGTCCACGCCCACTCCGGCGCGTCCGATCACGCGCAGCTTGGGCGCGGCATCGAGCAGCGCGGCATCCACCTGCACGGCGGAGCGAACGACCAGCGCGTCAGCGTCGGCCAGTTCTGCGGCCAGATTCTTGGTGATCTGGTCATGCGTAACCACGCGCCAGCCAGGTTCGCTGGCAAACACGGCCACAGTGGCTGGGGAGACCTTCTCGGCAAGAACAATTTTCATTTGTGTTGGATCCTTTTTGTTCTTTGGCTACTGGCGAGTAGCGGTTAGCTGCTTCGTCCGCGCCGACAAAATTTGTTGCGCTGCGGCCAGCGCCGCGCCCAGCTTGAAGCCCGGCGTTTTTAGCGTGTCGTGCGCCACTTGTTCCAGCGCGCCAATCACCGCCAGCGTGTCCAGCGGATCAAAATAACCCAGATGCGCCACGCGGAATATCCGACCCTTCATTTCGCCCTGTCCGTTGGTCAGCGTCAAGGCAAAGCGCGTCTTCATTTCTTTTACGATTACGCCGGAGTCCACGCCTTCCGGCGGCAGAATTGCCGTCACCGCAGCCGCAGGCGCATCGGGAGCGAAGAGGCGCAATCCCATCGCAGGCAGCGCGGCGCGGGTCATGGCCGCGCAGGTCTCGGCATTGTCAATCAACGTGTCGCGCCCGATGGCCAGATCGCCGCCAGCCTGCCCGGCGATGTAGTCAAAGGCCGCGCCCAGCGCAGCAATCAGCGCCACGGCGGGCGTGTAGGCCGATTCGCCATTGGCGGCGGATTTGCGTTCGCGGCGCAGGTCAAAGTAGTAGCGCGGATTTTTGGTTGTTTCCATGCGCTGCCATGCCCGCTCGCTTACCGACAGATACGCCAGGCCCGGCGGAATCATCACCGCCTTTTGTGAGCCGCCGATGACGACATCCAATCCCCATTCGTCGATCTCCAGGTGCGTGGTGCCCAGTCCGGTAATGGCATCGACCACCAGTAGCGCCTCGCTCTTCGCCGAACGCAGCAACTCGGCCACGGCAGCCACATCGTGGCGCGCGCCGGTCGATGTCTCCGTCGCCTGCATGTAGACAGCGCGGGTGTCGGGCTTCAGCGCGGCGCGAACCGCATCCAGCGCAAATGTCTGGCCGTAGGGCGCAGTGACGACATCCACCTGGCAGCCAAAAGCCTTGGTCAGCGCCGTCCAGCGCTCGCCAAACTTGCCAGCGGTCAGCACCAGCACGCGGTCGCCCGGTGAGGTCAAATTTGACACAGAGGCTTCCATTGCGCCGGTGCCAGAGGCGGCCATCAGGATCACATCGTTCTTGGAGCCAATAAAGGCGCGCAACTGGCCGAGCACGCGCTGGTACATCGCGCGAAACTCCGGCGTGCGATGGTGAATGTCCGCGGCGGCCATGGCGAACTGCGCGGCGGGCAACAAAGGCGTAGGTCCGGGAGTGAAGATGCGTGTTTTACGAAACATGCTTTTATTCTAAAGGGAGTGGGCCGCGCGAGTCGCCCCTTATACTGAAAGGATGGTCGTCGGATATCGCGGAAGGGGAAAAGAATGACGTTGGTCGAACGGGTGCATCAGGATATGATCGCTGCCATGAAGGCGCGCGATGAGGCGCGGCTCTCCACGCTGCGCATGATGAAGACGGCGCTGAAGAATAAGGAGATTGAGAAGCGCGCCCCACTCACCGATGCCGAGGCCGTGCAGATTCTGGCTACGCAGATCAAGCAGCGGCGCGAGTCGATGGAGCAGTTCACCCAGGGCAATCGCCCGGAACTGGCCGCCAAGGAAGCCGCTGAGATTCCCATCATCGAACACTACATGCCCAAGGTGGCTGACGAGGCGCAGATTCGCGCGCTGGCGCAGGCGGTGGTTGCGGAGATTGCTGCCTCTGGTGCCAGGCCGACGGCCAAAGACATGGGCGGCGTGATGAAGGCCGTCCAGTCCAGGCTGCAAGCAGCCGATCTGCGCGCCGACGGCAAACAGGTCAGCGAAATCGTCCGCGCCGCGCTGGTGTAGTTGCGTCGGCATACAAGAGTATGAAGAGTCTTCGGGTGCCCCATCCTTGGCGTAGCCAAGGGTGGGATCAAGAGCCTGCATCAGAGAAGATGTACGTGGAATGAACGGACTTGCCCATCCCGTCCTTCGCAAAAACCGCGAAGGATGGGGCACCCGGCGGTAAGATTTTGTTGTGGTGAATGAGGCCACTGACAATGAACTTGACGAACCGACAATGGAGTCTCGAAGCGAAGGATCAAGATGGGAACGATATATCAGAACAAATCTCGGCTGAGTTTGAGGTAATCGTTCAGGCGACGCGCTTGGAACAAATCGCTCCGGGCCGGATCAGCCTGCTCTTCCTGTTAAGCTTCTTCGGTGCATACAAGGCCAGCAGAATTAACCCGTTCCAGGTCGCTCGCGAAATTGAGGCCTTAGAAAAGGGTGAGACGACGGGATTGAAGCCGCCTATCCAGAACCGACACCCGCCCCTCAAGGGACTTTGGCACAAACACTACATGCAACCGGGCATGGCTTCGCTGGCGATCAACATCCAGCATGGTTTAAAACAGTTCGGAATTCCTTACTTCGCCCAGAAGGTGCGCGAAGCCCAGGAAGCGGGCGAAAAGAGATATTCCACCATCGACGAAATAGCGCCAATGGTGAACGACGCCGTTCAGGGAAATTGGCAGCGTCTTCGCGAGGCCGAACGGCTCACCGGCGAATGGATTGTTTTCGGGAAGCATGAAGGGCTGAACTACTACCTCACACTGGCGACGCACGACAAGGCAACACACGAGCACGAACGGCAGCTGATTGAAAATATCTGCTACCGCGAGTTCCCATTTCTGGAGGAGATTCTTCGCAATGGAGGCTGAGTAGTGACAGGTCAAGAGCCGTGAGGCTGCGCTTTAAATGAGGTGGGTTCTAGGAAGCAAAGCTCTTGGAAGGAAGAGCTTTGCTTCCTAGACCCCATTGTCGAACCTTGGAGATGGTGTATATAATAAACGTTATACGGGAGGAATATGCTCGCATTTAAGGTCACGACCGTTGGCTCATCGGCTGGATTCATTCTGACCAAGGAGGCCATGTCCCGCTTGAAGGTAAAGAAGGGGGACACGGTATTTCTGACAGAAGCTCCCGACGGCAGCTATCGTCTTACGCCGTACAATCCTGACTTTGAACGCCAGATGCGCCTGGCTGAAGAGATCATGCAGGAAGATAGGGAAATCCTGCGGGCGCTGGCAAAATGAAGCGATGGCGATGGCTGAGGTTGGATGTCCTCCATGCCGCGCATGATCGACAGTTGGCAGAGCATGGCGGCTTGGGGGGCGTGGGCGATGCGTCTGCATTGGAGTCCGCGATGGCGCGTCCGCAACATCAGGCAGCGTATGGCAAGCCGGATGCAGCATCTTTGGCAGCGGCGTATGCTTACGGACTTGTCCGCAATCACGGCTTTGTCGATGGCAACAAACGCACAGCCTGGGTCATGGCGCGCTTGTTTCTTGTGGAGCATGGATATCGCTTGCAATTCGATCCGCCGGATGCCATTCGCATGATGGAAGCCATCGCAGCGGGCACGCTCACAGAAGATCAAATCGCCGCATGGTTCCGCCAGCGAATCCAGAAATCCTCCTGACCCGCAGTTAGAATCAAAACAGTATGCCAGCCCCAACCAACAGCCCCGCCGTAGCAGCATCCATGTCCTCGACAGGGAATGCTTCCGCGCCCGAAAATGTCACGCAGGAACTCCGCTACAATCCCGCCGAGATTGAACCGCGCTGGCAGGCTACATGGGACGCGCAGCCCGATCTCTACGCCGCCGAGTCGCCCGCCTGCGGCAAGCCCAAGTATTACGTGCTGGAGATGTTGCCCTATCCCTCCGGCCAGTTGCACATGGGCCACGTCCGCAACTACGCCATTGGCGATGCGCTGGCGCGGCACCAGTGGATGCGCGGCTACAACGTGCTCCATCCGATGGGTTGGGATGCCTTCGGCCTGCCCGCCGAGAATGCCGCGCTCAAAAACAATACGCCGCCACGCGAGTGGACGCTCTCCAACATCGCCGCGATGCGCCGCCAGATGGCGCGCCTCGGCCTCAGCTACGATTGGCAGCGCGAAGTGACCACCTGCCTGCCGGAGTATTACCGCTGGAATCAGTGGTTCTTTCTGAAGCTCTACGAGCGCGGTCTGGCCTATCGCAAAAAGAGCAAAGTCAACTGGTGCCCGGAGTGCGCGACAGTCCTTGCCAATGAACAGGTGGTCGATGGCTGCTGCTGGCGGCATGAGGAAACTCCCGTCCAGCAGCGCGATTTGGAGCAGTGGTTTTTGCGCGCCACGCGCTACGCCGACGAGTTGCTGCGCGATCTGGACAAACTGGAAGGCTGGCCGGAAAAGGTTCGCACCATGCAGCGCAACTGGATTGGTCGCAGTGAAGGCGCTCTGGTTGATTTTGAGGTGCAGCGCAAGGAGAAATTTTCGCCTGCGGATGCTCCGGTCACGCTGCGTCTGAACGAGCGGATGCGGGAAGAGGCTCCGGGGAAGATCACCGTCTTTACCACGCGCATTGATACCATCTATGGCGCAACTTCACTCCAATTGGCGCCGGAGCATCCGATGGTCGCGCAGTTCTGCGCCGCCGACAGTGTGCTGGGGCGTGAGGTGCAGGTGTTGCTCGAACAGCAGAAATCGGCGCGGGAAAAAGATGCCTTTGGCACGCTGGAAAAGATCGGCATCTTTACCGGGCACTACGCCAAAAATCCATTCAACGATGAGTTGCTTCCCATCTGGGTGGCGAATTACGTTTTGCTGGATTACGGCACTGGCGCGGTCATGTCTGTTCCGGCGCACGACGCGCGCGACTATGAGTTCGCGCAAAAATACAATCTGGAGATAAAAATTGTTATTCTTCCGCGCCGCGCGGAATCGGCGCATGAGGGCGCGGAGCCTCTGTTGCCCTATACGGAGGAAGATAGTTTGCTTATCAACTCCGGCCCATTTGACGCAATGGGGTGCGAGGAGGCGCAGCGGGCGATGACGGCCTACGCTGCGGAAAAAGGCTTTGGCAAATCGCAGGTCACGTTTCGTTTGAAAGACTGGGGCATCAGTCGTCAGCGCTATTGGGGCACGCCCATTCCCATGTTGTATTGCGAAAAAGATGGCATCGTTCCTGTGCCAGAGGCGCAGCTTCCGGTGCTGCTGCCGGAGAAGATTGACATCACGCAGCAGGGCGGATCGCCGCTCAGTCGTGTGCCCGCGTTTGTGAATGCCATCTGCCCCAAATGCGGCGGCGCGGCCCGGCGCGAGACGGACACGATGGACACATTTGTTGATTCCTCCTGGTATTTTTATCGTTACACCGACGCGAAGAACAGCAGCGCTCCCTTCGATTCCGCAGCCGCGGCGTATTGGTTTGGCGAGCAGGGCATCGACCAGTATATTGGCGGAGTTGAGCACGCCATCCTGCATTTGATCTACTCGCGCTTCTGGACGAAGATGATGCGCGACCTCGGCCTGATAAAAAATGATGAGCCGGCGCATCGGCTTTTTACGCAGGGCATGGTCATCAAGAACGGCGCAAAGATGTCCAAGTCCAAGGGCAACGTCGTCTCGCCCGACGATATGATTGCGCGCTACGGGGCCGATGCCACGCGCATGTACGCGCTCTTTGCCGCGCCGCCCGACCGCGATCTGGATTGGCAGGAGGATGGTGTCGCGGGCATCAGCCGCTTTCTCTCTCGCGTCTATCGTTACGCGCTCAGCACCATGCCCCGCGCTGCTTCGGGACGTGGGCAGGCGCTGCCTGCGTCCCTCACGCCAACGGAACAGAAGCTGCTGCGCAAGCTGCATCAGACCATCCGCCGCATCTCCAATGATTTTGAAGGTCGCTGGCACTTCAACACCTGCATCGCCGCGATCATGGAGTTGGTGAACGATCTCATCGCCGCTGAGCCGGAGATTACCGCTGGCTCTGTTCGCGATAGCGTGCTTTATGCCGCCACGCGCAACCTCATTTTGCTGCTGCAACCCTTTGCTCCATATCTGTCCGCGGAGCTTTGGTCTCTACTTGGCGAAACTACTCCGCTGCTGCGCGCGTCCTGGCCAGCCTTCGACGCAGCGCTGGCCGCCGAAGACACGATCGGCATTCCAGTGCAGGTCAACGGCAAACTGCGCGCTGTCATCACCGTTCCCATTGGCAGCGCAGAGGAGTTGCTGCGCTCGACTGCCCTCGCAGAGGAAAAGGTGCAGGCTGCCATTGCAGGAAAAGAAATCACAAAGGTCATTGTGGTGCCCGGCAAGCTGGTCAATCTGGTGGTGCGATGACGCAGTTTCTAGCGCAAGCGCAGAAAAAAATTCGCGGCACGCAATCCTTCGTGGAGACGATGGCCCGCTGCTGGCGGCGCCCCTCATTGCTGGCGCTGGAGCTGCTCTGGCGTTGGACGCTGGGCATTCCCGCGCTGCTGCTCTTCTTGTACGAAGGCAAGCGCATCTACGATTCCGTCTCGCTTGCGCCGACGGGAATCTATCAGTTTTCCCTGCAAGACCCACTCCTCGCCGCGCAGATTCTCTCCTCCGTGGCCGATGTTCTGCTGCCGCCGGTGCGAGTCGTAGCCATCTGGATGTTGCCGCTGCTGGCCGTCGCGTGGGCCATGGTCTCCGGCTTTGGCCGCATGGCCGTTCTGCGTCGCTATGATGTCCGCCTGCGCCACGCGCCGTGGATGATGGTTGGCATCCAACTGCTGCGCATCCTCACCTTGGGCGGCAGTTTTGCCGTCTGGTTTCTCTGTCTGCATTGGGCGGCGCGCTCTTCGCTCGGCGGAGCGAATCCCAATCTGGTCGGCTACTTTGCCAAGACCATCTTTCTCTCCCTGGCGCTGTTTACCCTCTGGGCCGTTTCGAGTTGGATATTCAGCGCCGCTCCGCTGATCGCGCTGCTGGAAGGCAAGGGAATGCTGGCCAGCCTGGGGACAGCGGCCTGGGTTGGTTACGGCAGCATGAGCGGACTGCGCGGCAAGCTGGTGGAGATCAATTTGGTGTTGGGCATCGTCAAGCTCTGCCTGATCGTGCTGGCGATGGTCTTTTCGGCCACGCTGCTCCCGTTTCAGAAGGAATTGAGTCCGGCTGTGTTCTACGTCTGGTGGGTTTTTATCTCGATTCTCTATCTGGCCGCCTCGGACTTTTTTCAGGTTACGCGGCTGGTGGCCTGCATCGACCTCTGGCGCGCCGTGCGGGGAGAAGCGTAACGGTACGGTTCCGGCGCGTGCCGGACAGGGTTGAGAGTGGATCGACGACGCATGCTTTCCCCTTAAAAACAAAAAAACATCTTGACAACGCAGCATTTTAGCGATAAATTCGCTCCTGATCAGCATAAAACGATTCAATATATCGATTTATCAGAGATGGCGCCAGCGGGGTGCAACCGGAATGCGCTCGTGTTGCGTGGTGTGGTTGTTGGTGTCGCCAATAGTCTGCATCTGGCGCGGGAATGTTTGCCGTGACGAGTGAGCCGAGTACCACGGAGATATCTCAGCAAATGGAATAAAGAATTTTGGCTGGCGAGAGGGAAAGACCATGATCGGAAACATGATCGGAAATCAGATGGACAGCAAAACGGGCGGCAATCGGAAGTTTGGCTCAGGGGTGGTTTCCACGGTGTTCGCGGTGTTGGCTGTTGTGCTACTGCTGGCGGCGGGTGCCCGTCCAGTCGTGGGGCAAAATCTTCCCTGTAATCTGAACTGGACGGATCCCGCCACAGTATGGGCTGCTGAGGGCAGCATCAAGGTGATGCTGAACAACCAGCCGACCAGCAACCAGCCGACCATTCCCACGTTCCTGTACAACAGCAATGGCGGCGGCTTGGATGACGGCAACTTCGATCCGTGGGGATACCCCGCGCATCCGCAGCCACTCCCGGAGTTAAATCCCGTCTGGTCTTGTTCCTCTGCCGGGAGTCCGACGATTACGCTGGCGGGCGCGGGACGCGAGACCATTTCTTTTCAACTCTTCATTACGGCTGGCTTGGGCGCGGCGCTCAGTGATGTTTCGGTCGATATCAGCCCACTGAGTGGCGCGGGAACGTTGACCTCGGATAACACGCAGACCTCCGATATCACTCGCTATCTGGAAGGCTATCTCCCCTATTCGTATCCGTCGGCGGCGAAAGTTGAGAACACGTCATTGTCCGGATCCGGCGGCATGCCCGACCCGCTGATCCCGTTTTACGATCCCTACGATCCAGGGACTCCGGCAGTGAGCACGCCCTTTAATGTGCAGGCGGGAACAACGCAGGGAGTCTGGGTCGATATCTCCATCCCCGCAGGTCAGGCCACTGGAACCTACACGGGAACCGTGACGGTGACAGGCAACGGCGTAAGCGAGTCGATCCCCATCAATTTGACGGTGTGGAATGGCACCCTCCCACGATTCGATTCTGGTTCTGTGAATCCCGCGCATGCGGACATGCTCAAAACATGGATGCCGTTGTACTTCGAGCGCTTTGACTCCGGCGAGGGCATGGGTTGCTGGGGTGTCGGGTGCCCACCGAATCAGTCGGATGATTTTCTTGTTAAAAAGTACCAGGTGATGGCGCATGACTACGACTTTGACACGTTTATAGACGGCGCAGGCCCCAATATAAGTGGAGCTTATCCGACAACGGCGGGTACAGCGACCAGCTTTACCACTGGGCCGCCCACGGGCCTCGGTGCCACGGGTACCGTCAGTACGATTGACTGGACTCTCTACGACGCGTACTTCGGCCCATCGCTAACTCCCGGCGGACTCTTTGCCGACGGCACCAACATGCGGGTCTTCGATTCGCCTGCGGGTAATGGAGGTAACGGCCCATGGGGCTGGAATGGGCAGGGCGGCTACTGTTGGGATTCTGCAAATGCCAGCGCTTGTGGGTACACAACATCCACAAATACCCCCCCCGCAGGGATGCTGCAGTTGTATACAAACCTTTCCGAGCAGATATCCATGCATTTCACCCAGAACCAAGTACCGGTCAGTTCGGGAGGCAAAGGATGGGGGCAGGCGGAGTTAATTGCCTATACCGCCGATGAGCCGTACAACAACGAACTGTACGATGATTGGGTCATCTATCAAGATATTGCACAGGAAAATCAATCCATCAACCAAGCCAATACCGCGCTTTCTTCGACATGGGCCGCCAGCACCAATCCTATTCACACCTTCCTGACGGATCAGCCCGCCTGCCAAAGAGTGGATGATCTAAGCGGAACTCCCACAAACTATACCAATGCGGTCTGCGCGGATCATGTTAACCTCTCATATCCCAACAGCAGTCTGGCATCTCCCCAGTTTCCGGGCGCATGGACAATTGATTGGAGTCCGAATCCGGGGCTTTACACGCCGGGACAGCCAGGGCCTCCCCTGCGCTATGGGAACCAACCCGGTCAGCCCCTACCCCTTACAGCGGGGACGGACTACCTATACACCTTGGACATGACGCAAGGCGTGCCCGCGCAGTCTGCGGCACCAGTTCCGATTGAGAAATGGTACTACCAGGGGGGATCGATGTTCACCCCCAGCGACGGCATTGACAATACCGGCGTGGGCCTTCGCGCCAATTTCTGGATTGCGTACAAGTATGGGCTGGATCAGACTACCCCCAGCGTTGGTGATCCGAGTCCGGCGGCTCCGGCCCCGGGCGGAATATGGGATTGGGCGGCCAACTTCTGGGGTGGACTGCCTGGTGGAGATACAACGCCTGGCAATTGCACACAGGGATCGAACAATAGCGGCAATGCATCTCCATATGTAGCTGGACAAAATGGCTTTTTTTTCTACCCCGGGAATGAATTGGGCTGTTATTACACGGCCAATCCCTTCGGCCCCAATATCCTTACCGCGACCCCCTATGTCAATACAAACTGCGTATCGGATACAAATGACAGCGGCTACGGAGTTGGCTACGTCGTGTGCAATGGAATCAGCGGCCCGGTGGCATCCATGCGCATGGAGCAATGGCGTCGCGGGTATGAGGATTATGAGTACCTGTACCTTCTGGGCAAACAAAGCGGACGATCAGCGGCCTTGGCGATAGTGAATTCGATGGGCGGCGGCGGCATGACATCCGGCGGTGGCGGTGGGGTGAATGGCGCGACACCAACACCCTCATGGAACGCCTTGGATTGGCAGAATGTAGTGCCCTATTGGTACACACATGGGGTTTGGAATCCAGGGGGAGGTGGGTGTACCGACAGCAATCCGAATGCCGGAGGTCTCGCCAACGGCCTCCCCAATGGGCCGACGGGTTCATGGCCGAGCGGCAATTATGAGTGTCCGGGTGAGTGGACGAACAATCCTGACCGATATGCTGCCGCGCGCGTCCAGATGGCGATCGATCTTGGGTGGACTGCGCCAAGCACAGCACCCACGATAACCAGCATCAGCCCGACAAGCGGCCCTGCGGTGGGTGGAACTCCGGTGACCATCACCGGGACGAACTTTACCAGTGGCGCGACCGTTCAATTTGGCGGCGTGGATGCCACCAGTGTGACTTTTGTCTCGTCCACGATCATGAGAGCGACCTCGCCAGGGGGCACAGGCACGGTGGATGTCCAAGTCATGGAGGCGGGCGGCACGAGCGCGCCCACCAGCGCCGATCAATTCACCTACGTTTCTCCGGTGACGGTGACGGGCATCAATCCGTCGGGAGGGCCGTTCTCAGGTGGGCAAACAGTGACCGTCACCGGGACGGCTTTTTCTGCTGGAGCCGTGGTCGATTTTGGCAGCAATCCGGCCACGAATGTTGTTGTTTCCTCGCCAACCAGCCTCACGGCGACCTCGCCTGCGGGCAGCGGCACGGTGGATGTAACGGTGACCACGTCGCAGGGTACCAGCGCAATCAACAGCAGCGACCAGTATGCCTACAATGGGGCACCCGTGTTGACCAGCGTCAGTCCATCGACGGGATCGACGACGAATAGCACCACGGTGATTATCACGGGGGTGAACTTCAGTCAGGGTATGAGTCTTTGGCTGTATAGTGGCGGTTGCGGTTCGCCTTGTGGCAATACGGGCACGGTCACCAGCTTTACCGTGAATTCATCAACGCAGATCACGGCAGTCATGTCAGCGGGCAGCGGCACGCAGTATCTATACTCTTCAACCGGTGCTGGCCAAAGCAATGGCTTGACGTTTACCTACGTCGCAGGCGCGGCGACGACGACCACGCTGGCGGTAAGTCCGTCTCCAAGCGCGACCTATGGCACGAGCGTGAAGCTGACAGCGAAGGTGACATCGGGCGGCGTAGCCGTGACCACGGGCACGGTGAACTTCTACAACGGAGCCACGCTGCTTGGCTCCGGCACGTTGACCAGCAGCGGGGGCGGCATGGTGAGCATACACACCACAACGCTGCCTGTTGGATCGGACAGCATCACGGCCAGCTATGCAGCTACCACGAACTATACGGCCTCGACCTCGGCCCCGACGACGGAGACGATCACAGGCGCGGCGACGACAACGGCGCTGACGGCAAACCCAACCAGCGGCAACTCTGGCACAAGCGTGACACTGACGGCGACCGTGACGAGCAGCGTCGGAACGCCCACGGGCGTGGTGACCTTCCTGAACAATGGAACGTCCATCGGCACGGCCCCATCGAATGGCAGTGGCGTGGCGACCTTCACCACTACCACGCTGCCACCGGGCACAGATCATATAACGGCCAACTACCCGACCCAGGGCAACTACGCAGCCAGTACCTCCCCGGTGGTGACGGTAATCATCGCGGCCCCGACGCTGACCAGTGTCAGCCCGTCCGTTGGATTCAATGGAACCTCCGTGACGCTGACGGGGACGAACTTCCTTGGCGCGACAGCGGTTAAATTTGGCGGCACTGCGGCCACCAGCTTTACCGTCGATTCGGATACACAGATTACGGCGGTGGCGCCAGCGGGCAGTGGTACGGTGAGCGTGACCGTGACGACGCCGAGCGGCACCAGCAATGGCAAACCGTTCAGCTATAGCACTGCGGCGCCAACATTGAGCGCAATTAATCCGACGGGAGGATTTGCCGGAAATTCGGTGACGCTTACCGGGACGAATTTCTTTGTCGGCGCCACGGTTAAATTTGGCAGCAATTTGGCTACCGGGGTTGTGGTGAACTCGGCAACAAGCATTACGGCGGTGGTGCCGGCGGGCAGCGGCACAGTGCCTGTCACCGTGACGACAGCAAATGGCACCAGCGGTTCTGTATCGTTCATTTATAGCCCGCTACCGAATGTAACCGGCATCAGTCCGGTGGGCGGTGTCAATACGGGCGGCACCACAGTGACCATCACGGGGATGAACTTTACTGGCGCGACGGCGGTTCATTTTGGCAGCAGCGCCGCCGCCAGTTTTGTGGTCAAATCATCGACGCAGATCACGGCGGTTTCGCCAGCAGGCAGCGCCGGAACAACGGTCAATATAACGGTGACAACAGCGAGCGGCACCAGCGCAACCAACAGCGCTGACCAGTTCACCTATGTTGCGGCACCGACGGTAACGGCAGTCAGTCCAAACGGTGGCTGGCCTGGTGGCGGCACCGTAGTGACCATTACGGGGACGAACTTCACGGGCGCGACGGCGGTTGATTTTGGCCCCGGCAATCCGGGCACCAAAATCCTCGTTAACTCGTCAACCAGCATTACCGTAACCTCGCCGCAGGAGCCGGGCAGTGTTTGCGGGAATGTGAACGTGACCGTGACCACGCTGGGCGGTACCAGCGCGATCAGCAGCGCCGACCAGTTTCGCTATGGCTGCGGCCCGGTAATCACCAGCATCAGTTCGGCGAGCGGCCCATATGCGGGTGGAAACACGGTAATCATCACGGGAATGAACTTCAACACCACTCCTGGGAGCATGGGGGTTTGGACATACGGCAACGGTAGTGGAGCCAAAAGCTTTGTCGTGAACTCGACCACGCAGATCACGGCGGTTATCGGGCCGAGCAGCAACCCTGTCGGCTACGTCGGCCCATCAAACATATACGTTGGTGATGGTGCTGGCCAAAGCAACGGCGAACCATATACGTACACCGCCACCGCCACAGCGACTTCGCTTTCGGTATCGCCGACGAGCGCGGTGTATGGGACGAGCGTGAAGCTGACGGCAACGGTGACATCGGGCGGCAGCCCAGTGACCAGCGGGTCGGTGACCTTCTACGATGGAAGTGTCTCGCTGGGCACATGGGCGGTGAATTCCAGCGGCGTGGCGGTTCTGAGCACAACAACACTGCCGGTAGGCTCGGATAGCCTGACGGCCAGCTACCCGGCTCAGGGTACTTACGCGGCCTCGACCTCCCCGGCGGTGATGGAGACGATCACTTCGGGCGGGGCCAGTATCATAGCCATCAACGCCGGGGGGCCAGCAGTAGGCAGCTTCGTAGCAGATACGGATTTCAGCGGTGGCAACGCAGATACCACCACAAACGCCATCAACATCTCAGAAGCTGCCAATCCAGCGCCAGAGGCGGTGTACCAATCGGAGCGTTGGGGCCCCATGACCTACACCATTCCCGGTCTGACCGCAGGCAGTAGCTACGTGGTACGGCTGCACTTTGCAGAAACACGTTGGACGCAGGTGGGACAGCGCGAATTCAACGTGAGCATCAACGGTACGCAGGTGTTGACGAACTTTGACATCATCGCGGCGGCTGGAGCGGCGAATACGGCAATCACGAAATCGTTCAACGCCACAGCCAATTCCAGCGGCCAGATCGTTATCGACTTTACCGCTGGCGCGGGCGCGGCAGATCAGCCAGAGACTAGGGGTATTGAGGTGCTGGCGGGCACGGTGTCGTCGGCGCCGATGTTGACGGGTATCAGTCTTCCGCCGAGTGGCGCGAGTGGAACCTCGGTGATGCTTACAGGGATAAACTTCACGGGAGCGACAGCGGTGAAGTTTGGCAGTACGGCGGCCACCAGCTTTACCGTCAACGCGACGGGAACGCAAATTACGGCAATGGCACCGACGGGTAGCGGTGCGGTAAGCGTCACGGTGACAACGCCGAATGGTACCAGCAACAGCGAATCCTTCACGTACAACAGTGTGGGTGCCAGTAGCATAGCCATCAACGCCGGGGGGCTAACAATAGGCAGCTTCGTAGCAGATACGGATTTCAGCGGTGGCAACACAGATATCACCACAAACGCCATCAACACCGCAGAAGTTACCAATCCAGCGCCAGAGGCGGTGTACCAATCGGAGCGTTGGGGCCCCATGACCTACACCATTCCCGGTCTGACCGCAGGCAGTAGCTACGTGGTACGGCTGCACTTTGCAGAAACATATTGGACGCAGGTGGGGCAGCGGAAATTCAATGTGAGCATCAATGGGGTGCCTATGCTGACGAATTTTGACATCATCGCGACAGCCGGAGCAGCAGACACGGCAATCGCGGAATCGTTCACAGCCACGGCCAATTCCAGTGGTCAGATCGTCATCAACTTTACCCTAGGCGCGGCAGATAATCCGGAGACTAGGGGTATTGAGGTGATAGCGACCCCGGTAGCGACGGCAACAACGCTGGCAGTCACTCCGTCGCCAAGCGCGACGTATGGGACGAGTGTGAAGCTGACGGCGACGGTGACATCGGGCGGCAGCCCAGTGACCAGCGGGACGGTGAAGTTCTACAACGGCAGCACGCTGCTGGGCACGGGCACGCTGACTGGCAGCGGAAGCGCGACGCTGAGCACGACAACGTTGCCTGTGGGCACGGACAGTCTGACGGCGAGCTACGCGGCGCAGGGCAAC
>JAJZIJ010000051.1 GCA_021810625.1 Acidobacteriota bacterium
CGATTTCCACATTCCCTCCGCCCCGGAACCAACTGTTAAGCTAAGTTCAATTCAATACCCGAAAGGACAAAACCCGCTTCGCCACCCTTCGCTCCCTTCAGGCTCATCCTTCGATTGGAAAAGACTGTCCGCCACGGAGATGTGTCTATGGGTACGTGGGCTGCGGCAGTGGCTGCGGCCCAGCATGCGTGGCGACAAACACAAGTATGGCAATTATGCCAGCAGTAAGTAAACTCAAACTGACAATAGTAGCGACCTTAATGCCCCTGCCGTGTCCTTTCTGCGTCAGCGCGGAACTGTTCGCCGTTGTGACCTGTTGCTGGGAAAGTTGTCGTACCTCCAGAACCAGATTGCTCATGGCGGTATTGAATTCCTTATCCCGGGTTTTCTTCAGATTCATGCCGAAGGAGTTCTGGACATGCGAGTCCATCTCCCAGAGAGAGATGCGGCTTTTGGGATCAAGGATTTTTACGCGAAGCTGTACATCGTGGAGTTCGGCTCCATTCCAGGGGCCAAGACTACCGCTGGTAGGGGCAATTTCCGCCGCGCTGGGACTGGCGATGCCCACTTCAAAAATCAGATTCGCAGCTTCTGGAGTAGAGACAATCTGGTAGTGCCCCCATTTCTCCATTGCAGAATAGAACTGAACGTATGGGCGTTCCGGGCCGCCGCTAAAAATATCAGGGAAAAGGTCTGTCTTGTCGCCAGCGTTGGCGATAAAGATTTTCTTGGCCGTGCGAATCTGCACAGGAATCGGGGCGGAGGGGACGGTTGAAGGGGCGCTGGAAGACAGACCGGATGGGCCAGGCATTGTGGGTACAGACGGTGTCGCAGATTGCATGGAACCCATCGTCGCGCTGGCTGCTGCCGCATTCGCCAGTGCTGCTGCCGTGGCAGAATCGCCAGATGCTACCGCTGCATTGGCCTGCGCCGCAGCAATACCGTCATCCTGCGCCTGCAGAACGGGTTCAAAGACCAACATGGCAGAAAGAACAAGGCAGAAAAAACAGGTCGTACTTGCGTTCTTCACTTTCCTCCTCTTGGAATTCTATCCGCACCTTGGTTCGCACACGGATGACGGTTTGCACACGAACCCCCTTTGTGACGCAGGCCAAAGGAAAAGGTTGTCGTCTTCGACCTGAATACACAGAATCCCAGACTACAACAAGGGGAGAGGAGAGTACAGAAGTGTAAGGCAGGCATCTTTCCAGCCGCATCCCAGGTCTCAGAATTGAGATCTGGGATGCGGCGGTAAGGTTATTGCTGCGTCGCGGTGAACGGGGTGGAAACACCGGCAAAGGTTTCTGTACCCGTAAAAACCCATTTGTTCGATGCGTTCTGCGTCACGTTGGTAATGCTCACAACGGGAGCGCAGGTAGCGTCATGGAGCGAACCGACATAAGGAGATGCGAGAACGGAATTTGTTATGGGAGTAACGATGGATCCCACGATCTTGCTGGTTTCCGAGTCAACTACGCCGCCGGAATCGATGGTAAAGGCTACATACGGCGGGCCAGTATTTCTTGAAGTTGACGAGGATTGAGCGACGCACGTTCCATTCGATGTTGTCCAGCCGCTGGCAAAGGAAGCGCTGCTGGTGTCTGTGCTGGTGTAGGTTCCCACGTAGGGACTGGAACCGCCGCAGATGGGAAGGTTTCCGGCCCAGTAGGTTTTATAGGCGGTTGCAGTGGTCGTTGACGCAGCAAATCCATACGGGTTGGTACTTACCGTCATGCCCATGAAAAAATCAGGCGTTAAAAAAGTCGGCGGAAAGCTTTCAGGGAAGATGTTAATGGCCAGCACGGCCATGCAGCCTGATCCCGCAGGATTGTTCGTCAGCATGACATCGAAGAGCAATACGAGTGCCGGACAGATTCCAGGAGAACAAAAGCCCTCACTCCCAGTGACAGGGTATACGCCAGTCTGCGCGGCTTTCGGCGAGATTCTAAAATTGCTCAACTGGATATTGGTGTTTGCTTGATACATGATCCCGCTGGTGGCTCCAAAGTAAAACTGGTTCCCCGTTGCATCGAGAACCATAGAGCCGTTGGCGTTGTTGGGCCAACTGAATGTACCTACCGGATGGGATGATCCCGGAGGCATCATAGAGCCGCCGCCACAGCCTGCCAGTAGCGTGGCGCCAACAAAGACCACAAAAATCCTAGCAAACCGCAGTACGCGCATCAGGAAAAGCTCCCACCAATACAAGGGCCTCTGTGTTGCATCCATTCCAACCGGACTGCGGGCATGTATACCCGAAGCAGGTGGCTCTCATTCTAGCAACAGCGTAGGCTGCCTCCTGACGTGCAGTCAACACAGGTTCGTGCCGCACTTACAATTGAAGATTCGGCCAACACGCGTGCATTTACGGCGCGGGATACATCGTATTTTGTCCGGTGCGGGCGCGGCGCAGCCAGTAAACCCACGCTCCGGCAATGGCGATTCCCGCCGCCAGCAACAGTTGCCACACTGAGCCGTGCCGAGAGAGCAGCATGAACACGCTCCCGGCAATGGCGATCCAGACTGGCAGCGGATAGAGCTTCATGCGGAAGCTGGCAAACATCTCCGGCCTGCGACGGCGCAGCCGCAGTAATCCAACCTGCTGCAATAAAAATTGCAGCAGCAGCCGCAGAACCACCAGCGCGGCGATGACATCCATCAGACGAAAGAAACAGGCCAGCGAAGCGATGGCTCCCAACCACAGCAGCGCCACATGCGGAATGCGGTAGCGCGGGTGCAGCCGCGCAAAGCGTGGAAAGAAATTTCCATCGCTGGCCGCCGCGTAAAAAACGCGCGAATAGCCCAGCAACAGCGAAAAGATGGACGCAAAGGCCGTCCATAGAATCAGCAGGGCCATCCAGCGTCCGGCGGCGCTGCCGTAAATCCGCGCAATGAAAACCGCAATCACGGAGGTGGCAAGGTTCGTATTCCTGCCGCTTGCAATCTCCTGCCAGGGCAGAACGCCCAGCACACTGAGGTTCATCGCCAGATAGAGCGCGGCCACGCTCGCAATCGAGAGCAGCACGGCGCGGGGAATGTTGCGCTGCGGATGGCGAATCTCGCCGCCGAGAAAGCAGACGTTGTAATAGCCCCAGTAATCGTAAGTGGCCAGCAGCGTGGCCGCGCCCAATCCCAGAAAGAATTTTGACGAGAGATGAAACGCTCCTGCCGGAAACGAGAAGGCCAGCGCGGGATGGAAGTGCGTCGCGCCCGCGAAGAGAATCCAGCCCAGCGTGGCCAGCACGCCCGCCCAGAGAAACAGAGAAATCCGGCCCGCCCCGCGAATGCTGCGGTAGAGCAGCGCCACCGCCAGCCAGCAGGCGGCAATGGCCAGCAGCGCGGCGCGATCCACTTGCAGCGGCAGCCATGCGGGCATATATCGCGCAGCCAAAAGAGGTCGATGTAGCGATGGCATCAAGTACGCCGCATGCTGCGCCAGCCCGATGCAGCCGGAGGCAATCGAAAGCGGCGCGCTCAGCGCCAATTGCCAGACGTAGAGAAAGGAGACAAAACGTCCGGCTCGCTGCCCGTACATTTCACGCAGAAAAACGTAGGAGCCACCGGCCTGCGGCATGGCCGCGCCCAACTCCGCCCAGACCAGGCCATCGCAAACGGCCAGCAACGCGCCCAGAAGCCAGCCCAGCATTGCCTGCGGCCCACCCATCGCCATCACCACCAGGGGCAGCGTGATGAAGGGGCCAACGCCGATCATATCCAGCATGTTCAGCGCCACGGCCTGCGGCAGGCCAAGGCCGCGCTCTAAATGCGGAGCTGTTGCGGTGGATTTTGCCGCGCTCTGGTTCATGGATGGGATTGGATTGCGCACGAGTGGATTCTATCTGCATCGGCATCGGATATTCTCAAGTCACGCATCAAAATCTGCGAAAATCAAAAGCTCATGCCTACGCATCTGGACACAGCGGCCATCTGGCTTATCGGCATCACGGTTATCGCGCTCATCCTGCTGCGCCCGCGCCGCATTCCAGAGTATGTCTGGGCCACGGCAGGCGCGTTGCTGTTGGTGCTCACGCGACTCGTGCCCGTGCCGCAGGCTCTGGCCTCCGTGCATGAAGGCAGCAATGTCTACATGTTTTTGACCGGAATGATGCTGCTCTCTGAAGTCGCCCGACTGCATGGCGTCTTCGATTGGCTGGCCGCGCTGGCCATGCAGCACGCTCGCGGCTCCAGGCTGCGCCTCTTCTCGTTGATCTATGCCGTCGGCATTCTCGTCACCGCGCTGCTCTCCAATGACGCCACCGCCGTGGTGCTGACGCCTGCCGTGCTGGCCGTGGTGCGCCGCGGACGCATGTCGCCGCTGCCGTATCTTTTTGCCTGCGCCTTTGTCGCCAATGCGGCCAGCTTTGTGCTGCCCATTTCCAATCCGGCGAACCTGGTGCTTTTTGATGCGCGCCTGCCGACGCTCGCCAACTGGCTGCATACGTTTCTACTGCCTGCTGTGGTCGCCATTGGTCTTACCTTTGCGCTGCTCTGTTGGCATAGCCGCAAAGACCTTGCCGGAAGCATTGATGACGGCCACATACCTGCGCCTTTGAGCGCGCAAGGCAAGCGCGCCGCGCTGGGCATTCTTCTGGCCGCCGTGCTGTTGTTGTTGACCTCCGCTGCGGGCCGACCGCTTGGCCCACCCACCTGCGCGGCGGCAATTTTGCTCCTGCTGGTGGTTAGCGCCCCCGACTTTCGCGGGATTCACACAGCCGTCCGCGATATCTCCTGGGGCGTGCTGCCGCTGGTGGCGGGCTTGTTTGTGCTTGTCGGCGCGCTGAACCACGCCGGAGCCTTGCCCCTGGCCGTGGCCGCGCTGCATCGTGTGGCAGGATGGTCTCCAGTCGCAGGCGCAACTGCAACCGCCTTTGGCGCGGGTCTGGCGGCAAACGTCCTCAACAATCTGCCCGTCGGCCTCATTGGATCAGAGGCGCTTCGCGTCGGAGGAGCCTCTCCCTTGCTGCACGCCGCCGTCCTGCTGGGCATTGATCTTGGCCCCAATCTTTCTGTGACTGGCTCGCTGGCGACGATTCTGTGGCTGATTGCGCTGCGGCGCGAAAAGATCGACGTTAGCGCCGGACGCTTCCTGCGTGCCGGACTTTTCGTGATGCCGTCGGTTTTGCTGCTGGCGGCTTTGGCTCTGGCGCTGACGCGAATCTAGCGCAAGGCCGTTCGCTATAAGACGCAGGCTCCGGGTGCCCGTAGATGGTCAAGGGGTTGTACCGATTACGGCGCGGCTAAAGCTGCACATCTTCAAAAGGCCGACTTGTGCAGCGATTCCTTAGCGCATCCCCGCAGCCAACATGCCAGCGTACACATGATGACGACGGCGGCGGCGGTGATGGACTACGCGCAATCTTGCGCGAGAGCGGGCGCGACGATGGGAGACGACGTAGCGGCGAGACGGCGCATGGGAGACGGCGATTCTGCGCGGCGCTGTTGGATGAGGTGACAGGGCATACGCCTGTCGCAGATCGGCGCGAGCCACCAGATTGCTGGAGGGAATAGCCGTCGGGTCATAGGTTTCGTACACGGAGATGTGAAAACACGCTTGCTGAAATTCTTCTTCGACATCCAGCTTGCCTGCATCTTGCAACTGGCCCAGGTAGGCGCGCATCCAGCCAATCTCCTGCCGGGACATTCCCTTTTTTCCGATATCGACGGCCTGGCCAGTCAGGTGGGGAGAGGCAGTATCTCCGCTCACAGGCGCGGCATTGCCGTTGATGCGCTCCAGATGCCTCTGAAATGCAACGGTGCGTACAGCGGAGTTGACCTGAATCGGTCGATGAAACAGGGCTGCGTGTTCGCGGGCGAGATCGGTTAAGAATTCTCCCGTCCACGGACGGCAGTAGCGGCGGTTGGAGGGCAGACGCGGATCCACCTGCAAGGCTGCGCTGACCGGGAGCGCGACCAGGCTTTGTTCCGCTAACATTTCGCGGATTTGCGCGTCGTTTTGAATGCGACTGAGTCCTTCGACATCCGCAATGATGTTCTGGTGAACCAGAACATCGCGGGAACCCCGCAGGGGGGCAGGCGCGTAACGTGGAATGGGAACGATGCGCGGCTGTACCTGGATAGGAGCTTGGGTTGTTTCCTCGACTGCATCAACAACGCTTGGTTCCTGAATTGGTTCCTGAGCGGCCATTGCATCCCGCGCTGCTACTGTCCGCGCTGCCGCCTTCGGAGACACGCGACGCCGGGTGGTGTGTCTCCGCATCGGTGCCGCATGTGCGCGCCGCAGACGCGCATGGCGCACGCGTGTACGATGCCGCCGCGTGGATCGAGTATGCGCCGTATGCGTCGCAGGCGCTGCTTGCGCCCTCAACAAGGGTGCTGGAATGGCGCACAGCGAGAGTGCCAGACAGAAAAAGCCGAGCCGCGCGCGCAAAGAAATCGACCTGGAAACCGTTGTGTGCATCTTACCTACCCGGAGACTACCGTATGCATCTCCCTGGGGGAAGTGCTTGCCAAGGTACATGTGTATAAAATTTTTTCTGTGGGATTTATTTCTGGAACCTTATTTCTGCGGTTTTTGTCTGGTTTGGCACATTGATGGAACATATTGAATGCAGCAGCAAAAACGATTCTTACATCAGGAGGAACATCCAAGTGAAACACCGCGTTTGCAAGCGATCCCTGTTGGCCATTCTGTTCACTTTCATCTGTCTTGCGCCGCTGAGTTCGGCACTGCAAGCGCAGAGCATCCGCGTGAACTGGAGTAGAAACGCGCCTTTTGCCGATTACAAAACCGTGGCCTGGGTGCCCAGCAAGCATGACAACCATCCGTTTTACCGCCAGTATGTCGGCGAATACGTCAAAGACGCGCTGGCGAAACGGAACATGAAAATCGTGACCACGTCGCAATCCCCGGATTTGATTGCGACCTACCACTTCCTCACCCAGGAATCCGTGGAAACCAATACCACCTACAACGGCATGGGCGGCGGCGGATGGGGGATGGAAGGCATGGGCATGGGCATGGGCGGTATGGGCATGGGTATGGGCGGCATGGGATTTTCCAGTACCTCGCAGCAGCCGATCACCATTGGCATCCTGACCGTCGATCTGATCGATGCCAAGAAGAAGAAGCTGGTCTGGCGTGGGCAGGCCACGGAGGATAATGTCATCCAGCCCAGCAAGAAGGAGCGAAAAGAGGTCGTCAAGGCCATCGATAAAATGTTCAAGCATTTTCCGCCGAAGTAGACTTGACAGTCTTGTATGGGGAGGCCCTTGTGGTTGCCCCCGGCGCGGGGTTGTGGGCCTGTACGATCCGCAGCCGCGCGCCGTACAATGCGATGCAGAGGCGCGAGGACGGAGCGCGACACAGGATGCCACCGCCGGATAAAATTGCGGTGAACGTTGCATACGGACTCGCGTGCAATACGTCCATCCGGGTGGTGGAAGACTCAAAAGATGGGAGCGGGCGATTTCGCAAGGAATGCCAGCTCCTTCAGAAATGGAACGTGGAACATGAACATGCAATGGATGCGTCGATCTGGCATTTCCCTGTCTTTGCTGGTGGGATTTCTGGCTGCCCTGCCCACGGCGCTGTACGCGCAAAGCGTCCGCGCCAACTGGAGATTGGCTGCTCCTTTCTCCACCTACAAAACCTACGAATGGGTTCCCAGCGATAAAAAGGATCATCCCTTTTATCGCCAGTTTGTGGATGAATATGTCAATTACGCGCTGACCAAGAAGAAGCATCTGGAACAGGTCTCCGCCTCGCAATCCCCGGATTTGCTGGTGAAATATCATTTCCTGACCCAAGAGCAGATGGACACCAACACCACATATTGGGGCGGCGGCTGGGGTGGATGGGGTATGGGCGGTTGGGGCATGGGCGGCTGGGGCATGGGTATGGGTGGCATGGGATGGGCCAATACCACGCAGAGTCCGCGCACCATCGGCATTTTGACCCTTGACATGATTGACGCCAAAACCAACCAGCTTGTCTGGCGGGGTCAGGCCACGGAGGACAACATCGTCACCGGAGGCAAGAACGAAGAGAAGCAGGTGGCCATGTCCATCTTCAAGATGCTGCAACGCTACCCACCGCCGAAGAGCAAATAAACGGCGGGTGCGCACGAGCGAGTTGGAGGTGTGCGCGGTTTATTCCCTTCGAGGCTTGGGATTGCGGGCGAGGCCAGTACCGTCTGGGCTCTTTACTCGCGGCACTCGTGCAGAATGACACCCATACATGAGTAGAAAAAACGCCGCAGCGGAGATGATCCTCACTGCGGCGTTTTTCTTTGTCCCGGCTGGCTACTGAATGAGTGTGCCGTTCTCGCCGCCGTTTTCTTTTTCATCCGGCGGAATTACAACCGCAGCGCCCACCTTGTCGCCGTCTTCCAGATTGAGCAGCTTCACGCCCTGCGTCGAGCGTCCTGCTGCGCGGATGGTCTTGGTGTCAATGCGAATGATCTTGCCGAACTGGCTGATGACCATCAGTTCGCTGGATTCATCCACCAACTGGATCGACGAGACCTTGCCGTTGCGCGTAGTGGTTTTGACATTGATGACGCCTTTGCCGCCGCGTGTTTGCAGTCGATACTCGTCCACATCGGTGCGCTTGCCAAAGCCCTGCTCCGTAATGGAGAGGATCAGGCAGGCGCAATCGGCGCCTTCTCCGGTCTTCTTGCGCTCCAGCGGCGTGACGGCAGCGCCGACCAGGTAATCATTTTTTCCCAGGCCAATGCCGCGCACGCCGTAGGCGGGTCGGCCCATCGAGCGCACATCATTTTCATCGAAGCGAATGGCCATGCCCTCGTGCGTGGCCAGAAAGACCACCTGCCGTCCATCCGTGATGCGGACGACGACCAGTTCATCGTCCTTGTCGATGCCAATGGCGATGATGCCCTTGGCCATCACGTTGGAGAAGTCCTTGAGCGGAGTGCGCTTGACCGTGCCATTGCGCGTGGCGAAGAAAATGAACTTGCCTTCCTCTTCCAGATTGCGCACAGCCAGAATGGTGCATACTTTTTCTCCGGGTTGGAGGTTCAGCAGGCTGGCCATCGCCTTGCCCTTGCCGGCAGCGCCAACATCGGGAATCTCATAGACCTTGAGCCAGTAGACGCGGCCCGTATTCGTAAAGCAGAGCAGATAGGCGTGCGTGGAATCGACAATCAACTGCTCGACAAAATCCTCCTCGCGCGTCTTCATGCCCATGCGCCCGGTGCCGCCGCGCCGCTGCTGGCGATAGGTGGTGATGGGCGTGCGCTTCAGATATCCAGAGTGCGAAATGGTGACGGCGACCTGCTCATCGGCGATCAGGTCTTCGAGTTGCAACTCGGCGCTCTCGTCCAGAATCTGCGTGCGGCGCGCATCGCCGTAATCTTTTCTGACGGCTTCGAGTTCCTTGACGATGACAGCGCGAAGTTTTTTCTCCGACGCAAGAATCGACTCGTACTCGGCAATGCGGTCGCGAACTTCTTTCAACTCGCTCAGTAGTTCGTCGATGGAGAGCTGCGTCAGGCGATAGAGCTGCAATTCCAGAATCGCGTCAATCTGGCGATAGCTCAGGATCAATGTTGCCGTAAAGGACTGGGCAAGATCGACACCATATTTGGCGGCATCGAGCTTGACTCCACGTAATTCGCTGCCGTTCAACTGGATGGATTTTCCTGAGAAGTATTGGAACAGACCCTCGCGCGCATCGGGCCGCGAGGACGATCCGCGAATGATCTTGATGACGCTATCCAGATGGTCGAGCGCGATTTGATAGCCCAGCAGAATGTGCTCGCGGTCGCGGGCCTTTTGCAATAGGAACGCCGTGCGGCGACGCACCACGTCAATGCGATGATCCAGAAAGTGGCGGATGGCCGTCGGCAGGCTCATCTCGCGGGGCTGGCCGTTGACCACGGCCAGAAAGATCATCGAGAAGCTCTCCTGCATCTGGGTGTGCTTGTAAAGCTGGTTCAAAACAATCTGCGACTCGGCTCCGCGCTTTAATTCAATGACGATGCGCATGCCGTCGCGGTCGCTTTCGTCGCGCACGTCGCTGATTTCGTCGATGATTTTTTCGTTGACCAGCGCGGCGATGCGCTCAATCAATTTGGATTTGTTGACCTGATAGGGAATTTCCGTGACGATGATCGCCTGACGGCCCTGCGTAATGTTTTCCATCGCAACTTTGGCGCGCATCAGGAAGCGGCCACGGCCTGTCCGATAGGCTTCCACGATGCCGCTGCGCCCGTAAATGAAGCCGCCGGTGGGGAAATCCGGCCCCTGAACGTGGCGCATTACTTCGAGCAGCCCGGCCTGCGGATTGTTAATCATCTCAATGGCCGCGTTGATGACCTCAGTCAAATTATGCGGAGGAATGTTGGTGGCCATGCCGACGGCGATGCCGCTCGATCCGTTGACGATGAGATTCGGAATGCGCGCGGGCAACACGACCGGCTCCGTGGTGCTTTCGTCGTAATTCGGCGTGAAATCGACGGTATCCTGGTCAATATCGGCGAGCATCTCCCCGGCCAGACGGGTCAGGCGCGACTCGGTGTAGCGCATGGCCGCTGGCGGATCGCCATCGACGGAGCCAAAGTTCCCCTGGCCATCGACCATCGTGTAGCGCAGGGAGAAGGGCTGCGCCAGGCGCACCAACGTGTCGTAGATCGACGCATCGCCATGCGGATGGTACTGGCCCATCGCCTGTCCAACGACCTTGGCGCACTTGGTGTATTTCTTGTTGTATTGCAGGCCCATCTCGTGCATGGTGTAGAGCACGCGCCGATGCACCGGCTTGAGGCCGTCGCGCACATCCGGCAGCGCCCGCCCGATGATGACCGACATGGAATAGTCGAGATACGAGCGCCGCATCTCCTCTTCAATGTTGATCGGAATCAGGTTCAGTGCGCCGGGGCCAGTGGAACCGCCCGGCGGAGCGCCGTCGTTGCTGCCGCTGCCATTGCTGCCAGGGCCAAGGGGGAGTTGGGGGTTCTGATCGTCTGCCATGAAAAATCTTTAGGCCGTTTCCTGTGAGCAAAAATTCGATGAATGTCGTCCTGGCGAAAAAGCACCTGACTACCTAGATGATAAGCGTCTCGGCAAGGACAGGCAATGGACAGGCAATGAGAGGAGTCTCCGAATCCCCTCGAAATTATTTTTAGCGTTTTTTGCGTTGCAAATGAGCGGGTTCCCCGTTGAGGGAAATTGAATACGCGCTTTTGCTATTTGGATGTTTAATCCCCTATGGACAGCGGTGGAACCTGCGATCGGAGCCTTCTTAACTGTCTTTACGATAAAGAAGATTGCGCATCGCCTGTCGTCGCGCCTCGTTGGCTTCGGCTGTCGTCCTGCGTTGCTCGGCATCCATGCGAGGTTTGGTTGCAGGGTCAACCGCTTCGGGCTGGCTGCACTCCGGGCAGCGATTGGCAAAGCCGGGCTTCTCCGGCCTCAATTCAAACTCCTCACCGCAAGCAACACAAATTTTGATGGGAAACGCCATTGGATTTTATGATACGACGCGAGTAAACGGGGAACCCGAAAAGCTCATCGCATTATATCCATAACTGCTGCTATTAATTGAGCCCCAAGTCCGTCAACTACAAGAAGGAACCCAAGCCAGCGCCATCGAGTTTCAACGTCTCTTTTCAGAAAAGGAAGCTGAGGGTTAACCACGATTGCATCGAAAGCCATTCCAATGAATATGAAATTTACCCAGAAGGACAATGAAAAATGCGCTACAGCGAGTCCCGAAGACTTGTGCAGTATTTTCGCTGCTACGAAACCACAGAGAAAGGCTCCAAGTAGAGAAATAGTGTGAATCCAGAGAATTGCTGGAGCAAGCCATTGGACGCAGAAACCTTTCCATCGGCTGGTTGCAAAAATTTCAGAAAGAACAGACACACCCAAGAGAGCATAAAGTATGCCTACGATGTTTAGCAGCTTGTAAGTGCGCAGTCCCGGAATAGATGAAAGCCAATACCCGGCAAAAAATCCCAATAAAAATAGACCTAAAAAAAATAGAACTAAAAATATAGCCCCAATTATCCACCCAAAGCGACGGTTGCTCACAATTTGAATTGTAATGAATGTGCCTCGTAGCTAGGGGCTTGGGGTGCAACCGCCTTACGCCAGCATAGCCACCAACGCGGCGACGCGCTCCTGCACGCTGGCAACGTGCGCGGGCAGAGGCAGTGCGCTGCCCGCTTCGATCAGAGGGATCAGCTTGTCGAACTCCGGGCCGGAGTGCGCGCCAGTCAACGCGATCCGCACTGGGTGGAAGAGGTCTTTGCCCTTCGCTCCGGTCGCCGCTTTTACTTCATTCATCACCGCTTTGAATGTCTCCGGCGTTAGGCCTGCGCTCCTCGTGGACGTGGAAGCTGGGGTGCCCCAGGTCTCGCCTTTGAGACCTGGGATGGACGTGACGAGTGCGGCAATCCGCGTGGCAAAGTCCTTCAACACGGCCTGCGCGACTGGAGTGGCGAGAACCGCGGCATTTTCCGGTTCGGCGGCAACAGCCTGCGGATCAAGCGCAAAGAGAAAGCGCGCTTTGGCGGGCAATTGATCCAGTTGATCCACGGCGGGCAGAAACAGCGCGAGCACTTGCGCGAACCAGGCTTCTACTTCCGCAGTGTCGGGTTTCTCTGGCAGCCAGCCAGCGGCGACAAAGGCGGGCCGCGCCAACGCCGCAATCCCCTCCGGCGTGGCTTGCTTGAGGTAGTGACGATTCAGCCAATGCAGCTTTTGAAAATCAAAGACGGCAGGCGAGGGCGTGACGCGCTCCAAGGTAAACTCCTGCGCCAACTCGGTCAGCGTGAAAGTCTCCCGCGTGCCGCCCTCCGCGCCCCAGCCGAGCAGGGCGAGATAATTCACCAGCGCCTCCGGCAGAATCCCCATCTCACGAAAGCTGCCAATGGAGGTGGCTCCGTGGCGCTTGGAGAGCCGCGCGCGGTCGGGGCCGAGGATGGTCGAGAGGTGGGCAAACTCCGGCAGCGACCAGCCAAAGGCGTGGTAAATGGCCACCTGCTTGGGCGTGTTGGAGAGATGATCGTCACCGCGAATGACGTGCGTGATGCCCATCAGCGCATCGTCGATGGTGACAACGTAGTTGTAGACCGGAATGCCGCTGGAGCGCACAAGAATGGGATCAGAAACGGCTTCGGCGGAGAACTCGACGGTGCCGCGCACCATGTCGTGGAAGCGCAGCGGCGCGTCCGGGATGTGCAGGCGCACGGCAAACGCCTCTCCCGCAGCGGCGCGGCGGTCGCTTTCGGCAGCGGCAATCTGGCGGCAGCGGCCACTGTAGACCTGCGGCTGCTGCGTGGCGATGGCCTGCTGGCGCTCGGCCTCCGATTGCTCGGCGGTGCAGAAGCAGCGGTAGGCCTTGCCAGCGGCGAGGAGTTGCTCGGTGTGCCGCTGATAGATTTTCAGCCGCTCGGACTGGCGATAGGGGCCGCAGGGGCCGTCGTTTTTTTGTCCAGACGCAGGCCCTTCGGCCCAGTTCAGGCCCAGCCAGCGCAGGTCGTCGAGCAGTTGAGCCTCAAAACGCGCCTCGCTGCGTTCGACGTCCGTGTCTTCAATACGCAGCAGAAAGTCGCCGCCCGTTCGCTGGGCAAAGAGCCAGTTGTAGAGCGCGGTGCGGGCATTGCCAACATGCAAAAGTCCGGTGGGCGAAGGGGCAAAACGGACACGAGTCTGTATCGGAGCCATACGTTTCGATGGTAGCAGGGGCGTAAAGCCTCGCCGTGCAAAGAGCCAATGCGCCTGCCGTCAGCGCCCGCGATAGTGTTCCCATCCGGCGGGACGTAGTGGAATCCGGCGCGAGCCGGAGTCCTTCGCAACAAGAAGCTGGATGCGTGACTGGATTCCTCCAGTTCGGCTGCCAGAGAAATTACGCGGCAGGGGGTGCATTTCTCCAATGCAGGTGATGGGAACGCCCGCGATACGGCGCGGCAGGTGGGTTTTCGGTGATGCGGTGAAGAGCAATTCGTAATCCTCGCCACCGTGCAGAGCCAGTTGCAGCCGATCTTCCATTGCCGCCAGCGGCATGGCTCCAAGCGCTCCGAGCAACGGGTGCATGGGCAGGCAGGCTGCGTCGATAACAGCGCCAAGGCCAGATTCCTCGCAGAGATGGTCAAGATCGGTGGAGAGGCCATCGCTCAGGTCGATGGCCGCCGTCGCCAGCCGCCGAGCGAGCAGGAATTGGCCGACGGCCAGGCGCGGTTGAGGAAAGAGATGCGGATGAGGGGTTGGCGAAACGTCGGAAGCGAAGATGGCCTTCTCAAAGCGTCGAGGATGGGCCGCCAGCGCCGCCAGTTCCGCCGCCGCGCCCCCCAGATGCCCGGTAACGTAGATGCGGTCGCCCGCCTTGGCCGTCGAGCGCAGCAGCGCGCGCTGGCGCGGCGCGCTGCCCACCAGCACAACGTCGGCCATAACGAGGCCTGTACTACTATCGGATCGGATATTGTCGGCGCAGATTCCTGGCCTTGCAGGGGATTGCGCGGTGTCGCCTCCGGCCAATGGAACGGCATAATGCTGGGCCAGCGTGAGCAGCCCCGAAAGAAAACGGTCGCGCCATGCCAGACGACCCCGCCGCGAAACGGTCAGTTCCGGCGGCAGCGCCAGCGAGAGAAATGCCGCCAGCGGGCGTGCCCCCATCGCGGCCAGATCGCTGAGTCCGCGCGCCAGACAGCGATGTCCCACCGACTCCGGGGAATGCCAATCCCGGCGAAAATGCGTGGTTTCCAGAGACATATCCGTGGTAAGCAGGACTTCATGTCCCCGTGGAACGCGCAAAATGGCGCAGTCGTCGCCGATACCCAGACGCACCGACCCATGCCGTCCAGAGGGATTCTCTGGCTGCGCTTGCAGCCGTTCTCGCAGGGCAGCAATCAGGGCGCGTTCTGTGGACGGGGTTTTCACGGAATGCGATGCTATTGTCGAGAATATCCCTGCCACCTCCAGGAAGCAACGAGTGAAGGCTTCCGCCCCCAATTTTCCATTTTCGGAGAAAATCTCCAAGTGGCTGGACGAAATGCCCACTTCGGGAAGTCTTTTCCAATCGAAGGATGAGCCTGAAGGGAGCGAAGGGTGGCGAAGCGGGTTTTGTCCTTTCGGGTATTGAATTGAACTTAGCTTAACAGTTGGTT